>NZ_JAOQJO010000002.1:0-337783 GCF_025567015.1 Waltera acetigignens | reverse complement strand
CAGGCAATGACTAAATAAAACTTTCCCTTATTTCCCTTACGATTATCTCATAAGGGCAAAAATAAGGGAAAATACATATCGTTTCGCTAATGCACAGGCTGGAAAGCCTGTAAAATAGGGAAAGTTAGAAATATATTTCGGCAAACTGGAAGTTATCGAAGAGCATCCATTAATTGCAACAAGCTACTACGGATACTTTCTCCAGCTCCACCAATAGCCTGCGCTATAATGATTGCGGCAACTATAATTGCCACTGCGACAATAATTTTTCCAATCAAATATTGATATTCTTTCATTTTGATTACCTCCATCTACAAGTATCGATTTTCTCAATTCTCAAAACAGGAAGTTGTCAGTCCTTCTTGTTCTTTTCAATAGCATTAATAGTGCAAGCAAAACCTGTAATCATTGAAAGTAGTATTGCTCCACCCATTGCTTCGTTCATTCCAGCACCAAAGAAAAAACCGACCAACGCTGCAATTACCATAAGAATGATTGAAATGATTACTCTCATAATATATACCTCCATAAATAAGAATTTAAGGTTCTCTCTTATTTTCAAAATAAGCTTCAATCTTTTTATCTACAACAATTCCTACAGGTATCAAAACCAATAAAATAATTACCATTATTATCAATGTAAAAACCATCGCCCCATCAAAACATTTATCAGCAATAAGTTATTTTTCTTCTATAGATTCTGTTGCATTAGTTTTATATTTCTCTTCACATGCTTTTAAGTAATCAAAGCATAATCCACCATCACATCTATAGAAAAATGGATCTTTACAAATTGTATTATCACTATTGAGAATAAATACAGGTATGATATCTTTATCGTTGCTGTTTATATAACTAATTTTAAAACTGTATCCTGTTCTTCCAAGTGAAATGCCATCTCTTTTCATTGAAATACCTTGAATATTCGCCACTATATATTCGATATCTTCTGAATCGGTGATAGTAAAACCAGTTCCTGTATTTCCATCGAACACATTTATATGGTCTACCTCAGAAGGATTTACATTCTTACCGAATTTCTTTGGCATGAAATAGTAACCTACTGTTCCTACCAATAACACAGCAATTAAAATAACCAGAATACGCAGTTCCTTTTTCATACACTCTTTACCTCCACAAATATCGATTTTGTATAACAGTAGTCTAACACATGTTGATAAAAAGCACTACAGCCAAACTAATGTCTGTGATTTGCTTTCCATAAAATGTTCCTTTCAAAAATAAATTATATTTTCTATATTGAGGTGTTGAAAAAATGGTTCATAGACATTACCTAAGATGTGTATTCATTGCCTTAAATGTACAACTACATGAAGTATAGACATTATAATATTTATAGACACAAGAACAAAATAATAACTTAACGTTTCTAAAAATATAAAAAGGCTCTCCAGATTATCTGAAAAGCCTCTTAGGATTGTATTTGAATTTGGACTACTTGATTTTCTAACTGCATACGCAATTCGTGAAATGCATAATTATACTGTCTTGATATTAGACACACAAAGGTAAATAGGGACAAATATAATAAGTTATGATGATATTGAAATAGAAACAGGTAAAAAATATATTTTACCTACAATAGCTAAAACCAGGAGGGGAATATGTTATTATCATATCATGAATGTCTGGAAAAATATGGTACAGATTATCAAATTAAAAAAACATACAGGAAGGTCATCTATTTATAACAGAAAAGGGTCTCTATTCAGAGGATAGGTATGTGCCGGAATTAGAGATCATCATGAAAAAATATCCGAATGCAATACTGACACTTAACAGCGCATTTTATTATTATGGACTGACCGACACCATACCGGATCATTATTATGTCGCAACGCCCAAAAGTAATAGAAAAATTGAAGATGTACGGGTGAAGCAGATTTATGAGAACAGTAATGCTTTTGAAATGGGGAAGACAACGATAGAGTATGATGGAGTGGATATAACAATTTATAATGAAGAGAGACTGCTGATTGAATTAATACGTAATAAGCGCAAATTTTCTTTTGATCTATACAAAGAAATAATAAGTAACTATAGAAAGCTGATCCATAAAATGGACATGACACAAATTATGGAATATGCATATGAACTGCCAAAGACAAACATGGTGATGGAAACCATCAGATTGGAGATTTTATAAATGATTTCTATACGAAAGCAGATTGAGCAGGAAGAATATTGTTTTGATATCGCATATGATGAAGGAGCCAGTCTGCTGATTAATTCTAATGAGCAAATGTTAAGTGAAAAGCTATGGTCTTTATTAAAATTCGGAACATTTTCCGCAAGATTTAAGGATATATACGAATTATGTTTCACTGTGTAACACCGTGCTGTCTCGTTGAATCAAATGTGGCAAGGCGGTATAGGTCTGGATCAGCATCTCCGGGTTCTGTATCTTTTTCAGCAGAGATGCTCCGGCACGGGTGCCAAGACTGTACATATCAATATCCACGACAGTCAGAGATGGTGTGATCAGAGGTGCATAAGGGTAATTGTCGAAGGAGACAATAGAAATGTCCTCCGGAATGCGCAGGCGGAACTGACGGATTGCCTGGATGACGCCGACGGCGATAAGGCTGTTAAAGCACAGAATGCTGTCGGGAGGTTCCGGTAGTCGCAGAAGCTCCGTGGTATGTTGGATGATCTCTTCCAGATTGGAAGAAGTAGGGATGACATAAGCATCTCGGGGTGAGAGATTGTTGCGCTCGAGAGACAGCCGATATCCCAGGAAACGATCTCTGTAAATATTGTCTTTGTCAGAACCGCCGACGAAGGCAATTTTTTTATGCCCGAGAGAGACCAGGTGAGTGATTGCCAGATTAGAAGACAGAGAATGATTGGTGTCAATCCAGGACAGCATGGAGTCGAAAGAGGGTTTTCCGATACAGATATGCGGGAAATCGGTGGCTAATAGTACTTTCTCAATTGCAGGAGTTACGTAATAACCGTTGATCAGAATGCCATCTGCTTTTTTAGATTGTATGGCGTTGATGATCTGCTCTTCAGATTTTTCTTTGGAACGATCCAGATCCAATAAGCCGAGAAAATATCCTTTTTTGCGTAATTCATGGGACGAACCGGAGATAATGTCGAACATATGGGGATTCTCGTAGGGGCGTCCCTTGTAAAAACTGTCAGCATAGAGGACAGTTGTGCTGCTTTTTTTAACCAGGGATACTGCGGAAGAATTGGGAATGTAATTCAATTCGGCTACGGCATCCTGGATTCGCTTATAAGTGGAAGAAGAGACATGCATCTGATTGCTCAGTACTCGGCTGACTGTGGAAATAGATACATTGGCTTTTTTGGCTACATCCTTGATTGTTGCTGCCATCTGAGATCCTCCATTGGTAAAACGTTTGCGTAAATTGTGCATTTTTTATGGGCTGTTTCGTTGCTATTTCGCAGGCGGTCTGCTATTTTTAGTATATCGAATTCGCAAAGAAGATTCAATATTTTTTAAACATAGCGCTGTGTTTTATAAAAGTAGAAAAACGTTTTATCAAAAGGAGGAAGCTATGAAGAAAAAAATTGCAATGTTGCTAAGTTCACTTTTAGTAGTATCCATGTTAAGCGGATGCGGATCAGAGGCAACCGTAAATACAGAAAGTAATGTAACCACGACAACGGAAAATCAGAATACGCAGACGACAGAGCCGGTGAATATTACCGTATGGCATTGTGCGGATGCCACTATTGCCGATACGTTACAGAAGCAGGTCGATGCACTGGCACCGGAGATTGTAGTCACTTTTGAAAGAAAAGAAAATATGTCGGATGCCTTAAAATTAGTGGGTGACGATCAGGAAAGTGCGCCGGATATGTTTATGTGGGCACATGATAAAGTAGGTACCTTTGCACAGATGGGAATCCTGTCTCCGATTACCGATGTGTTGACGGAGGATGATCTGGCGGATTTCCTTCCTATGACGTTAAGCGCCGGGGAGTATCAGGGAGACAAATATCAATTACCGTTGTACTATGAAGCATTGCTGTTTCTGTACAATAAGGATCTGATGGAGACTGCACCGGCGACCACGGATGAATTGTTGGAACTTATGAAGAATGAGACCACGGCAGATCAGTATGTATTTGTCGAGCAGCATTCCACTTCCTATAATGCAGCAGCCTGGATCCAGGGCTTTGGCGGTTATCTGATCAATGAGAACAGAGAGCCGGGATTGAATCTGCCCCAGACGGTAGAAGCTATGGAATATCATAAGCAGTTTGTGTCATATATGCCGGCAGATGGTGAGTACAATACCGTGACAACTCTGTTTACGGAAGGAAAAGCAGCAAGTACTATCGGAGGTCCCTGGCTGGTACCGGGTATCAAAGAAGCCGGTATTGACTTGGGAATTGCGCCGATGCCGGTCCTGCCGAACGGCACATCTCTGACACCTTTTTCCGGAGTACAGGGCGTTCATGTACTGAAGCATGCAGCAGAGACGAAAAAGGAGGCGTTGGCAGAAGTGTTGAAGGTACTTGGATCCAAGGAGACCGGTGTGGCACTGGCAAATGCCGCAAGCTGTGCACCTGCCAACAGTAAAGCTTATGAAGATGCATCTGTGTCAGAGGACCAAATGATCATGGCACTGAAGACTATGGCAAACAATGTAGTACCTATGCCCAACATTCCGGAAATGGATGTGATGTGGTCAGTGACAGATGACCTGCTGGCAGCAGTGAATAAGCGTGGAGAGGATGTGCAGACGGCATGCGATGCACATCAGAAGGAAGCTTTGGAACAGATTTCTGCAATGCAGTAATTTGCAGATGTAATGACAGGTAAGGAGTGAAAGCAGGATGAAACGAGGAAAGAAGAAAGCATGGTTCTACAGTATGCCGTTTCTGATCATTGTAGGGTTGATGATTGTCGTGCCCTTATTGTATACCGTAGAAATATCCTTTACCAATATGAGTATTTATCATTGGAAGGATTATCATTGTGTTGGACTGGACAATTATAAAAAGGCATTGCTGGCTTTTGATTCTGGATTTCTTCCTGCTTTTTTACGGACTCTATTATGGACTGTATCCAGTATGGCATTACAGTTGATCTTTGGCTTTTTCGTTGCCGTTGGGCTGAATGCGAAGGGATTAAAACTGAGAAGGGTCTACAAGACTCTGCTGATCGTGCCCTGGGCGATGCCGGCATATGTATCAATTCTGTTATGGCGCATGGGAATTTTTAATACGGAATTCGGACTGTTTAATCAGATACTGAAACAGATTGGAGGCAAAACGGTAAATTTTCTGTCCACAAACGGTATGGCATTTATCAGTTGTCTGGTGGTGAACCTGTGGCTGGGAGTTCCGTATATGTTCACGATGATGGACGGTGCCATGCAGAGTATTGACCGGAATATCTATGAAAGTGCGGAATTAGATGGTGCGGGATTTTGGAAAAAACATTTCTATGTGACCATTCCACAGATTCTTCCCATTCTGATGCCGGTGATCATTATGGCTACATTCACGGCGTTTAAGCAGTTTGACATTGTGTATCTGATGACGATGCAGACCGGTTCGAAGACTGGTGCAGATATTAATACGGTAATCACCTATGTATATGAAAAAGCGTTTATTACCAGCAACTATGGATATTCATCCGCTGTGGCGTTTATTGTATTTGTGATTATACTGGTGCTTTACAAGACCATGAACCGAAGAGAGTTTTCAATCTCGGAACAGTGAGGGGAATATGACAGGGAAAAAAATTAAAGAAAAAGTAAAGCTGATATTGCTGAATATAGGATTCATTTTACTTTCTTTCCTGACACTGATTCCTATCCTGTATGCATTCAGTATATCTATCAGTGGGAGTAACAGTATTATTTCCACAGAATTTCATATTTTGCCGAAGACAATCACTATGGATAACTATATTACGATCCTGACGGAGAGACCTTTTGGGAGATGGTTTGTGAACAGTCTTCTGCTAAGCGCACTGACCGTTCTGCTAACTATGCTGGTGGCTGTGCCGGCTGCGTATGTATTTTCCAGAATGCGGTTTGCCGGACGAAAGAGGACTTTATATATTTTACTGGTGTTAAATGCGTTCCCGGCAATTCTCTCCATGTTTGCAATTTATCGGATTATCAAGACTCTGAATCTGTTGAATTCTTATATGGGATTGGTATTTATCTATGCGGGAAGTATGGCGATTTTTGTTTTCTGGAATATGAAGGGATATTTTGACAGTATTCCTGAGGCTATCGAGGATGCAGCGAGAATTGATGGTGTGAATGACAGACAATTGATCACGAAGATCGTCATGCCGCTGGCAAGGCCAAGCATCATCATCTCTTCTGTTCTGGTGGTGATCTATGTGTGGAATGAATATATTTTCAGCACAGTCTTTTTGTCAGGCGCGGAGAAAAATACACTGGCGGTAGCGCTGTATTCTCTGCAGGCTACGGACTATACGCGTAACTGGCCGCTTTTTTCGGCAGCGGCAATTCTGACAACACTTCCTGTATTGATTTTGTTTTTCCTGGTGCAGAAATACATGGTATCGGGACTGTCTTCGGGAGGTGTCAAAGGTTAAAAGCAGGAGGAACTTATGATTTTACAAGAAGCAATTTTACATATACCGCTGTCGCAGTATGCATTTGCGAACAGTGAGAGGAATCTTACAATTCGTATCCGGGTGGCGAAGGATAATTTGACAGATTGTGTTCTGTGGTACGGAGACCGCGTACAACCCGGTGATCCTATTGTGTTTACGGCAGTGTACATGAAGAAGATACTGTCGGATATGCATTTTGACTATTATGATGCAACTTTTGAGACTCCGTATGACAGGGTATGCTACTATTTTGAATTGAAAGACCCGGAAGAGACGAGGTTCTATTATGCAGATATCTGCGCAAAATATCTTCCGGTAGAGAGAAGCGAATTTTACCAGTATCCGTTTATCCGCAGAGAAGAGATTTGTGAGGAACCGAAGTGGTTCCGGGAGGCAATCGTTTACAATATTTTCCCGGACAGCTTTGCCAGCGGACACCGCGAGATCGTAGGACAGGGAAAAGAGATGGAATGGCAGAACGGCATCCGGTTGAAAAGCCGTCTGGGCGGAACCATACAGGGGATCCGGGAGAATCTGGATTATATTCAGAAGCTGGGATTCAACTGTATCTACCTGAACCCGGTATTCACGGCGGGAGAGTATCATAAATACGACCTGCTAGACTATTTTCATGTGTCCCCCAATATGGGAACGGACGAAGAGTTCCGGGAATTGGTGCAGGATATTCACAACAGAGGAATGCACATTGTCATTGACGGTGTGTTCAACCATTGCAGCTGGTATTTCCCGCAGTTTAGCGATGTGGTGGAAAAAGGAGAAAGCTCCGAATATGCCAACTGGTTTTATCGGCTGCAGTTTCCGGTTATACGCCCGGCAACGGAAGAAGAAAAGCCGACATACAGTTGTTTCGCTTATGAGCGGAAGATGCCGAAGCTGAATTCTTCTAATCCGGAGGAAAGAGCTTATTTTATGGAAGTATGCCGTTATTGGATTCGGGAATTTAAGGTGGATGGCTGGCGTCTGGATGTGGCAAATGAAGTGGATCGGGGATTTTGGAGAGATTTCCATAGGGCTGCTCATGAGGAAAATCCGGAGAGTGTTATGATAGGGGAGATATGGGAGAGCTCGGAGACCTGGCTGAACGGAGACATGTTTGATTCCACCATGAATTATGATTTCCGGAAGAACTGTCGTGATTTCTTTGCCCTTCGGAAAATTTCCGCAGAGGAATTTCATGATCGTATCGTGAAGATGCTACTGCGATATCGTACCGGAACGCTGCGTGGGCAGTTAAACCTATTAGACAGCCATGATGTCAACCGGTTCCTGTCGTACTGCGAGGGGGACCTGCGAAGATTCCGGCTAGCAGAGGTGTTCCTGTTTACCTCTCCCGGAATCCCCTGCGTATTCTATGGGGATGAACTGGGAATGGACGGAAGTAGCGAGACAACACTGCGGGGGCCCATGCCCTGGGAAAAGGTGCAGGATGAAGAGGATGATTTCTTTTCCCGGCTGATTGCTATTCGTAAAGAACATGAGGAGCTGACCTATGGAGATTACACTCTGCGATATATGGATCATGACGGAGGATATATCTATCAGAGAACCTGGGGAGATCACAAGATTACAGTCTGTCTCAATAATGGCAGTACAACGATTGATCTGCGGGAGTATTTGGGAAAGGGCAGCGTGCTTTTGAGTGAATCCTATGAAGCCGGAAAGCTTGGAAGTATGGGATATGCGATTATAGAAGAAAAATAGAACAATAATAAGAGACCGGATGGTGAGCGATTGCTGTCCGGTTTTTTCGACTACATTTTACACAGAGTGTTGCTGGTTTTCGGTCGTGTTTTCCCGCAGAATATGGTAAAATAAATAGCAAAGAGACATTTGCGACAAATAAAAAATGGACATTCATAAAGAGAAAACGGATATTCAGAAGGTAAAGGTGGACATTCAAATATAAATGTAAACATAGGAAAGGCAGGGCGAGGTTATGAAGGATTATGATGTGATCATTATCGGCGCCGGAGTCAGTGGCTGCGCCATTGCCAGGGAACTGGCGAAGGGAAAGCTAAGGATCGCTGTACTGGAGGCGAAAAGTGATGTCTGCGAAGGTACTTCCAAAGCCAACAGCGGTATCGTGCATGCGGGGTATGATGCAGTACCGGGAACTCTCAAGGCACAGTTAAACGTCCGGGGCAATGAAATGATGGAGGAACTGTCGAAGAAGCTGGACTTCCCGTTCCGCAGGAACGGATCCCTGGTGTTATGCTTTGAAGAAGATGCCATGTCCGGTCTGGAAGAACTGTATCAGCGAGGCATGGAGAACGGGGTAAAAGAATTGAAGCTTTTGTCCCCGGAGGAAGTCTGGGCAATGGAGCCGGCGGTGTCCCGTGACATCGTAGGAGCCCTGTATGCCCCCACCGGTGGTATCGTCTGTCCCTTCGGACTGAATATTGCGCTGGCAGAAAATGCGGCGGAAAACGGCGTAGAGTTCTATCGTGACCACAAGGTGACAGCTATCGTGGAACAGAGACCGGTATGGACCGAGAACCCACCTGCGAAGGAAGGACGGATGTATCAGGTGCAGGTGGATGGTGAGATATTCGTGGCACCCATCGTCATCAATGCGGCAGGTGTCTATGCGGATGAAATTCACAATATGATCTGTGAGGAGAAGATCCGCATCGTGCCTCGCAGAGGCGAGTATCGTCTGATGGACAAAAATTGTGGCGATCTGGTAAATTCCACTATTTTCCAACAGCCCTCTAAAATGGGTAAAGGTATCCTTGTAACTCCTACTGTCCATGGCAATCTGCTGGTAGGTCCGACAGCGGAGGATATTCCGGATAAGCAGGATGTGGACACCACGGCAGAAGGACTGACGAAGGTTCTGAATCTGGGAAGTAACAGTGTGGATGCGCTGGACGGCAGACAGACCATCACCTCTTTTGCCGGACTGCGAGCTCATCTGGTACATGAAGAACCTGCGGAAAAATCGGATTTTCTCATTGGCGAGGCAGAAGGACATCCTGGCTTTATTGATGTGGCAGGTATTGAATCTCCGGGACTCACCAGTGCACCGGCTATTGGCGAGTATGTGGCACGGATTGTTAAAAATATTTATCCCGCAGAACGTAAGACGGATTTTATTGACAGCAGAAAAGGAATCCCCAGCATGGCACTTGCCACGGAAGAGGAGAGAGAAGCACTGATCCGGGAAAATCCCGCGTTTGCCAATGTGATCTGCCGTTGTGAACTGGTGACGGAGGGAGAGATCTTGGAAGCCATTCACCGTCCGGTGGGAGCGACGACATTAGATGGTGTCAAACGCCGCACCAGAGCCGGAATGGGCAGATGCCAGGCAGGCTTCTGTTCCCCGAAGACGTTGGAAATCCTGTCGAGAGAACTGCATCTCGATCTGGCACAGATCACTAAGGAAGGAACCGGCTCAGAGATTCTGACCGGTAAAAATAAAGACACCGCACCCGGAGAGGGCGGAACATGGAAGAGGACACAGGCGCCTGTCGGAAAGGAGGCACTCCATGAGTAAACGCACAGAAGATATCGTCATCATCGGAGGAGGTCCTGCGGGACTGGCGGCAGCGCTGTCTGCGAGAAAGGCCGGCTGTGAAAAAGTGCTGATCTTAGAGCGTGACAGAGAACTGGGAGGCATTCTGAACCAGTGTATCCACAACGGTTTCGGACTGCATACTTTTAAAGAGGAGCTGACCGGACCGGAATATGCGGAACGTTATATTGACATGGCAGAAGAAGCAAAAATCCCTTATCTGCTGAATACCATGGTAACAAATATTTCCCTGCGCTCCGATGGACGCAAGAAAGTCACCGCCATGAACAAAGAGGACGGTCTGTTGGAGATCGAGACAGAGACCGTGATCCTGGCGATGGGCTGCAGAGAGCGTTCCCGTGGTGCGTTAAATATCCCCGGCAGCAGACCGGCAGGCATCTACAGCGCCGGAACGGCACAGTATTATGTAAATATCAGAGGGCGGATGCCCGGTAAATGTGTGGTGATCCTTGGTTCCGGAGACATCGGACTTATCATGGCGAGACGTATGGTGCTGGAAGGTGCCAAAGTACAGTGCGTGGCAGAGCTTCGCCCCCAAAGCGGCGGACTGAAGCGTAACATTGTCCAGTGCCTGGATGATTTTAATATTCCACTGTATCTGAATACTACGGTAGCAAAGATCCACGGCAAAGACCGTGTAGAGGGTGTGACCTTTACGAAAGTGGATGATAATGGAAAACCGATTCCCGGTTCCGAATGGGATGTTCCCTGTGATACTCTGTTGTTATCCTGCGGGCTGATCCCGGAGAACGAACTGACCAGAGGCTTAGGAGCAGATATGGACGGCAAGACCGGAGGACCGGTAGTGGGAGAGAATCTGGAGTGCAGTATCCCCGGAGTCTTCGCCTGCGGCAATGTGCTCCACGTCCATGAACTGGTAGACCATGTATCCGCAGAAGCGGAAAAGGCGGGAAACTACGCTGTAGAATATATTCGGCAGAAAAGAGGGTGAGACGATGGCAGAGAAGAACACAACACAAAGAGAACTGACCTGTATCTGCTGCCCGGTGGGGTGTGCTCTGACTGTGACCATAGAAGGTGACAATAGTGTC
Source organism: Waltera acetigignens (assembly GCF_025567015.1). Lineage (NCBI taxonomy): Bacteria > Bacillati > Bacillota > Clostridia > Lachnospirales > Lachnospiraceae > Waltera > Waltera acetigignens. The sequence goes on along the minus strand of NZ_JAOQJO010000002.1, from coordinate 326,574 downwards.
ACAGTGACCGGCAACCGGTGCCCCAGAGGGGCGGCTTACGGAGAAAAAGAAGTCACGAATCCTACCCGGATCGTCACCTCCACCGTGCGTGTGGAAGGGTATCCGGACACAGTAGTATCCGTGAAGACGGCTTCCGATATTCCCAAAGGCAGGATCGATGACTGCATGAAAGCCCTGGCAGATGTCACTGTGGCTGCACCCATTCATGTAGGAGATGTCATTGTGGAAAACGTAGCTGACACGGGTGTCAATATAGTGGCAACCCGGTCGTTTCGTGGGTGACAGAGGACAGAACTATTGAGAATAGAGCATATTTGGGGCAATGGACACAATATATTCCAATGACACGATTGGGATATGCTATGGGCAGAGCCTGGAACGAACAACGGGAGGTTACATAACACAATGGGAGATACACATAACACACAGAAAAAGACATACATCATGGCACTGGATCAGGGAACCACGAGTTCCCGCTGTATCCTGTTTGATAAACAGGGAAATATCTGTTCCATGGCACAAAAAGAATTCACACAGATCTATCCCCAGCCAGGCTGGGTAGAGCATAACCCTATGGAAATCTGGTCCTCCCAGCTGGGAGTGGCCATTGAAAGTATGGCGGTGCTGGGTATCACCGATGACCAGATCGAGGCCATCGGCATCACGAATCAGCGTGAGACTACGATTCTCTGGGATAAAAATACCGGGGAACCGGTATACAATGCCATTGTATGGCAGTGCCGCCGGACCTCCGATATGATCGAGGAATTGAAAAAAGACGGTTTTGACAAAATCATCCGGAAGAAGACCGGCTTGATCCCGGATGCTTATTTCAGTGCTTCCAAGATTGCCTGGATCCTGAATAATGTACCCGGTGTCAGAGAACGGGCAGAGCGGGGAGAATTGCTTTTCGGTACGGTAGATACCTGGCTGATCTGGAATCTGACCAAGGGTGCCGTACATGTAACGGATTATACCAATGCTTCCCGGACCATGCTTTTCGATATTCATAATCTCTGCTGGGATCAGGAGATCCTGAAGCGCTTCAATATCCCGGAGAGTCTGCTGCCCAGGGTATGTTGTTCCAGCGAAATCTACGGCAGGACCGATGCTTCTGTACTGGGCGGTGAGATTCCCATTGCCGGTGCGGCGGGAGACCAGCAGGCAGCGTTGTTCGGACAATGCTGTTTTGAACAGGGAGAAGTGAAAAATACTTACGGGACCGGCTGCTTCTTATTAATGAACACCGGACACGAAGCCATTACCTCCCAGTCGGGGCTGTTGACTACTATTGCTGCCAGCACAAGCAAGAACGTAGAATATGCCCTGGAGGGCAGTGTGTTCGTAGCCGGTGCCGGGATCCAGTGGCTTCGTGACAGTATGCGTATGCTCAAGACCTCTGCACAGTCCCAGGAGTATGCAGAGCATGTGCCGGATACCGCAGGGGTCTATATTGTTCCGGCATTTGCGGGCATGGGAGCCCCCTACTGGGATCAGTATGCCAGAGGAACCATCGTCGGCATTACCAGAGGCTGTACCAAGGAACATTTCATCCGGGCCACGCTGGAATCCATCGCATACCAGACGGCAGATGTGCTGGAAGCCATGGAGAAGGACAGCGGCATTGATTTAAAGAGCCTGAAAGTAGACGGCGGCGCCAGTGCCAATGATTTCCTCATGCAGTTTCAGGCAGATATCGTCAACACCCAGGTACGCCGTCCGGCATGTATCGAGACGACTGCTCTGGGAGCGGCTTATCTGGCAGGACTTGCGGTAGGCTATTGGAAGAATCGTGATGAGATCCGTGAGAACTGGCAGATCGGAGCATCCTTTGCACCGGAAATGGATGAAGAAGACTGCAAGAAACTGTTAAAGGGCTGGCATCGTGCGGTGAAATGTGCTCTTGCATGGGCAGAGGATGAAATCTAAATAAAACCTTAATTTTTTACGGGTGACGTGTATTTTTGGCGGAGCAATCTTGTAAAGTGACAAAGTACTGTGGTATGATAACTATTTAGAATACCATGGCTGTTTATGATGGCATCTGACAGGGGATGATCAATGACAGCTTGGGGATTCCGGAAAGGAATCGGCATGGATTTAAAGGGTTTACCACAGACCGTTCAAAATTTCATAGAGGAAACCATCCAAAACCGGGAAAACGGTAAATTTCCGGACAACGAGACCTGTCAGAAAGTGATGGAATATGCAGCAGACACCGGCTCACAGAAGCTGGCCGGCCTGGGGCTTTATTATCTTGCAGAATATTATTGGCAGAACGACCAGTATGAAAACACCTTGCAATGTCTGACAGAGAGTATCGGTTATCTGAAAAATGAGCAGATGTATGAACTGCTGGCCAGAACCTATAATATGATGGGAGCGGTGTCCGATCGGAAGAATAACCGGATGGTGGCCTTAAGTTCCTATTATAACTGCCTTCAATATGCAGAAAAATACCATTTTTATTATATCCAGGGCATGGCGGAGAGTAATATTGCCTATACCCTGGTCAGGATGCGCCTGCGGCAGGAGGCGATACAGCATTACCGTACAGCAATCGACTCCTATAGTAAGTCAGAGAAAACATATCAGCTGAATTATAACAGGATCAACTGTATGATCGAATGTGGCTGCTGTCACATGTATATGGGAGAAATGGAAGAGGCTTTACGGCTTTGGAATCAAATAGAACAGATCATCAGAGAGGCACCGGAAAGCTATTATTCGAAAATAACATTAGAAATGTATCGTATTTCCTGCGAATTATTACAAGGGCATGAGGAAGAGGCTTTAAAGCTTGCAGCAGATCTTCTGGAGCAATTGTCAGACCGGGATGTTTTTGAAGAGATCATGGATGAACTGGTGATCCTGGCGGGAATCCTGGCAATCCTGCCTGATGGAAAATATCTGCAAGAATTGATCCGGATCATTGATGAAAAGCATATCGAAGAGCATTATAATATTTTCCTGGATCTGTATCCTTTCAAGAGTGAACTTCTGCAGAAGAAGGGTCTCACCTGGGAATACATAGATTATACCCGCCAGTATTTTGATATTTATGAGAAATACCAACAGGAAAACAGAGAAGCGCTGATCAATGTCATAGAATTGCAGAACCGGCTGAAAAACGTTACGTTGGACTGGACGAACATGAAAGCTTCCAACCGGGAGCTGGAAAGTCTGGCTATGCATGATGAGCTGACGGGACTGGCAAACCGGACCTTTTTACATGAACACTTTACGAGCAGTTTTGAACATGCCTATGAGGAACATGAGCTCATGGGAGTAGAACTCATGGATATTGATTTCTTCAAGGAATACAACGATCATTACGGACATCTGGCCGGAGATCAGTGCCTGAAAGCGATTGCCGGAGTTCTGCGGAAACAGCAGGTTCCGGGTAAGATTTTCTGTGCCAGATACGGTGGGGATGAATTTATGATCCTCTATACAGGAATGACGGTGGAGAAGATACGAAGAGTGGCGGAAGATATTTTGAGGAAGGTCCGCAAATTGAAACTTCCCCATGAATGCAGTAATTGCAGCAACTATGTATCGGTAAGCCAGGGAGTATTTGTGCGGATTCCGGTGGGCAATAACAAGGAATGGGATTTCACATCAAGAGCGGATGATCTTCTCTATAAGGCCAAAAGCTGTGGAAGAAACAGTATCTGTCTGTCCACGGAAAGGTTCGGAGATAAGTTTATAGAGATCAAATAAACAGCGCAGAATCAAATTTGAAATTTGATTTGCGATTCCTCCGACGAAAGGAATCGTCTGCGGAAAGGAGATTAGTATGTTAGTTCAGAAATATAAAGACATGCTGTCCGGAAAATCAGTGATCCGGCAGCTTTCGGAATTTGCTACGGCAAGGGGACAGGAAATCGGATACGAGAATGTATTTGATTACAGCCTGGGGAATCCTTCCGTTCCGGTTCCCAGAGAATTTACTGACCGCATGATCCATATGCTGGCAACGAAGGAACCGCTGGAACTGCACGGCTACAGTCCCAGCCTCGGTATTACAAGTGTCAGGGAGGCAATTGCGGAGAACCTGGAGAAGAGGTTTGGGCTGCCTTATCGTAAGGAGCACATTTTCATGGCATCCGGGGCGGCAGGAGCGCTGGCACATGCTTTTCGTCTGGTGACGGAGCCGGGAGATGAGATCCTGACTTTTGCACCGTTTTTTCCGGAATATCATCCTTATGTGGATCTCACCGGAGCGGTACTGAAGGTGGTTCCCCCCAATCTGGAGAACTTCCAGATCAACTTCGAGGCGTTTGAGGAGATGCTGACGGAGAAGGTCAAGGCAGTACTGATCAACACTCCCAACAACCCCTCCGGTGTGGTATATTCCACCCCGACATTGCAGAGACTGGCAGATATCCTGAGCGAAAAGTCCAAGGAATACGGTCATATTATTTATCTGATCTCTGATGAACCTTATCGTGAGATCGTGTTTGAAGGTGTAGACAGTCCCTGCGTATCCTATTTTTATGACAATACTATCATGTGCTATTCTTTCTCCAAATCTCTGTCTCTGCCGGGAGAACGTATCGGTTATGTGGCAGTGAACCCGGCATGTGAGGATGCGGAGACCATGATCAATATGTGCGGACAGATCTCCCGAGGTATCGGACATAACTGTCCGCCTTCCATTATCCAGCTGGCAGTGGCACAGGTACTGGATAAGACAGCGGATCTATCGGTGTATGAGACGAATATGAATATCCTGTATAAAGAACTGACCGAGCTGGGATTCACCTGCGTGAAGCCCGGCGGAACCTTCTACATTTTCCCGAAAGCGTTGGAAGAGGATGCCAAGGTATTCAGCCAGAAAGCATTGAAATATGATCTCGTTCTGGTACCGGGTGATAGCTTTGGTGCACCGGGATATTTCCGCATGGCCTACTGTGTGGACACCGAAAAAGTGGAGAGATCCCTGGAAGCGTTGCGGAAGTTTGTGAAGACGGAGTATGCAACTATCTAGAGTCACGCAGCATATCGAAAGCGAATCGTGCTTGCACGAATGAGCCTTTCGATATGCTGATGTGACGAAATAACCACATGAGCAAATAACAAGAGAACTTGTTATTCAGGAAAGCATCGCAGATGCGATTTTGCGAATGGGGTTCTGGATAGTTGCAGAAGCAGAAAGGAGAGTAATGAGAATGTATCAGGCAGGACTGGTATTGGAAGGCGGCGGAATGAAGGGTGTATACACCGCCGGCGTACTGGACTTTTTTACGGAAAAGGGAATTGATTTTTCCCACATCTACGGAGTATCCGCCGGTGCATGCCATATGTGCAGCTATCTGTCCAGACAAAAGGGACGGGCGCTGAGTGTCAGTGTGGATTATCTGGATACGAGACGGTATTGCAGCCTGGAAAGCTTATTGACCAGCGGAGATTTGTTCAATGTGGATTTCTGTTATCACCTGATTCCGGATTACCTGTATCCGTATGATTACGATACCTTTGAAAAATATCCTGGCAAGGCCTACAGCGTGGTGACCAACATCGAGACGGGACAGCCGGAGTATCTGCGTGTCCGTGATATCCGCAAGGATATCGACAAGATCCGGGCATCCGCATCCCTGCCGCTGGTGGCACGGAATGTGAAGATCGATGGGAAGCTGTATCTGGATGGTGGCATCAGCGATGCCATTCCTCTGGAGAAATCTATTCTGGACGGCAACCGGAAGAACATCCTGGTCATGACCAAAGAGGTGGGATTCGTGAGAAAGCCCGCATCTGCGTCACAGCTGGGACTCATAAAACTCAGATACCTGAAATATCCTAAAGTATATGAACTCATGGCAGACCGACATATCCGTTATAACGAGTGCCTGGACTATATTGACAGACAGGAGAAAAACGGTCAGGCTTTCGTGATCAGACCTCATAAGAAGAGTGATGTGGGACGGATAGAGAAAGACAAGGACAAACTGATCGCATTATATGAAGAGGGCTATCAGGAAGCAGAGAACTGCTATGAAGATCTGCTGGCATATCTCGAAAAATAAAAGCTCTGATTCGTCAGAAAATAAAAAAGATAGGAGAAACAAAATGTTAGAAATTATCAAGGCAATTATCTACGGTATCGTGGAGGGCATCACCGAGTGGCTGCCCATCAGCAGCACAGGACATCTGATCCTGGTGGAGCGTCTGATTCCTTTTCAGGAGACCAGTGAAGGCTTCTTCGATATGTTTGATGTTGTCATTCAGTTGGGAGCTATCCTGGCGGTAGTCGTTCTGTTCTGGAACAAGATCTGGCCTTTTTATATGAAGAAAAATCAGCAGACAAAAAAAGGTGGTATTGTAAGATCTAAAAAAGATTTTACGGTAGGAAATGTGGCACTGAGCATGGATGCTTTCTGGATGTGGGTGAAGATCGTTGTAGCATGTATCCCTGCGGTCGTTTACGGCCTGCTGTTTGATGATGCGGTGAGCGAAGCCTTCAAAAAAGAGATCGGAACCAGTGGAGTAACGATCCAGGTCATCGTGGTAGCAGTTATGTTGGTACTGGTCGGTGTATTGTTTATCGTGATCGAGAACTGGAACAAGAATCGTGTACCTACCACCACAACACTGTCACAGTTGACCTACAGAGATGCATTGATCATCGGTTTCTGCCAACTGGTGGCTGCGGCACTGCCCGGAACATCCCGCTCCGGAGCTACGATCCTGGGTGCTATTATGATTGGTATATCGAGAACGGTGGCAGCGGAATTTACCTTCTTTCTGGCGATTCCCGTTATGTTTGGAGCGAGTCTTCTGAAGGTATTGAAGTTCGGATTTGCATTCACGGGAATGGAGCTTGCCTGCCTGCTGGTCGGTACAGTGATATCCTTCATTGTATCCCTGTTCGTACTTCGTTTCCTGATGGGATATATCAAAAAGCATGACTTTAAAGTCTTTGGATGGTATCGTATTGTGCTGGGTATTATCGTATTGCTGTACTTTCTGGTATTCGCATAACAGTTGACAATTATAGGGAAAAGGAATACACTACCCTTATCGAGCACCGAAATACGGTACTTGTGAGGAGAATGAAAATGTTTTTGTACATGATTCGTACAGAAGGGAGACGGTAACATGGCAGTAGTTAAGAAAACTGTAGCACCTGTAGCAGCTAAAGTGGAAGCGCCTAAGGCAGAAGTTAAGAAAGCAGCACCGACAACTCCAGTTAAGACAGAAACCAAGACCGCTGTGAAGGAAGCTGAGAAGGCCCCTGTAGCAAAGGCAGAAGAAAAAGCACCTGTAAAGGCAGAGGTTAAGAAGCCTGCAGCCAAGAAGGAAACAGTTAAGAAAGAGACCAAGAAGGCAGCACCTGCAAAGGCAGAGGCTAAGAAGCCCGTAGCCAAGAAGACAGAGTTAAAGAGTGAGATCAGCGTTCAGTTCGGTGGAAAGTCCTACTCTCAGGAAGAACTGCTGAAGATCGCCAAGGACGTATGGAAATACGATCTGAAGCAGAAGGCAGCTGACCTGACCAGCGTAGAGCTGTATGTAAAGCCCGAAGAGAACATGGTTTACTATGTAATGAACAAAGAGATCACCGGAAGCTTCTACATATAATTGTCCAGAGTCAGATAAAATGAGCAAAGTATACGTCGAATGCTTGCATTCGTAAGAATACTTGTGAGCAGGCCCCAAAGTTGAATTTACCACTTTGGGGTCTTCGTATCTATAAAAATGTTAAAGGATGACAGAATGCAGAAAAAATCAGAAAAGATTATTTTTACATTATATCTGTTGGGATTCCTGGCACTGGCACTTACACTTGCACTGTTGCAGCCGCTGGCCAACACACCGCCGCTGTATGGTAATCCGCCGGATGAACATGCGAGATATCTGATCCCGCAGTTTATCTGCAAGTATGGGAAGATCCCTACGGGATGGGAGGAAGAGGTGCGGATTCCGGCCTACGGATTTTCCTATGCTCTGTATAACGTATTTCCCTATATCGTGCAGGGATATCTCATGCGCTTTGTGAGCCTGTTTACGGAATCGGAAGTGGTACTGCTCTATACCGCAAGACTGGTGAACGTAACCTTTGGCCTGCTGATGGCAGTAGTGGTATATTTGATTGGAAAAAGAGTGTTCCGGGATGACCGATTCCGTTGGCTGTTCTGCTTTGCAGTAACGTACCTGCCGGAGGGATTGTTCCTGCACACTTATGTGAATACGGATTCCTGCTGTATGTTATCCACGGCCATGATGGTATATGCTCTGGTATGCGTATATCAGGATGGTATAAATCTCCGCAACAGTCTGTGGATGAGCGGTGGTATTATTCTGTGTGCTCTTTCTTATTATAATGCCTACGGATATATCGTAAGCTGCATTTTACTCTTTCTGTTGTCCTTTTTGCAGAAGAAGGAAAACGGCGGCTATTTCTATGACTGGAAGAATATGCTGAAATACGGCTGTCTGATCGCCGGAGTAGTTCTGGCGGGGATCGGCTGGTGGTTCATCCGAAGTTATATCGTTCTGGACGGAGATCTGCTGGGACTGGCCACCCGGGAAAAGATGGCGATCCAATATGCGGTGGAGAGTGTCAATCCGCTGACCATGCAGACTTATCAGTCCATGGGTTATACGGTGCTGGAAATGTTCCGGGAACGCTACACGCTGTCCGGTCTGTTCCACAGCTTCGTGGCAGCTTTCGGCTCCATGTCCATCTACGGAAGCATCTGGCTGTATCGGGCGTATAAAGCATTTTTTGTGCTTGGCACCGCGGGAAGCCTTCTGTATGTGATCTGCTATAAGAAGCACCGCAAAATATCCGGAAGAGAATGGTTCTTCCATATTAATATGCTTTATTGCATTTGTATGCCGGCATTTCTGACGATTTATTATGCATACACCACGGATTATCAGAATCAGGGACGGTACCTGCTCCCAGCGCTGCTCCCCCTGATGTATTATATGATAAAAGGAATTCAAAAACTTTCGGAACTGAAGATCAAAGGCAGAACCTTTCCCCGGTGGCTGGTGAATACAGGGGTTGCGATATGTTTTCTGATCCTTGTCGGAGGCACAATAGATATGGTATATGTACGGGCACTTCCCGTATATCTGGAGACAGGACTGGTACTGAAATAGTGCCGGTCCTTTTTTGTGTATACGATGAGCCAAGTACAGATTTGTGCTTGCACAAGAATCTGTATTTGGCGAATGAGGCTCTGAATAGTTTTTTTTAATAGTTTGTTTAGAATTATTTTCCGGAAAATCAGTTGACAATAATACCCTGTAGTGCTATTTTAGGGTAAGAAGATGTTAGCACTCATTTTAGATGAGTGCTAATAATCCCAAAGGGAGTGATGGAATGCAATTGGATGACAGAAAAACAATTATATTGCAAGCCATTATCCGGAACTACTTGGAAACGGGAGAGCCGGTAGGCAGCAGGACCATTTCAAAATACACAGATCTGAATTTAAGCTCGGCGACCATTCGCAATGAGATGGCGGATCTGGAAGAGATGGGTTATATCATACAGCCGCACACTTCCGCAGGAAGAATTCCTTCCGATAAGGGATATCGCTTCTATGTGGATACCATGATGGCCACCAGAGAGCAGGAAGTCAATGAGATGAAGGATATGCTCTTAGAGAGGCAGGATAAGCTGGAGAACCTGTTAAAACAGGTGGTGAAGACCCTGGCTCAGAACACACAATACGCCACCATGATCAGTGCTCCGCAGGTACATCACAACAAGGTAAAGTTCATCCAGCTGTCCCGGGTAGATGCCGGACAGATTCTGGCGGTCATCGTTGCCGAAGGTAATGTGATCAAGAACAATATCCTGGCGGTGAATCAGGAACTGGATGATGAGACACTGCTGAAGCTGAACATTCTGTTGAATACCCACCTCAATGGATTGTCCATGGAGGAGATCAATCTGGGAATGATCGCAGCAATGAAGCAGCAGGCCGGAATCCACAGTGAGATCGTCAGTGAGGTGATCGATGCTGTGGCGGATGCCATCAAGGCAGACGAGGACCTGGAGATCTACACCAGCGGTGCCAACAATATTTTCCGGTATCCGGAACTGGCAGATCAGTCCAAGGCAAGTGAACTGATCAATGCTTTCGAGGAGAAGCAGCAGCTGGGCGGTCTGATCCAGGAGTCCCTGGCAGATGAAGGCAGCACAGGTATTCAGGTGTACATCGGAGACGAGACACCGGTACAGGGCATGAAGGATTGCAGTGTTGTCACAGCTACTTATGAATTGGGAGAAGGCATGAAGGGAACCATAGGAATCATAGGTCCCAAGAGAATGGATTATGACAAGGTCATAGGAACGCTGCGGACGGTGCAGAACCAGTTGGATGACCTTTACCGCAAAGAATAGACAGATTCCAGAAAGGAAAGTAAGAATGGCAGATCAGGAAAAAGAAATATTAGAGGAAGAAATGGAACAGGATCTTTCAGATGCCGAAGAACTGAAGGAAGAAGAGACAGAAGATGAGGAACCCGTGAGCAAGGAAGACAAAAAGGCAGCAAAGAAGCAGGCAAAGCTGAACAAAAAGGAAGATTCCTACAAGGAGAAGATCGATCAGCTGGAAGACAGAGTAAAACGTCAGATGGCGGAGTTCGAGAACTTCCGTAAGAGAACTGACAAAGAAAAACAGGCAATGTTCGATACCGGTGCCAAGAGTGTGATCGAGAAGATCCTTCCGGTAGTGGATAATTTTGAAAGAGGTCTGGCAACGGTTCCCGAGGAATCCAAAGAAGATCCTTTTGTAGACGGTATGAACCGCATCTACAAACAGCTGATGACAGAACTTGAGAACATCGGTGTAAAACCCATCGAGGCGGTCGGACAGGAATTCGACCCGAATCTTCACAACGCAGTGATGCAGGTGGAGAGCGATGAGTATGAATCCGGTGTCGTAGCCCAGGAACTCCAGAAGGGTTACACATACCATGACATGGTCGTAAGACATAGCATGGTAGGCGTTGTTCAATAATTTGATTATCACATATTTTTGAAAATAGAAACTATAAAATGAAAACAGAGAATAAAAACAGGAGGAAAATATTATGAGTAAGATTATTGGTATTGACTTAGGTACAACCAACAGCTGTGTAGCTGTTATGGAAGGTGGTAAGCCCACCGTTATCGCTAATACAGAAGGCGCAAGAACTACACCCTCTGTTGTAGCATTTACCAAGACCGGTGAGAGACTGGTCGGTGAGCCTGCAAAGCGTCAGGCAGTTACTAACGCAGAGAAGACCATTGCTTCCATTAAGAGAGACATGGGTACTGACCGTGGCCGTACTATTGATGGCAAAAAGTATTCTCCTCAGCAGATTTCCGCAATGATCCTGCAGAAGCTGAAAGCAGATGCAGAGAGCTATCTGGGTGAGAAGGTTACCGAGGCAGTTATCACTGTTCCCGCATACTTCAACGATGCCCAACGTCAGGCTACCAAGGATGCCGGTAAGATCGCAGGTCTGGATGTAAAGCGTATCATCAACGAGCCTACCGCAGCAGCACTTGCTTACGGTCTGGACAATGAAAAAGAACAGAAGATCATGGTATACGACCTTGGTGGCGGTACCTTTGATGTATCTATCATCGAGATCGGTGACGGTGTCATCGAAGTACTGGCTACCAACGGTGATACACACCTTGGCGGTGATGATTTCGATAACAAGATCATTCAGTGGATGCTGGATGAATTCAAGAAGGCAGAAGGCGTAGATCTGTCCGGTGATAAGATGGCTATGCAGAGACTGAAGGAAGCAGCTGAGAAGGCTAAGAAAGAGCTGTCCAGCGCAATGACCACCAATATCAACCTTCCTTTCATTACCGCAACTGCAGAGGGACCTAAGCACTTTGATATGAACCTGACTCGTGCAAAGTTCGATGAACTGACCAGAGACCTGGTTGATAAGACTGCTATCCCCGTACAGAACGCTATGAAGGATGCTGGCCTGAACTATTCTGATCTGGGTCAGGTACTGCTGGTAGGTGGTTCTACACGTATTCCTGCGGTACAGGATAAGGTAAGAGCCCTGACCGGTAAAGAGCCCAGCAAATCTCTGAATCCTGATGAGTGCGTAGCAATCGGTGCTTCTATCCAGGGTGGTAAGCTTGCCGGTGATGCAGGTGCCGGTGATATTCTGTTACTGGATGTAACTCCTCTGTCTCTGTCTATCGAGACCATGGGTGGTGTTGCTACCAGACTGATTGAGAGAAATACAACCATTCCTACCAAGAAGAGCCAGATCTTCTCTACCGCTGCTGATAATCAGACCGCAGTAGATATCAACGTAGTACAGGGTGAGCGTCAGTTCGCTAAGGATAACAAGTCCCTCGGACAGTTCCGTCTGGACGGCATCGCTCCCGCACCCAGAGGAATCCCTCAGATCGAGGTTACTTTCGATATTGATGCCAACGGTATCGTAAATGTATCCGCTAAGGATCTGGGTACCGGTAAGGAACAGCACATTACCATCACCGCCGGTTCCAACATGTCCGATTCCGATATCGAGAAGGCTGTCAAGGAAGCAGCTGAGTTCGAGGCACAGGACAAGAAGCGTAAGGAAGCTATCGAGGCAAGAAACGAAGCAGATTCCTTCGTATTCCAGACGGAGAAGGCTCTGAATGAAGTAGGTGACAAGGTTCCCGAGAGTGACAAGACTCAGGTACAGGCTGATCTGGAAGCTGTGAAGGCTATTCTGGAGAGAACCAAGGATCAGGAAATGAGCGACAGCGATGTAGATGAACTGAAAGCTGCAAAAGAGAAACTGACCCAGAGCGCACAGTCCGTATTCACCAAGATGTATGAGCAGGCTGCACAGGCACAGCAGGGTGCTCAGGGCGCAGGTCCTGACATGAATGCACAGGCCGGTAGCAGCAATGCAGGTTCTTCCGCAGATGATGATGTCATCGACGGAGATTTTAGAGAAGTATAAATAACTTCACAAACAGAGCAATCCGTGGTATAACAGTAAATGCTGTGTAACAGTGATTGTGATAACAGGCGGCACAGGGTATGCGAAAGCGTGCCCTGTGCATAACCGTTTTTAGATTTAAATGACAGAGGTGCAAAAATGGCAGAGCAGAAGAGAGACTATTACGAGGTCCTCGGTGTAGATAAGAATGCAGATGATGCTGCAATTAAAAAAGCATACCGGGTACTGGCGAAAAAATACCATCCCGACATGAACCCCGGAGACAAGGAGGCAGAACAGAAATTTAAAGAAGCTTCCGAGGCTTATGCCGTGCTGAGTGATCCCGAGAAGAGACGTCAGTATGATCAGTATGGCCATGCGGCATTTGACGGTGGTGCAGGCGGCGCCGGTGGATTTGACTTTAACGGTGCAGACTTCGGAGACATCTTCGGAGATATTTTCGGAGACATTTTTGGAGGCGGCAGAAGCAGAGGTGCCAGAAATAACGGCCCCATGAAAGGTGCCAACATCCGTACCAGTGTTCATATCACTTTTGAAGAGGCAGTTTTCGGCTGCAAGAAAGAGATCGATCTTACGGTAAAGGAAACCTGTAAGACCTGTAACGGCTCCGGTGCGAAGCCCGGAACCAGCCCTGAGACCTGTAGCAAGTGTGGTGGTAAGGGTCAGGTGGTATTTACCCAGCAGTCTTTCTTCGGTACTGTGCGTAATGTACAGACCTGTCCCGACTGTCAGGGAACCGGTAAGGTGATCAAGGACAAATGCCCGGATTGCCGTGGTACCGGATATATTCCTATGAAGAAACGTTATGCGGTGGATATTCCCGCAGGTATCGACAACGGACAGTCTACCCGTATGCCGGGACTGGGTGAGCCAGGTGTCAACGGTGGCCCCAGAGGCGATGTGCTGGTAGAAGTGATCGTAGGTCGTCATCCTATCTTCCAGAGACAGGATTTCGATATTTTCTCTACCGTACCTATTTCTTTTGCAGTAGCGGCATTGGGCGGCGAAGTGCTGATCGATACGGTAGACGGCAAGGTGGTATATGATGTAAAGGCCGGAACCCAGACCGACACCAAGATCCGTCTGCGCGGCAAGGGTGTTCCTTCCTGGAGAAATAAGGATGTCCGCGGTGACCACTATGTAACATTGGTGGTACAGACACCCGATAAATTAAAACCGGAGGCAAAGGAACTGCTGAAGCAGTTCGATGCACTGACCGGAGATTCCCTGAATGCAGTGAAGAAAGAAACGGAAAGCGGAGAGGGAGAGACCAGGGAGAATGACTCCAGGGACGGCAAGAAGAAAAAGTTTTGGAAGTAAAAGTTAATAAATAAAATTCCCCGTAGCCTCGGCTGGGGTAAGAAACGCGGCACGCTCGTGCTCTATCGCAGAGCGTAGCGGCACTGCTTATTCTTACACCCAGCCGGGGCTACTGGTTTGTTGGGAAAAAGTTAAAGGTATCTTTGAAGGCCAATGATATAGAATACAGTTTGGTTTTTTTGTCAAAAGGCAGGGTGAACGGTTTGACAGAATGGGCAGAAACGCTTACAATTCAAGTAGTTATGCTGTCTGTGACACGAAGGAGCCTGCAGGATGGAGAACCGGAAAGAGGAATTTCTGAAAATTGTATGTCAGAGTTATCTGATCGTTATTCTGGCAGTGCTGCCTCTTTATTATATTCCCTGGAATGGATATTATAAACTGGGTGATACCAAATATTACCTGTATCGCAATGTTTCACTGCTTTGCCAGGGGATCGCATTGCTGGCAATGTGTGTCTTTGCTGTAAGCAGCCGGTGGACAGGGGAACATCGGATTTTTGCCAGATCTCTGGCTGAAGTAGTGAAAAAATCGGTCGATAAATGCAGAACACATGCGGTAACGACGGCGGTCTGCCTGTACGGAATCTGTGCGTTACTCTCTGCAATCTGCAGCCCCTATGGCAGTATCGCGTGGAACGGAGAGCGGGAATGGTACATGGGAGCTGTCACGATCTGTTTGATGATCGGAGGTTTTTTACTGACGGCGAAGTACGGAGGTAGTTGTAAAACGGCGATATGGTTAGGAGAGGCGGCTTTTGTGGCGGTCACCCTGATCGGTCTGTTGCAGAAGCTGGGCTATGATCCTCTGGGACTTCTCAAGGGTTACGTTGTGGGGGACTGGGAATTTACCCATATGTTGACCACGCTGGGGAACAGCAACTGGCTCAGCGGGTATTACAGTGTGATGTTTCCCTTTTCCATGACGCTGTTTCACCGGGCAGTGGAAGCGGGGAAAAAAGGTCCCACACTGCTGGCAGGAACGTGTAATATGTTGGCCATGATGCTTCTGCTTTTACAGGGAAGTGACAGCGGTGTGATCGTGGCATGCACAGTCATGGGGTTGTGCTTTTGGCTCGACCGGAAGCAAACCGGACATTGGAAAGTATATTTCCTTTTTCTTGCAGCGGTGGCGCTGGGAATGTGCCGTTGGGGTAAATGGATGTTATATCTGGGAACGTTTGACATTCTCCTGCAGGATGGCATCGCCAAAAAACTGGCAGCCTGGCAGGGATGGATTTCGGTTGCAGCAGGGTGTCTGCTGCTTTGGGGAGCCTGTCGCAGGATTCCGGAGAATAAGAAAAAAATATTGCAAGAGGGAGTATTGTGTTGTGCACTGGCAGGAATAGCGGTAGTGCTGGCATGGTATCTGCATCGGTTGTTGGTAATCGATTTTGCGGAATGGGGCAATCGCCGGGGAAGATTGTGGCAGATGGCATGGATGGGTTTCCGGAAAGGAAATCTGCATCAGAAGCTGTTGGGAGCAGGCCCGGATTGTTTTGCATCGTATCTGGGAGAACTGTTGCCGGGAGGCACGGTGCTTTTTGATAAAGGATATTTTGAAGGCTCTGTTTTTACCAATGCACATAATGAGTGGCTCACCACACTGGTCAATATGGGACTGCTGGGTGTGGCTGCCTATGCAGCTGTTTTTATCACGGCGCTGCAGACATACAGGAAGAATTTTCTCGCAGTATTGTTACTGCTTACCTACGGGATACATTCCCTGATCAGCTTTCAGCAGGTGCTGAATGCGCCGCTTTTCTTCCTGATACTTGGATTGTGTGAAGCGGCGGCCCGGGGAGAAAAGACCAAAACCAATCAAATGGATACGGATGAGGAGTTGTTAGAAGCTATATGAAAAATATTTGGAAGATTTTTACCGGAGATCTAAAAAAACTGGTGAAGCATCCTTTTGCGCTGGTTATTATTATCGGGTTATGCGTGATACCGTCGCTGTATGCGTGGTTTAATATATTTGCCAACTGGGATCCCTATGCCAATACCGGAGGAATTCCTGTGGCGGTAGTATCCCTGGATCAGGACTATACGCTGAAAGACGGATCGGTGGTAAATATGGGAGAATCCGTACTGGAAAGCCTGCATTCCAACACCAGTGTAAAATGGATCTTTCTGGATACCGAGGAAGAGGCAAAAGAGGGCGTGGAAGCCGGAAAATATTATGCAGCCATCGTCATTACCGATAAATTTACTTATAGTATGTACAATGTATTTTCGGATGATTTTGAGAATCCGGCGCTGATCTATTATCAGAATCAGAAGAGCAATGCCATTGCCACCAAAATCACGGATACGGTGGCAGGAACTCTGCAGAATACCATCAATGAGACCTTTATCAAGGTGGCGGCTACCACGGTATTTGAAGAGGGCAATACGGTGTCGGATCAGGTACAGGGGGACAGTTATGTAGAGGAATTCTGTTCCAAACTGGAGGAACTGAATGACAATCTGAAGGAATACAGTGCCATGATCGACTCCTTTCAGGCAGGCAATGCGCGGCTGGAGTCTGCCATCACCCATGTCAACTATGAGATTCCCGCGATGCAGAAGAAACTGGACAGCACCACAGCCAGTCTGAACCAGAGCAGTCAGGATCTGTCTTCTACCAGAGACACCCTGGGCAATTTCAGCAACAACATCGATACTTCCATGAGCAATATCAATAACTCTCTGGAAAGTATCAAAAAGGCTCTGGATGAAAGCAAACTGGCGGAGGATACCGCCCAGATGACGAGAGATCTGAACCGGGTGGCAAGAGATACCAATACGCTGAACGGACAAGTAAATACACTGCTGGCGGCACTGATCCAACAAAAGCTGGAAAGCGTCTCTGACGGTAATGCTGCGAACGGCGGCACCGGCAGCAATATCAACGCAGCGGCAACTGATGCGGCTATGGAAGCATTGAAAGCCATGCAGAAGGAACTGGATCTGATGAATACCGTAGTGGGCAGCGTTCTGGAATCCACGGACGACAAGGCTGCGGAGAATGCAAAGGTCAATGTCAACAATGCCATGAATAATTTAAGGAGCGCCATTGACAGCTGCGAGACTTCTGTAAGTAATATGCAGGGAATCTATAAGAATAATCTGGTGCCCCAGATGCAGAAGGTTCTGACAAATATGTCAGATTCTCTGAATCAGGTGACCAATCTGGTAAATACCCTGAGCAATACGGTGAAAAATGTCGGAGTTGTCATGGAAGGTGTCGGTGACACTGTGTCCGGAACCAGTGAGAGTCTGGGACAGATCAAAGATGTGGTAGATAATATCAGCGCCAAACTTACAGATCTGACAGAGAAGCTGGACGGTGCATCCGAAGAGGAAATGATGGATATTCTGGTGCGTTTCCTTGGAGGAGATCCGGATAGTCTGGGGGCATATTTTGCATCTCCCGTAACCATGGAGACCATAGCCATGTATCCGGTGGCTACGTATGGTTCTGCCATGACACCGTTCTATTCCACACTGGCGATCTGGGTAGGTTCTACGATCCTGGTGGCACTGGTGAAAGTAAAAGCCTCTCCGAAAGGGCTTGAAAATGTGCAGAGCTATCAATTGTATTTCGGCAGATATTTGCTGTTCTTCTTATTGGCACAGATTCAGGCAGCCATCATTGTGGCCGGAGATCTGTGGCTGTTAAAAGTAAACATTGTGGAACCGGGGCTGTTTTTCCTGGCGGCAAGCTTTACGGCTACGGCATTTTCCCTGTTGATCTATTCTCTGACACTGGCATTCGGAGATGTGGGCAAGGCCGTCTGCGTTATTGTTATGGTATTGCAGATCGCTGGTTCCAGCGGTACCTTCCCGATCGAACTGCTACCGGACACCTACCAGAAGATTTATATTTTCTTTCCCTTCCCCTATGCCATCCGGGCCATGCGTGAGGCACTGGCGGGTATGTACGGTACTGCCTATATGGAAGCACTGGCAAAATTGAGCCTGTTTATGATCGAGGGACTGTTGATCGGCCTGGTGATCCGGATCCCGTTCGTAAAACTGAACCATTTTGTGGAAGAGCGTATGGAAGACACTGAGTTAATGTGACACCTGTTCAGAACCATGAAAACGAAAACTCCGCAGGAGTGGGTTTGTGAATGAAGTTCCGAACAGGCAGAAAGGTAAAATCATGGAGAGAAATTACGAAGAAATTTTTCAGAAGGTTCTGGATTACGAGCAGGCCCTTCATGAGAAGAATAGAAAAAGAATAAAGATCGGTCTGAAATGTATCTGGATCGTCCCCTTGTTTTTTCTGGCACTGTTGTTCCTGACTGGCAGCAACAAGGTCATCTTCCTGATCCTGTGGATCGTGTCGCTGTTTGCCCTGTCAATCTATCTGATCGTTGTGGAATATATGGATTATAATCTGCAGGAGAAGATCATGGAGCTCAAAGGAGAAGAAGGCGATCTCAAAGCGGTGACTCCGACAGACTTTGACCGGGCGGCGCAGATCATCCGGGAGACCCGGAAACTGATTGGTGAAGGCCTGAATTCCCCGGCCGAGACCGGGACCGAAGAGGATCCGGAAGATGAAACCGAAGAGAATCCGGAAGACGAAACCGAAGAGGAAAACGAAGACGAGACCGAAGACTGGGAGGATGGTGAATAGTATGCATAATATCTGGAAAATATTTACCACCGACATCCGTCGGATCAGCAATAATGTGGTGGCGGTCGTTATTATCATGGGACTCAGCATCCTCCCGGCACTGTATGCCTGGTTCAACATTTTCTCCAACTGGGATCCTTACGAGCCCGCAGCTACCAGTCAGCTGAAAGTAGCCGTGGCTTCCGATGATGCCGGGGCGGAGATCATGGGGCTGTCTCTGAACGTGGGAGACAGTGTGCTGGAGGCTCTGGGAGCCAATACCACTATCGGCTGGGTGTTCCCGGAGACCACGGAGGAAGCACTGGAAGGTGTGAAGAACAGTGATTACTATGCGGCATTGATTATTCCGGAGACTTTTACTCAGGAAATGCTGGGATTTATCGACGGTGAAGTGGATCATCCCACCATTTACTACTATGAAAATGAGAAAAAGAATGGTATTGCCCCCAAAATCACGGGCAAAGCGAAAAATGCCGTGCAGGAACAGGTAAATGCCACCTTTATCAGTACTGTGGCAGAAGCGGTGATGAAAGCGGGAAATGCCCTTTCGGTGGTGAATGCCGGCGGGCAGACCAGTGTGGAAGAATCTCTGGATACCATGCAGGCACAGTTGCAGGATTATGTGGTTATGTTACAGTCCTTCCAGAGTATTATGACCTCCGCGGAGATGATCATGGAGACCAGCCAGAATATGCTCCCGGATATGGATAATATGCTGGAGAATGGACGAAATACCATGATCGGTATGCAGACCATGATCAATTCCAGCGTCGATGCGGTTGACGTTATGGGAGATATGGTGAGCAGCAGTATGGATATGGTCACGGAAGCGTTGCAGTATCTGTCGGTCTTTTCTGATGGATTGCTGGAGCAGATGGGCAGCAACAATGTGGGAAGCACCACGGACACCGGATTGGGCACGGCCATCGGACTGGTACAGGGCATGCAGGCCAATATGGATGTGCTGGGAAGCCTGATCACCGGACAGGATGCTCAGATTCAGGAGATCAACCAGTCTCTGAAAACGATCGAAGCGGATCTGAAACAGCTGCAAGACAGCAAGGGAGATGTGGATCATGATATCAATACTCTGCGGGCACAGATCCGGGAACAGATCCAGATCTGCAACAAACAGCTGAATAATCTGATGAGTGATTACAATAACAATGTCAGACCTTCTTTCCGGGCTACCGGCAAATCCATGCAGCAGGCTTTCCTGAATGCCGCAGCGATGATGAACGGTACGGATGTGAATATGGATGAAATTTCCGATATTCTGAAAGAGTATCAGCAGACTTTGCAGGAAGGTAATGTCAGCCTGCAGGATTCCCTGGTGATCGCACAGGAACTGCTGGACAAGGTCAGCAAAATAGCAGATAATATAAAACGGATCACCGGTGCGGAGACCTATGAGGATATTTTAAGCGCTATGGCTGCCGATCCGACGGCGGTGGCAGACTTCGTATCTTCTCCGGTCAGACTGGAGACGGTACCTGTTTATCCGGTGGATCATTACGGCTCTGCGGCATCGCCGTTCTATACGATCCTGGCAATCTGGGTGGGAGCGCTGTTCCTGGTGGCTATTATTCACGTGGGTGTGAAACCCATTGAACCGGGGGATCATTATAAGGCGCATGAGAGATATTTTGGCAGATATCTGCTGTTTTTCCTGATCGGACAGGCACAGACACTGCTTATTGTTCTTGGGAACCTTTATTATATTGAGATACAGTGTCAGCACAGGTTTTTATACTGGCTGGCGGCAGCCGTGGCCAGTGCGGCATTCAGCTGCTTTATGTATTCTGTGACTTTCGCTTTTGGAAACGTGGGTGAGGCACTGGCTATTGTAGTCATGGTCATCCAGGTGGCGGGAAGCGGCGGAACGTTCCCTATCGAGGCTCTTCCGCAGGTATTCCAGTGGATCTATCCTTTCCTGCCGTTCCAGTTTGGCATGAAAGCGTTTAAAGAATGTATTGCAGGAATGTACGGCGTGGATTATTGGATCAATGTAGGAAAAATGACACTGTTCCTGATCGTAGCATTGCTGCTGGGACTGGCACTGGAGCCGCCGTTCCGCAAGCTGAATCATATGATAGAGAAGAGTAAAGAGAAGACAGGATTAATGATCTGATGAAGATGAAAAAAATGACTTCGGAAAAGAAACATAAAATTGCAACCATTGGCTTATGGCTGATCCTCATTCTGTGCACGGCGGTATTGTTCTCCCTGTGTCTCAGTGAGGGGATCGACTATGATGAAGCATACAGTTATCGCACAGCCCATGACAATACGATGATGGGAATCATTCGCGTGGTACTGGCGGCCCATGATACGGATGTGCCGGTATGGTATATGGGATTGCGGCTGTGGTCGTTTCTGGCAGGAGACGGCATTATTGCCTACAAAATGTTTGCATTGCTGGGAACGGTATTGTCCATGCTGCTGGGGCCTGTTGTGATCCGCAGGCAGTGGGGAGCGAAGACAGCAGCCCTTTATATGATCATGGTAAGCCTGACACCTGCAATGATGAAGATCAGTGTGAACAACAGAATGTATTCCTGGACGGTGTTTGGAGTTACCGTCTGCGGACTGACCGCTTATTTCCTGCGGGAGCGGCTGAACAGTAAGGCCCTGTGGACGATATTGTTTCTGACGACCTTCTGCGGTATTTTCAGTCATTACTTTACCGCGTTCAGTTACCTGTTTATCTACCTGTATCTGGTGGCGGTGATTTGGCAGCAGGACAGAAAACAGATCTGGAAGCCGTTTGTCTGTGGTGGTTCCGTTGTATTGCTTTTTGTGGCATGGCTGATAAAATCCGATTTCTTTCATCTGCTGGTTTCTGATGGAAACCCGACGAACCGATCCAAATTCGGTATTTACGAATTTTTTGATTTCATTTTCGGAACCAGAGTGAAGTATGCGACCAAAATGGGAGAACTTCTTTTTGTACTGACACTGGTCTGCGCGATCCTCTTTTGGAAGCGGCTGGGGAGAAGAAACGGTGTTTTTGCGGTTCTGTGTACCTGTATTTTCCCAGTAAGCTATTTGATGGCGGCGCTGCTGGCATTACACGCGTCCCACTTTTTTACCTACCGCCATGTTATGCATAGCATGGGATTGTTCTGGCTGGGAATGGCTATCATTTTATCCAGGATCAATTTACAGGAATGGATCGCCTGTCTGTCCTTCACTGTGTGGATGGGAGTGTCGGCCTACGGAATCTCTTATCATGAAGAATATGGTACAATCTCATATCTGGAAGAGACGAAGGCATTTATAGCGGAGAATATGGAGCCGGGAGATGTGGTCGTCTACGATACGGATTCCCGCTTCGGACAGCTATTCGGATGCTATATGCCGGACCAGATCTTTTATACCATGGAAGAGGTGCCGGATCTGGAAGAACTGGTGGGGAAAAGAGTCTGGTATTTCCAGTGTTTCGGACATCTGCTGGAGGAATCGGATAAATATACCGTAACCTATGAAAATATGGGACATTATGGATTTCAGTATATGGATGGGAATACGGATTTTGATATTTTAAAGGTGAACATAACGGAGGAAACGGGAAATGATTAAATGGGTGGAAAGAGGAGTCCTGCTGGCAGCGATACTTTCCATGTTGTTTGTATGGCCGTATGGAGGAATCCGTGAAGATAAAAAGGACAGTTCCTTAAGTGAGGATTATGGATATACAGAGCCCCTGCAGGTGGGAGAATATGCTTCGCAGTATTTTGTTGCGGAGACAGATTTTCTGAAAACACTGGAAATCGCGGTGAACTATAATCAGGAGGAAGAACGGAACGGACTTCTGGGTCTGGAGATATGGAAAGAGGATCAGAAGATATATGAAGGTGTGATTCCTTATGATGCCATGGAATCGACAACATTTTTCCCTGCCGTCATCGAGACCCGGCTGAAAAGGGGCGCTGTATATGAATACCGGATCGTGAATCAAAGTATTTCCGAGAATCTGCCGCAGGTAGTATATACTACTACGGAAAAGGCGCATGTACCGGAAAATCAGCAACTGGTGGTACATGAAGCAACTGTGGACGGACAGGCATTGAACCGGTACACCTGGAGAGAGAAGCTGGATGCGGTCAGCGTATTGGAAATCGACAGTTTTATTGCAATCGTGGCTGCAATGATATATGCTGTGTTGGAACAATGGAAAAGAAAGGAAAAAAAGAACAATGAAGTGGGTTAAATTCAGAATAAAGACGGTAACGGAAGCGGAAGATATTATTATCAGCACCCTGTACGATCTCGGACTGGAAGGGGCACAGATCGAAGACAAGGTGCCCCTGACCGCCATGGAGAAGGAGCAGATGTTTGTAGATATCCTGCCGGACGGACCGGAGGATGACGGCATTGCCTATTTAAGTTTTTTTGTAGAGGAAAAAGAGGACGGCAGTCTGGAAGTGGCCGGGGAGAAGACCACGACCGAAGCTGTACTTGCGGATGTAAAGCGGGAACTGGAAGACTTACGCCAGTTTATGGATATCGGCGAGGCTTCTGTTGTGGTAGATGAGACGGAGGACATTGACTGGATCAACAACTGGAAACAGTATTTCCACCAGTTCTATATCGATGATATTCTGGTGATCCCTTCCTGGGAAAATATCAAACCGGAAGATACTGACAAGATGGTGCTTCATATCGATCCCGGTACGGCATTTGGCACCGGTATGCATGAGACCACACAGCTGTGTATCCGTCAGCTGCGTAAGTTCATCACTCCTGAGACAGAGCTTTTGGATGTCGGCACCGGCAGCGGTATTCTGGCAATTTTATCCCTCATGTTCGGGGCAAAACATGCCGTGGGAACCGATCTGGATATCTGTGCTGTGGAAGCTGTGGCCCAGAACTGCGAAGTGAATGGAATCGATCCGGCACAGTTTGACATGATGATCGGCAATATCATTACAGACAAAGAAGTGCAGGACAAGGTAGGCTATGAGTGTTATGATATCGTGGTGGCCAATATTCTGGCAGATGTACTGGTACCGTTGACTCCTGTCATCGTACATCAGCTGAAGAAGGGCGGTATCTACATCACCTCTGGCATCATTGATGACAAGGAGCAGACCGTGGTGGAGGCTGTGAAGGCCGCTGGATTGGAAGTACTGGAAGTGACCTACCAGGGAGAATGGGTCAGCGTTACCGCAAGAAAGAATTAAGCGCTTAAAATAGGAGTTTCTATGTATCAGTTTTTTGTAGAACCGGAACAGATCGACGTGGCAGCGAAGAGCGTTATCATCCGGGGAACCGATGTGAATCATATCAAAAATGTACTGCGGATGCGCCCCGGCGAAGAAGTGGCTGTCAGCAATGGAATCGACGGGAAGGAATATCGCTGTGGGATCCTTGCACTGGAAGAGGACTGTGTCCGTCTGGAGCTTCGTTTTATCAAGGAAGACGGAGTAGAGCTTCCGGCGAAGATCTATCTGTTCCAGGGACTGCCCAAGGCGGACAAGATGGAGCTCATCATCCAGAAGGCTGTGGAACTGGGAGCCTTTCAGATCATTCCGGTGGCTATGAAACGCTGCGTGGTGAAATTGGATGAGAAAAAAGCGGACAGCAAAATAAAGCGCTGGCAGGGAATTGCGGAAGCAGCCGCCAAGCAGAGCAAACGAGGCGTGATCCCGACGGTGGCACCGGTTATGAGTTATGTGCAGGCGGTGAAAACGGCTTCTGAAATGGATCTGAAACTGGTACCTTACGAGCTGGCGGAAGGAATGCCACAGACGAAACAGCTCATCGAAAGCGCAAGACCCGGACAGCAGATCGCTATTTTCATCGGCCCGGAGGGCGGATTTGATCCGGAGGAGATAAGACTTGCCACGGAGGCGGGAATTCAACCGATCACTTTGGGGAAACGGATCCTGCGGACGGAGACGGCCGGATTTACGACTATCGCATGGCTGATGTATCAGTTGGAAAATTAGACAGCGGACGGCACGGATCGCCTGCCTGCGGCATATTTTAATCATAAGAAGAATATAGTAATTATTCAGAGCAAAAGGAAAGCCCGGAAGAGTCGATTTGGCGAATAGGGCGCTGAATAGTTACTGAAGAGATAGATAGCAAGGAGAAGAAGAGAATGGAAGTCTATATGGACAATTCCGCTACCACAAGGACATTCCCGGAAGTGGCAGAGTTGATGACGAAGATCATGTGTGAAGATTACGGTAATCCCTCCAGCCTGCATATGAAGGGAGTGGAGGCAGAGAAATACCTCCGCTATGCCAAGGAGACTCTGGCAAGGATTCTGAAGGTGGAGGAGAGAGAGCTTTTATTTACTTCCGGGGGAACGGAATCCGATAATATGGCACTGATCGGCTGCGCCCTGGCGAATTGCCGCAGAGGCAATCATCTGATCACGACGCAGATCGAACATCCCGCTATCCTGCAGACCATGCGTTATCTGGAGACCCAGGGGTATCGTGTCACTTATCTGCCGGTGGATCCCTGCGGACGTATCCGGCTGGAAGACTTACGCAGAGCCATGACACCGGAGACCATTCTGGTATCTATCATGCACACGAATAACGAGATCGGAGCCCTGCAGCCCATTGAGGAAGCCGGAGCTCTGATCAAACAGATGAACCCGGATACGCTGTTCCATGTGGATGCGGTACAGGGATTCGGAAAATCCCGGATCTATCCCAAGAAGATGCACATTGATCTGCTGTCCGTCAGTGGACACAAGATCCACGGACCGAAGGGCGTCGGACTGCTGTATGTAGGGGAACGGGTGAAGATCCAGCCCATCGTATTCGGTGGCGGACAGCAGCAGAACCTCCGCTCCGGTACCGAGAATGTGCCCGGTATTGCGGGACTTGCAAAAGCAGCGGAAATGCTCTATAGTCATTTTGATGAGGATCATGCCAGACTCTGCGCCTGCAAGAGACGATTCATTGAAGGTGTGGAAAGACTGGATCAGGTGAAGGTCAACGGACTTTTGCCGGATGCACCGTACGGTGAGGGAACGGCGGCACACATTGTCAGCGTATCTTTTGCCGGCGTCAGAAGTGAAGTGCTCCTGCATGCACTGGAGGACAAGGGAATCTATGTTTCTGCAGGAAGCGCCTGCTCTGCACACAAGCCGCAGCCTTCTGCTACACTGAAAGCCATCGGCATCGATAAATCCCTGCTGGATTCCACCATACGTTTCAGTTTTTCCGTATTTACCACGGAAGAAGAGATTGACGTATGTCTCCAGGCATTGTACAATATAGTACCTATGTTACGCAGATACAGTCGCAGATAAGCGATTTGAGAAACACTCAGAAAGGAAACGAACGTGTTTACATCATTTTTGATAAAATATGCCGAGATTGGCATTAAGGGAAAGAACCGTTACCTGTTCGAAGATGCTCTGGTACGCCAGATTAAGTATGCACTGAAAAAGTGTGAGGGAGAATTCCTGGTGCACAAGACACAGGGCCGTATCTTCGTAGATGCAGAGTCAGAATTTGACTACGATGAAGTTGTGGCACACTTACAAAGAGTCTTCGGAATCTCCGGAATCTGCCCGGTAGTGCACGTACAGGATGAGGGCTTTGAGAAGCTGTGTGAAACCGTGATTGACTACATTGCAAAAGTATATCCCGATTGCAATCAGACGTTCAAGGTGGCAGCGAGACGTGCCCGGAAAAATTACCCCAAGGATTCCATGACCATCAACATGGATATGGGAGAAGCTATCCTGAAGGCTTATCCCAATATGAAGGTGGATGTACATCATCCCGATATTATGCTGAACATTGAGATCCGTGAAGAAATCTATATCTACTCCGTGATCCTGCCCGGTCCCGGAGGAATGCCCGTAGGTACCGGTGGCAAGGGAATGCTGCTTCTCTCCGGTGGTATTGATTCTCCCGTGGCAGGTTATATGATCGCCAAGAGAGGCGTCAAGATCGATGCGGTATATTTCCATGCACCGCCTTACACCAGTGAGCGTGCGAAGCAGAAAGTAGTGGATCTGGCGAAGATCGTTGCCCGTTACACCGGACCGATCTATCTGCATGTGATCAATTTTACCGATATTCAGT
Source organism: Waltera acetigignens (assembly GCF_025567015.1). Lineage (NCBI taxonomy): Bacteria > Bacillati > Bacillota > Clostridia > Lachnospirales > Lachnospiraceae > Waltera > Waltera acetigignens. Next base: position 299,626 of record NZ_JAOQJO010000002.1, on the reverse strand, counting down.
TATATATTTATGAGAAATGTCCTCATGAGGAACTGACCATTATCATGCGCCGTTATATGATGCGGATTGCGGAACAGATCGCGAAAGAGACTGAGTGCCTGGGCCTGATCACCGGTGAGAGCATCGGACAGGTGGCATCCCAGACCATGAATTCCCTGATTGCTACCAATGAAGTATGTGAGCTGCCGGTCTACCGTCCGCTGATCGGATTTGACAAGCAGGAGATCGTAGAAGTATCCGAGAAGATCGGGACTTATGAGACTTCCATTCTGCCCTATGAAGATTGTTGTACCATCTTCGTGGCAAAACATCCCGTGACGAAACCGAACGTGAAGGTGATCCGCAGACATGAACACAATCTGGATGAGAAGATCGACGAACTGGTGAAGACCGCACTGGAGACCAAAGAACTGATCATTGCGGAAGCATAAGTGCGAATGCAGAGTAACTATTCAGAACCGGGGAAACAGAGGTACTGAATAGTTACTTTTTTGAAATGGCATATAAAAAACACCTCAAGAGGATTGCGTCTCTCAAGGTGTTCTCTGTTTTACTATGTATTCGGAATTCCGAATCGGTAACTTATACCAGATAAGGCTTTAATACTTCCAGAACCTCATCAGCGCCATCCTCTGCATGGATGTTCAGGTCGATAGGCTTGGAAAGATCCAGGCTGAAGATACCCATGATGGACTTTGCATCAATTACGTATCTGCCGGATACAAGATCGAAATCATAATCGAACTTAGTAATATCGTTTACGAAAGATTTTACCTTATCAATAGAATTTAAAGAAATCTGAACTGTCTTCATGTTGACTACCTCCTTAATGTGTGTCATACCTTCTGACTTTATATTAATGGGGGAACGCTCAAAAGTCAAGACGAAAACAATACAAAAAAAGTGAGGAATCCTATGAAAAGTGTAGCATTACACAACCTCGGATGTAAGGTTAATTCCTATGAAATAGAAGTAATGCAACAAATGTTACAAGAAAAAGGTTATACTATTGTACCATTTGATGAAACCGCAGATATTTATATTGTAAATACCTGCACAGTTACCAATATTGCAGACCGGAAAAGCAGACAGATGCTTCATCGTGCGAAGCAGAAAAATCCGGCGGCACTGGTGGTGGCTGTGGGATGCTACGTGCAGACCGGAAGGGAAGATGTTGAGCAGGATCCCTGCATCGATCTGGCGATCGGCAACAACCGCAAGAAGAACCTGGCATCCATTCTGGAGGAATATTTGCAGGATCTGGAACAGGAAGATGCGGTGGCAGAGAATGCAGAAAATGCCGGACATGGTGTGGACAAGACTCTGCATGACACTACTGTTATAGACATTAACCATACTGCAGAATACGAAGAAATGACTCTGAAACAGACGGCGGAGCACACCCGAGCCTATATTAAAATTCAGGACGGATGCAATCAGTTCTGCTCTTACTGCGTTATCCCCTATGCCAGAGGCAGAGTCCGCAGCCGCAGGGCGGAAGATATCATCCGGGAGATCACCGGCATGGCACAGAACGGATACCGGGAGATCGTATTGACAGGTATCCATATCAGTTCCTACGGCATTGATTTCGACGAGGAAGCCTGGAAGCGGGGAGAAAGTGTCTCCGTATTAAAAGAAGATGAGGAGAGAAGAGATTATTCCGGCAGCAGTAAGCTGATCGATCTGCTGGAACGGATCCATGATATTGAAGGTATTGAGCGGATCCGTATCGGTTCCCTGGAACCCCGCATTATTACGGAGGAGACGGCAGCCAGAATGGCGGCACTGCCGAAGCTGTGTCCCCATTTCCATCTGTCCTTGCAGAGCGGCTGTGATGCCACGCTACGCCGTATGAACCGTAAATATACTTCCGAAGAATATGCGGAGAGTGTTGCGCTGCTTCGTAAGGTATTTGACCATCCAGCCATCACCACAGATGTCATTGTGGGTTTCCCGGGGGAGACTGAGGAAGAGTTTGCGCAGACAAAGGAATTTTTAGACCGGATTCAATTCTTCGAGATGCATATTTTCAAGTATTCCAAACGGGCAGGCACCAGAGCGGCCGTGATGTCTCATCAGGTGCCGGATCCCGTGAAGACCACCAGAAGTGCGGAACTTCTGGCTATGGAGAAGGAACAGTCGAAGCAGTTCCGGACCCACTATGTGGGACGGGAGGCGGAGGTGCTTCTGGAGGAGACCAAGGAGATCGGCGGAATGGAATATCTGCTGGGACACACGAGAGATTATGTCAAACTGGCTGTCTCTGTGAAGGAAAATAAAAAAAATGTTGCAAATACCGTGATATGCGGCAGGGTACAGGGGTTTTTGACGGATGAAATCCTATTACTATCACCCCTTGAATTTTCAAAGTAAATGCGGTAATATAAGGCATAACGGAAAGATTTGCCCTATGGCAGAAAAAGAGGATCGTATGCAGGACTTAGGAAATACACAATACTTCAAGGTAGAGACAGAACCTGAGACCGGTGTGAAGCTGGTGCTTTCTACCGTATATGAGGCACTGACGGAAAAGGGATACAACCCGGTGAACCAGATCGTAGGTTACATCATGAGCGGGGACCCTACTTATATTACCAGTCACAAAAATGCCCGCAGCCTCATCATGAAGGTAGAGCGTGACGAACTGGTGGAAGAACTGCTCACGGAGTATATCAGGACAAAACACTGGAAATAATTACAGTTATCAGGAGGACCCACATGCGTATTATGGGGTTGGATTTCGGCTCACGTACCGTGGGCGTGGCGATTAGTGACAGTCTGCTGTTGACAGCGCAGGGTGTGGAGATCATTCGCCGCAAAGAAGAGAATAAATTACGACAGACGCTGGCCCGGATCGAAGAACTGATCGTGGAGAATGAAGTGGAAGAGATCGTACTGGGACTTCCCAAGAACATGAACGATACCGAGGGTGTCCGCGTGGAACTGACCAAGGAGTTCAAGGAGAAGCTGGAGCGCAGGACCGGTCTCCCGGTATATTTCTGGGATGAGAGACTGACGACTGTGGCAGCGGACAAAGCCATGATGGAAGCGGGAATCCGCCGTGAGAACCGTAAGGATTACGTGGATATGATCGCAGCTACTCTGATCCTGCAGGGCTATCTGGATCGCAGGAACAATGAGAAGAAAAAGGAAACAGAATGAGTAAATTGGAAAAGATTACATTTCGCCCCGAAGGCGAAGAACCTGTAGAATTTTATGTACTGGAACAGACCAGGATCGGTGGACACAATTACATCCTGGTAACCGATGTGGAAGAGGGAGACGGAGATGCCCTGATCCTGAAGGATATGTCTCAGGATGGTGAAGAAGAGAGCATTTATGATGTAGTCTCCGATGATGAAGAACTGGAAGCGGTATCCGGAGTATTTGCGGATATGTTAGAGGACGTTGATTTAATTTAGATCATATTGGGGCAGGTCATTAAGCCATAAAATCACTCCCGTGCAAGCACGTTGTGTTTTCAGGCTTATGACCTTGATATATGATAAATACAGGCAGTTCTGCGAGAAGGACGGTCTTATATTTATATATGATTTGTATGATTGGCAGAGAGGGATATTGGAGGCTTTGCCGGTTTCAGCATATAATGGTTTTGTGCTAAAAGTGACAGGGAATACACGAAGGGCATGAGAGATGCCGTTATTTTGATGGAATCGTAAGATCTGGGATGTCTGATCTCCACGGGAGTCTTTGAGAAGAGAGCCGGAAGGAGCAGGCGTGAAATCACAGATCTTTGTTTGCAGAGCATAACAATCCGTTCTAACGCCGGGATACATACACTAAGAACAGTTGTATAGACGTATAGAATTTGGAGGTAATTTCGTTGAAAAAGAAAAAAGAGAATAGTAACGTTTCAGGTCTGAAGATCATTCCTTTGGGAGGCCTGGAGCAGATCGGTATGAACATTACTGCCTTCCAGTACGAGGACAGTATTATTGTGGTGGACTGCGGACTGTCTTTCCCTGCGGATGATATGCTGGGAATCGATCTGGTCATTCCCGATGTAACATATCTGAAGGATAATATCGATAAGGTAAAGGGATTTGTCATCACTCATGGACATGAGGATCATATCGGAGCACTGCCCTATGTGCTGCGTGATATCAATGTGCCCATCTACGCAACCCGCCTGACCATGGGGATCATTGAGAACAAGCTGACAGAGCATAACCTCATGAAGAAGACCAAACGCAAAGTGGTGAAGTTCGGTCAGTCCATCAATCTGGGTGATTTCCGTGTGGAATTCATCAAGACGAATCACAGCATCGTAGATGCCGCAGCACTGGCAATTTATTCCCCTGCCGGTATCGTGGTACACACCGGAGACTTCAAGGTAGACTATACTCCGGTCTATGGAGATGCCATTGATTTACAGCGTTTTGCCGAGATCGGTAAAAAGGGTGTACTGGCACTGATGTGCGATTCCACCAATGCCGAGCGTCCCGGTTTTACCCCTTCCGAGAAGACCGTAGGTAAGACATTTGATACCTTATTTGAAGAACATAAAAATACCAGAATTTTTGTGGCGACTTTCGCATCCAATGTGGATCGTGTACAGCAGATCATCAACACGGCCTATAAATTCGGCCGTAAAGTAGCTGTGGAAGGCCGCAGTATGGTGAATATCCTGGATACCGCCATCAAGCTGGAGTGCATCAATATCCCCGAGAATACACTGGTGGATCTGGATCAGATGAAGAATTATCCCGATGAGCAGCAGGTGATTATCACCACCGGAAGCCAGGGCGAAAGTATGGCAGCCCTGTCCCGTATGGCCAACAATATGCACCGTAAGATCACGATCGGTGCGGGGGATACCGTAATCTTCTCCTCCAACCCCATCCCGGGCAATGAAAAGTCCGTCACCAAGATCATCAACGAGCTGCTCCGCAAAGGCGCAGATGTTATTTTCCAGGATGCTCATGTATCCGGACATGCCTGCCAGGAAGAGATCAAGCTGATCTATACCCTGATCCATCCGAAGTACGCAGTACCCGTGCATGGTGAATACAAGCATCTGAAGGCACAGGCCAAGATTGCAGAGAGTCTGGGCATCAGTAAGGACAATATCTTCATCCTGTCCTCCGGAGATGTATTGGAAGTCAGCGAGGAACAGGCCAAGGTCAATGGCAGAGTACCCGTAGGAGCTATTCTGGTGGACGGTCTGGGTGTCGGTGATGTCGGAAATGTAGTATTGAGAGATAGACAGCATCTGGCAGAAGATGGTATTATGATCGTGGTCATGAGTCTGGACAAGGCCAGTGGAGAACTGGTAGCAGGTCCCGACATTGTATCCAGAGGTTTTGTATATGTGAAGGAATCCGATGAACTTATCGAGGAAGCCAGACGCACCGTGGATGATGCGCTGCAGGCATGTCTGGATAAGGGAATTACGGACTGGGGTAAACTGAAGACCACCACCAAGGATGTCCTCGGCGATTATGTATGGAAGAAGACCAAGAGACGTCCCATGATCCTTCCGATCATTATGGAAGTGTAATAGCAGCGATTGCTGGAAAGGTCGTAAGCAGATGAAGATTACATCGGACGAAAATGTAAATCAGGCTGTAGAGCAGATGGTACAGGCGATTCGTAATACCGACGCTTATCTGGAATATCAGAAGCAGCTGGCCCGCGTGAAGGAGCAACCGGAACTTAAGAGACAGATCGATGAATTCCGGACCAGAAATTTTGAATTGCAGACCAGCAAGGACACCAACTTTGATAAGCTGGATCAGTTTACCAGAGAAAACGAAGCTTTCCGGGAGAATCCACTGGTGTCGGATTTTCTGGCGGCGGAGCTGGCATTTTGCCGTATGATGCAGGGGATCGGACTTTACGTTACCGATCAGATGCATTTTGAGTGAGCAAAAGGAAAGTCTCGAAGAGACGATTTTGCGAATGTATGGATCGAAATGCGGATTACTTGGATAAGAAAGGACAGAACACATGAAGGCAGCAAATTTGGCAGGTGCCGTATTGGGCGCTATCTTAAAAGTGGCATTTGCAGTGATCGTGGTATATCTGGTGTACACCGGAGCGTCTACATGCTACGACTATGGTTATCGTATTTTCACAGAACCGGCGGTCTCTGCCGGAGAGGGACGTAAGATCACAGTAACCCTGACCTCGGACATGTCCGCAACGGAGATTGGCACAATTATGCAGGAAAAGGGCCTGACACGTGACAGCAGACTGTTCGCATTACAGTATCTGTTATCTGAGAATAAGAAGGACTGGCAGCCCGGAACTTATGAGCTGAGTACTGCCATGACCGCAGAGGAAATGATGGAAGTCATGGCCGGACAGACGGAAAGCGCAACGGAAGAGACAGTGGAGACTATAGACAACGGCAGTGCGATTACCGGTGAGACACAGGATACCACTGCAGTTGCACAGTAAAGTGTGAAATGAGGGACAGTATGATCATAGACGAGAGAATGTCCGCGTTTATCGATTCCCTGGACAGCGGGAATCCGGCGTGGCTGAATGAGATTGAAAAATTCGCTCTGGAGACACAGGTTCCCATCATACGCAGATCCATGCAAAGTCTGCTGAAATTTTTGCTGAAATTTACAAAGCCGAAGAGCATCCTGGAAGTTGGGACTGCTATCGGCTTTTCTGCGTTACTGATGAGTGAATATGCACCGGGGGATTGTCATATCACGACGATCGAAAAATATGAGAAAAGAATTCCTATCGCAAAAGAGAACTTCCGTAAGGCAGGCAGGGAAGACCGGATCACTCTGCTGGAGGGTGATGCTACGGAGATCCTGCGGGAACTGGAAGGCACCTATGATGTGATCTTTATGGATGCGGCGAAGGGACAGTACATTCATTTCCTGCCGGATATCTTACGCCTGTTGGCCCCCGGCGGACTGTTGATTTCCGACAACGTATTACAGGACGGTGATATCATAGAATCCCGTTTTGCCGTAACCAGAAGGAACCGGACCATTCATGCAAGGATGCGGGAATATCTGTATGAATTGAAACATCATCCGGAACTGGAGACGGTGATCCTGCCGGTAGGTGATGGAGTGACACTGAGTACGAAGAAAGAGGAAAGCACAGTTACTCAAAATAGATAACATAATAATACGGGTATTCCCAGGTCTGGTAAGCCAGTCCGGACTCTGACAGATTCTGCAGGAATTCATTGTTCTTTTTGTATACCACATAGACGGAAGAAGGACTGATCTTCGTGGAATAGTCGGTGAGAAAATGATAAGTGTGTATACCGTCGGTAAAGGTTTCTTCATCCTGAGTATCATAAGGAGATGCGGGATAATAAAAGAAGAAAAACTCCTTCATGTTGACCAGATCCACATAGAGATCCGCATAATCCAGGTTGAGATTCACATCATCCACACACTCCCGGAAGGAGATGGAATACAGATAATTCGGGCAGACGTCGGTCATGGTATAGACCCGGAAATAAAAGCTGCAGAAAGAGATGCACCATAAGAGATAACCGGCGGACAAAAGGAGCATAAAGCCTGTGTGATAAGAGGACAGGAAACGGCAGCAAAGGAAAAGTCCTTTTATCAGGAAGAAGAGATAACAGATAAAGAAACTGTTAGCCCGGTAGACATAGCCGGATCCGGACAGACCAATGGTGATGAGACCGCTGAGAAAGAACAGCAGATAGATACTGTCGGCCTGAAAAGTCCGCTTGTACAGAGAGACAAGAAAACTGTAAACTGCACCGATAAATCCCAGAACAATAAAAGGAATGGATAAGGGATAAAGCGTGTAAAATTTAGGTACGGCATCTAAACGGTAGGAACCACATGTCAAGGTAATCTTTATGATATCTTTTATATTTTCCCAGAAAGAAGTGACTCCCACATCGGACATGCGCTCGGAGGCGATGGGAGATATGGTAAGCCCCAGAAAATGAATGGTTTCCCAGTGGAATAACAGGGAGCACACAAATAATATTACGGGCAGAGCTGTAATACATACACATGCAGCCCAGAGCAGAACCCGGCGGAAGGATATTTCTTTCGTGTATAGCAGATACAGGGAAATGCAGATCAGAAAAATAGGGATCAGGAAGTAACTCAGTGCATACGAATACATCGTGATACCAAAAAAGACTCCGGATAATATAAGGTTCCGAAGGGTCTTAGTCTGTGTGAAACGGATGAGAAACAGCAATGCTACAGCTGAGCAGCACAACATAAGATTACAGTCCAGGGCAAAACGGGCGGACATGATATAATAGGGGCAGACTGCCAACAGGAAAGCAGCAGCAATACTCCATTTTTGATCATCGAACACCAGACGGATACTTTTGGTCCCGACAAAAAACAGCAACAGGCTTGCAAGGACGGCGGGAATTTTGAGAAGCGTAAGAGACAGGTTGCCCTGTCCGACTGTCCGGATCAGCAGAGCCAGTAAGTAGGTATAAAGAGGACTCTGACCACCATAAAAATTCTGAGGGTAAAAAGGGCGTACATTGAGATACCGGTCGGTTCCGTAATGAGCCAGACACCAGGCATTATAACCCAGTCCTGCTTCATCGATATGAAGAACGTCAGGCAGGCTTTCCAGACGATAAACGCGCAGGAAGACCGCAATGAGAAACAACAGCAGGATGGCTGCGGAATACCAGTATTTTTTCACCAGAGATTTCAGATCCTTCATTTGTGGATACCTCGCAATCAATCAAAATAAAATAAGTAATACGGTGAAAATTCTACCGTATGGCAGGAAAGTCCGGAATCGTTCAGATAAGAAATAAATTCCTGATTTTCTTTGCGGACAATGTAGGCTGCGGAAGGAGAGAGCGGAGTGGAAGCATTCAGTATATAATGCTTGGGGATTTCATCGTCTTCTTCCCGGGCGGACAGGGGAACGCGCTCATAAGGAGAAATAGGATAATAAAAATACAAAAACTCCTCTACATCAACGCAGTCCGCATAGATTTCTTTATCCCCGAGATTTTCGTCAATATAGGTGACAATGTCGGAAATATCGGCAAAATAGAAGGAATTTGCATAGGTATGCAGATCCAGCACGGAATATATAGTGTAATAGTAACGCATAAACGAAGCAATCCACAGCACATAGCCATAAGCCAGAATGCTCAGAAATGCTTTCCGGTAAACGGTAAGAAAATCGCAACATGCCCGGATACCACGGAGAAAAAAGAACAGATAACAGATATAGATGCTGTTGGCACGATATAGATGATCTGTAGGTGTCAGAGCAACCACAAAGGAGCAGCTGATGAAATAGAACAGATATACTGTGCCGGAATGAAAACAGCGTGTCCGGAAGGAATTTCCGAAGTCATAAACGGAACATAACATTCCCAACAGGATAAAAGGGATGGAAACCGGGTATAAGGTATAGAATTTATCCACGGAATCCATAGGATAAATACTGTATGTCAGAGTGATCTTAAGGTTGTTCCACAGATTTGCACCCAATGAGGAAAAAGAAATTTCATCCATGCGGTTGCCGGAAATAGGAGAAATTGTAAAGCCGAGAAAATGAATAGGCTCTGCATGGAAGAGAAGTGTGTAGGCAAAAAGGATCACGGGCAATGCCGTAATGCAGACACTGACCGCCCACAACAGTATTCTGGAAAACGTGATTTTTTTATGGTAAAGCATGTAAAGAGAGATCAGAACCAGAAAAACAGGTATGATCAGATAACTCAATGCATAAGAGTACAAGCTGATACCGAAGCAGACTCCGGACAGAAGTAAAGTATGCAGTTTTCCTGTTTTCAGATACAAAAGCAGTACAAGAACAGAACAGGAAATGCAGCACAACATCAGATTGCAGTCCAGGGCATAACGTCCGGACATCACAAAATACGGGCAGAAACACAGAAAAAGAGCAGCAGCGAGGGTGATTTTTTTATTATCAAAGATAAGGGACATGCTCCTGGTGCCGGTGATCCACAGAAGAATACTGGCAAAGGCAGCAGGAAATCTTACCAGAAAAACGGACAGATTCCCCTTCCCGAAAAACTTGATCAGCAATACGACAAGGTAAGTATAGAGAGGGCTTTGGCCACCGTAAAAATTCTGCGGATAGAAAGGCAGCACATTGAGATAACGATCGGTACCGTAATTGGCCAGACACCAGGAGTTATATCCAAGAGCGGCTTCGTCTATATGTAAAACATCCGGTAAAACGGTCAGTTTATAGAATCTTAAAAATACTGTGACACAAAACAGAAAAAGTAATGTGATCTGATACCAGTTTTGTTTGCATAAATTCTTCATCTCGTGTATCCTTATATATTATGATGTCGGGTCAAAAGAAAAAGAAAATCAACAAGGCAGAGGTCATAGGAAAAGGTCTGCTGACGGTGCTGCTCATTGCACTGGAATTAGCCATCTGGCCGGGATACCTGGTGTATAATAACTATATGAGCAGCTCTTACAGTGAATACAGTGTGTATAGTGAGCCCATCACGGAACGGACGGAGATCACACAGTATTTTAAGCCGCTGTATTCCAGATTGGATCAGATAGAATTTGCGCTGGGATTTGAGCAGGAAGCGGTGACAGATCAGGTATTGCATTTTGTACTATATGATGAAAAGAATACAGAGCTGATGTCACAGGATTTTCCTCTCGGAAGTATGAGTGCGGATCATTTCTACGCACTTCCCCTGGGGGTGTCACTTTCCGGAAAACAGACATATCATTGGACGCTTACAATACCGGAAGCCGCAGAATGCAATATCCGGTTTATGTATGCGGAACATGGAAACGGTGTGGCCCCGGAGAATATACGTCTTGAAAGGAACGTCGGGTTGTTTGCTGCGGAAGATGCACAGGCTACGACCAGATATTATTATAAGATACATCCGGATAAAGTGATCATAATAGGTGGTTACTGGCTGGGAAATGCTTTGATTTATCTCATTCTTTTGGAAACTATGAATAAAGCGTTCAAATATTGGAGAAATAAGAAGGGTACAGCAGATGAAACAGTTGCTTAAGGAAAACAGTAAATGGAAAAACGTTGGATGGTTTTTCCGGATCTTATTCATGATATTTGCGTTGACACCGGGCTGTCTGACAACATTGAGTGACGGATTGGACGGTCTGCATGTGGAAATGGTTTTTCTGACCATGGGTGTGGGAGCAGTATGCTGGATCACGAAGGATGAAGCTCTGAGAAAAAACAGATGGCTGCATGTTTTGTGCGCCTTTTTTGCGGTTACTACGGTAATGGGGACGAGCTATCATGAGCAGGGCAGCTGGAACTATGTGTTTGGAAACTTTGCTCAGTTCCTGTTGGCGCTGGTGGTGATGGCCGGTTATTACAACCTGTATGAGAGTCTCATTGCGTTGGGAGCCTATGTGTCGGAACATTGGGAAGGAGTGCGCAGGAGAGAAATAAAGGGGAAAATAGAGAATTTTATTTTCCAAGCCCATCCCTTCTGGAGTACTTTTGCCATAGCAATGCTGTGTGCGCTGCCCTATATGATAAGTTTTTTCCCGGGACCGATTCAGGCGGATGCATTTGAACAGGTGTGGAAGTACATGGGAATTATTGAAAACAGCAATAAACACCCGGTGGTATCCACGGCAATCATGGGAAGATGTCTGGCTTTCGGAAGAGTCGTACTGGGATCCGACAATCTTGGAATTTTTACCTATACTTTGATACAGTCCATATTGCAGGCAGTTGGAATCTCATATCTAGTCTGCGTTATGAAAAAAATGAAAGCTCCGGTCTGGATCCGTTGGTTCGGACTTCTGTTTCTTACTGTGTTTCCGCTATTTCCCATGTGGGGATTTACTATGGTGAAGGATGCACAGTACTATATCAGCCTGTTGTATTTTGGAGTGTCATTTGCGGATATCCTGGTAGATGGAACGGAAAAGAAAAAATGGTGGAAACAGATCGTATTTCTCTGTGCTTCTTGCGGTATGACACTCTGCAGAAAAGAAGGCAGATACCTTTTGGTGGGTGCGCTGATCTGTCTGTTTTTCTATCATAAAAAGCAGTGGAAATTATACTTGTTTACAGCAGTAACCGGTTTTATGATCCTGTTCTATATAGAGCAGATATATATGCCGGCACATGATATTGAAGAGGGGAGACTGGCGGAAGGACTATCGGCCCCTATTCAACAGACGGCAAGATACCAGAGGGATCACGGAGCAGAGGTCACGGAGGAAGAACGGGCGATTCTGTCGGAATTGTTTGATGACTATGATCAGATGGGAACGGCACATTATTCACCGGAGATATCCGATGCGGCCAAAGACCAGATGATATCCCATCCCACGAAGGAACAACTGAAGAATTATTTTAAAGTCTGGTTTGCACAGTTCTGCAAGCATCCGGATACTTATTTCCAGGCATTTTTTAACCAGACTTACGGATATTTTTATATGGACCGGAAGGACAGACTGGGAACGCCGATCATAGAGACTACGGTTGGCAGAGAGCAGCTTTCGATGGAAGAGTTCTATATGGAAATAGGATTTCCTCCACAGCTGAAAGGCATGAGAGAATTTCTGATCGGCATGATACATTTTGTAACACAATTCCCGCTGATCTCCCTGTTGTATAATGCGGGATTTCACGGATACCTGCTGCTGGGATATGTGGTGTATCTGCTGGGATCGAAAAAGGGAAAGCGGATTTTGCTGATAGTACCCACACTGCTGGTGTTTGCGGTATGCATTCTTTCCCCGGTCAACGGAGAACTGCGCTATATGCTGCCGGTGATGATAATGCTTCCGCTAAATCTGACATGGTGTGCTTATCAGGAAAGAGAATCTGTTGCAGAAAAAGAGGAGAAATAAAATGACATATAAAAAACCGGAACTTTTAATCCCGGCCAGCAGCCTGGAAGTATTAAAAACGGCTGTTATTTTTGGCGCGGATGCTGTTTATATCGGCGGAGAAGCTTTTGGACTGCGGGCCAAGGCAAAAAATTTCAGCAGTGAAGAAATGGCGGAAGGAGTTGCATTCGCCCATGCACATGGAGTGAAGGTTTATGTGACGGCCAATATTCTGGCGCACAATTATGATCTCGAGGGAGCCAGAAAATATTTTGCCGAGCTGCGGGATATGAAGCCGGAGCAGCCGGATGCGCTGATCATTTCCGATCCGGGAATGTTCATGATCGCCAAAGAAGTCTGGCCCCAGGTGGAGGTGCATATTTCCACGCAGGCCAACAATACCAATTATGAGACATATCTGTTCTGGTGGAAGCTGGGAGCCAAAAGAGTGGTGTCTGCCAGAGAACTGTCACTGGTAGAGATCAAGGGAATCCGGGAGAAGATTCCTACGGAAATGGAGATTGAGAGTTTTGTGCACGGGGCAATGTGTATCTCTTATTCCGGCAGATGTCTGCTGAGCAATTTCTTTACCGGAAGAGATGCCAACAGAGGTGCCTGCACACATCCCTGCCGCTGGAAATATGCGGTGGTGGAGGAGACTCGTCCCGGAGAATATCTGCCGGTCTACGAGAATGAGCGGGGGACATATATTTTCAACTCCAAGGATCTGTGCATGATCGAACATATTCCGGAGCTGGTGGAGGCAGGAATCGACAGTCTCAAGATCGAGGGGCGTATGAAGACCGCATTGTATGTGGCAACGGTAGCCAGAACCTACCGGAAGGCCATTGATGATTATTTTGCCGATCCGGAGCTGTACGAGAAAAATATGGACTGGTATAAGGCAGAGATCTCCAAGTGCACCTATCGTCAGTTTACGACGGGGTTCTATTTCGGCAAGCCGGATGAAAATACGCAGATCTATGATAATAACACTTACGTGAACGAATATATTTATCTGGGAATTGTGGAGGCAGTAAAGGATTCTCTGTGCCGGATCGAGCAGCGGAACAAATTCTGCGTGGGCGATTCCATAGAAATCATGAAGCCTGACGGCACCAATGTACCGGTCACGGTGGAAGCTATGTACACCGAGGAGGGAGAAAGTGTGGACAGTGCACCCCATCCCAAGCAGGTGCTGTGGATAAAGTTATCCATGCCGCCGCAGGCATTTGATTTGCTGCGTCAGAAAAATGCTGATTGAGAAAGAGTGACCGGAGGTAACGCCTTATGAAAAGGGAAGGCAGAATTCATAAAGGAGTGTCCATAGGTGCCTATAGTATTCTCATCGCTTTTATGCTGTTGCTGTTGTGGACAGTACTCAGGTATCCGGGGAATCATCTGATCCCATGGCAGATGGCTCTGGGGGTGGCGGCTGCTACAGTGTTGCTGCTGGCGGCCGGTGCGGCATGGAATAAAATATATACGGTGACAGGCCGGAGAAATTCGCTGTATGCCGTAGCGCTGGTATTGTTTGGGGTGCTGCTTTATGTGGTTTCATTGAGCCGGCAGGGGAATGAGAATACTCTGCTGGATTACACCTATGTCTATCGGGATGCCCTGAATCTGGCGAACGGGAGAGAACTGGAAGACACCAATTATTTTTTGACCTATTCGAATAATCTGAAGCCGATGCTTTTGCTTTCCGTTCTGTTTCGGATGGCATTGCTGATGGATGTGTCCCCGTTTTATTTTGTTTTGCTGCGGAATGTAATTCTGGTGATGCTGGTGGCATGTGCCTGTGGTTATCTTGCGGAACGGAATGGGGATACTTGCTGGAGATTTCCAATCCTGCTTGCCTTTGTATTTCTGCTTCCGATGTGGGAGATGACTGCCGTGTTTTATACGGATTCCATGAGCTTCGGTATGGGAATCCTGGGACTGGCTTTCCTGAAATTGGCGGCAGCATCCAGGGGGAAGCGCCGGCAGATCCTGTGGGCGCTGCTTGCGGCCGGTATGGCAGTACTGGCAGGCACATGGAAGATCACAGTGATTATACCGCTGATCGCATGCGCTGTGATCCTCTTGTGGCAGAGAGTGTTGGTGGACCGTCGAGTGACATTGCTGTTTGGAGGTTTTGTCGTGATTCTGGGAGTGGCTCTGCAGCTCTGGGCCAATTCCTACGAGATCACAAAGGAAGCATCTGAAACAGCCAATCCTGTGATCAGCTGGGTGGCACTGGGAATGAAGGAAGACGGTTCCTGGACCAACAACACAGAGTTTGTGGATCATATGTATGAGTTTTCCACCAGACAGGAAAAACAGCAATACAGTATGGAATATATTCGCGAAAACAGATCGGAATTCTGGAATCCCGTACATTTGCGCAAAAAGGCAAGCTATAATTTTGCCAACGGAAATCTGGGGGCCAGTGCATTTTTGAACGTGGAGTACAGCGATGGAACCCTGCTCTGGGAAATGTTTTCGCCCTGGGGAAAATATTACTGGCGCACCTGTCAGTATTGTTTCTGCTATCTGGTGTCCATGTATGTGCTGTTACTGATCGGAATGATCCTCAGCCTTCGCAATATTATCAGAGATCAGGAACCACCTGTAATGTTGATGATCTGTCAGTTGGGATTTGTCGGTATCGTTGTTTTTTTAATGTTCTGGGAAGCCAGTGGAAGACAGATGTACAATCAGATGCCCGGAATCCTGCTGGGAAGTGTTCTGAGTATAGAGTATTTTTGGAAAAACTTATCACTAAAACCTCGAAAATAATAATTGACCATTATAACGCACATGTTGTACACTGTATTCGATATTATTCTATTGTATACCGAAGGGAAGTAGGGACATGCGCGAAGAATTGAATGTAGAGGAGCTTTTTGCCAGCAAGGTGTTTACCCTGGGCAAGATGAAAGAGAGGCTCCCCAAGAGTACTTACAAAGAAGTGAAGAAGGTCATGGATCAGGGAGGAGAACTTTCCCTGGCAACTGCGGATGTAGTGGCAAGTGCCATGAAGGATTGGGCCATCGAGAACGGTGCCACTCATTATACCCACTGGTTCCAGCCGTTGACCGGCATTACCGCAGAGAAACATGATGCTTTTGTGACACATCCTGATGAGGATGGCCGGATGATCATGGAATTTTCCGGCAAAGAACTGATCAAGGGAGAGCCCGATGCATCTTCTTTCCCTTCCGGAGGCTTACGTGCTACCTTTGAGGCAAGAGGTTACACTACATGGGACATCACCTCCCCCGCATTTATCAAAGAGACCGCTACCGGTCCGACCCTTTGTATCCCTACAGCATTCTGTTCTTATAAAGGCGAAGCACTGGATAAGAAGACACCGTTACTTCGTTCCATGGAGGCTCTGAGCAAGCAGGCGATCCGTATCGTCCGCCTGTTCGGCAATACAGAAGCTACCAAAGTACTGCCTTCCGTTGGCGCGGAGCAGGAATATTTCCTGGTAGATTCTGCCAAGGCTTTGCAGCGTGAAGATATTATTTTCGCCGGACGAACCCTGTTCGGTGCTCCCGCCCCCAAGGGACAGGAGATGGATGACCACTATTTCGGTGTTATCCGTGAGCGTATCGGTGGTTTCATGCATGATGTCAATATCGAGCTGTGGAAGCTGGGTGTAACATCCAAGACCCAGCATAATGAGGCGGCTCCCGCACAGCATGAAGTGGCGCCCATCTACGAGTCTGCCAATGTGGCAGTGGATCACAACCAGCTGGTAATGGAGACTCTGAAGCGTGTGGCAGGCAAGCACGGTCTGCGCTGCATGCTGCATGAGAAGCCTTTTGCCGGAGTAAACGGTTCCGGTAAGCATAACAACTGGTCCATCACTACGGACAATGGTGTAAACCTTCTGGAGCCCGGCCAGACCCCCAATGAAAATATTCAGTTCCTGCTGGTACTGGCATGTATCATGAAAGCTGTAGATACCCATGCGGATCTGCTGCGTCAGAGTGCGTCCAATGTAGGTAACGATCATAGACTGGGCGGTTACGAGGCACCCCCTGCCATTATTTCGATCTTCCTGGGCGAACAGCTGGAGGATGTGGTGGCACAGCTGGTGGAGACCGGTAAAGCAGACAATCTGAAAGAAGGCGGTGTACTTCGCACCGGTGTATCCACATTGCCGGATTTTGTAAAGGATGCTACCGACAGAAACCGTACTTCACCGTTTGCCTTTACAGGAAATAAATTCGAATTCCGTATGGTGGGAAGCGAGGATTCCATCGGAAGCCCCAACACCACCCTGAATGCCATTGTGGCAGAGGCGTTCTGCGAAGCTGCAGACCGTCTGGAAGGCGCGAAAGATTTCGATATGGCAGTCCATGATCTGATCAAGGAATATATGACGGAGCACCAGCGTATTATTTTCAATGGCAACGGTTATGCCAGGGAATGGGAAGAGGAAGCAGCCAGAAGAGGATTGCCCAATATTCCTTCCATGGTAGCAGCAGTAGATACTCTGACTACTCCCAAGGCTATCCATCTGTTTGAAAAGTTCGGTATTTTCACCGAGGCAGAGCTGCGTTCCCGCGCGGAGGTACTGTACGAGACCTATGCAAAGACCATCAATATCGAGGCACTGACTATGGTGGATATGGCAAACAAGCAGATCATTCCTGCAGTCATGAAATACAGCAAGTCGCTGGCAGATGCTGTTATTGCTATTACGGAAGCTGGCGGAGACACCTATGTGCCTACCCGTATGTTGCAGCAGATCACACAGAAGCTGACAGAGATGGAAAAGGCATCCGAGGCACTTCTCGAGGTGGAGAAAAAGGCATCCGCCATGGAGAGAGGCAAGGAGCAGGCATTCTGTTATCATGATGAAGTCATGGTGGCAATGAACGCACTGAGAAAACCTGCGGATGAACTGGAAAAGCTGGTAGACAAGAAGTACTGGCCGTTCCCGACCTATGCGGATCTGTTGTTTGAGGTATAGAGCACTTCAGAGATCGCTTCGGATGCAAAAGTAAAGCCTCGTAGAGGCGATTTTGCGAATGGAGTTCTGAATAGTTACAATTTTTTCAAAAAAGGTATTGCATTCAAAAAAAATCTGTTGTATAGTAATGAGCCATAGAGGAGCGATCCTCACAAGTTAATATTTTTCAATGCGAAACGAAGGCGTTTACACTAGGAAGTGTAGCGCCTTTTTTTGTTGCTATTCAGAGCCGTAACTATCGTACATCTTCGGCGAATGCTTGCATGCGCAAGAAGATGTAACGATAGTTATTCGGCGAAGTAACTTACATAAGCAAAAGGAAAGCATCGAAGATGCGATTTTGCGCATGTAAGTTCTGAATAGCAACTGTGCAAGTAAGTCGCAGGAAGCATGGAAAATAGCAAGAATAAGGAGGAAACGAAGATGAGTGAAGTATTAAACGTGGAAGAAATCTTTGGCAGTAAGGTATTCACTCTGGGTAAGATGAGGGAAAGATTACCCAAGAGCGTATACAAAGAAGTGAAGAAGATCATTGATCACGGCGGAGAGCTGTCTCTGGCCACCGCTGATGTTGTAGCAAAGGCAATGAAGGATTGGGCCATCGAGAACGGTGCCACCCATTATACCCACTGGTTCCAGCCTCTGACCGGAATCACCGCAGAGAAGCACGATGCATTCGTAACCCATCCCGATGAGTACGGCAAGATGATCATGGAGTTCTCCGGTAAGGAGCTGATCAAGGGCGAGCCCGATGCATCTTCCTTCCCCTCCGGAGGCTTACGAGCTACCTTCGAGGCAAGAGGCTATACTGCATGGGATATCACCTCTCCCGCATTCCTGAAAGAGGATGCAACCGGCGTGATCCTCTGCATTCCCACTGCATTCTGTTCTTACAAGGGTGAGGCACTGGATAAGAAGACACCGCTTCTTCGTTCCATGGAAGCAGTCAGCACACAGGCACTGCGTATCGTAAGACTGTTCGGCAATACCGAAGCTACCAAGGTCGTAGCTAGCGTGGGACCGGAGCAGGAATATTTCCTGGTAGACAGAGACAAATACTTAAAGCGTGAAGACCTGATCTTCGCAGGACGTACCCTGTTCGGTGCACCCGCACCCAAGGGACAGGAGCTGGAGGATCATTACTTCGGTACTATCCGCGAGAGAATCGGTTCCTTCATGAAGGATCTGAACATTGAACTGTGGAAGCTGGGCGTAACCGCCAAGACACAGCATAACGAAGTGGCTCCCGCACAGCACGAGCTGGCTCCTATTTATGAGACCGCCAACATTGCGGTAGATCATAACCAGCTGGTTATGGAGACCATGAAGAAAGTAGCAGGACGTCACGGTATGACCTGCCTGCTGCACGAGAAGCCTTTCGCCGGAGTGAACGGTTCCGGTAAGCATAACAACTGGTCCCTGGGAACCGATAACGGTGTCAACCTGTTGGATCCCGGCGATACTCCTAACGAGAACATCCAGTTCCTGTTAGTACTGGCATGTATCCTGAAAGCCGTAGATACCCATGCAGATCTGCTTCGTCAGAGTGCATCCGATGTCGGCAACGATCACAGACTGGGAGCTAACGAGGCACCCCCTGCCATCATTTCCGTATTCCTGGGCGAGCAGCTGGAGGATGTGGTAAAGCAGCTGGTTGAGACCGGTGATGCTACTCATTCCATCCAGGGCGGTAAACTGTTGACCGGCGTATCCACTCTGCCGGATCTGGATAAGGATGCCACCGACCGTAACAGAACTTCACCGTTTGCTTTCACCGGCAACAAGTTTGAGTTCCGTATGGTAGGTAGTGCAGACTCCATCGCCAGCCCCAACACCACTCTGAACGCTATCGTTGCAGAAGCTTTCTGCGAGGCAGCAGACATTCTGGAGAAAGCAGACGATTTCGATATTGCCGTACACGATCTGATCAAGAAGTACCTGACCGAGCATCAGAGAATCATCTTCAACGGCAACGGCTATTCTGAGGAGTGGGTAGAAGAGGCAGCCAGAAGAGGACTTCCCAACATCAAGTCCATGGTAGAGGCTTCCGAGACCCTGACCACCGAGAAGTCTATCAAACTGTTCGAGAAGTTCGGTATCTTCACCAAAGCTGAGCTGGAATCCCGCGAGGAGGTTCTGTATGAGACCTACTCCAAGACCATCAACATCGAAGCTCTGACCATGGTAGATATGGCGAAGAAGCAGTACATTCCCGCAGTTATGGGGTATACCAGGACTCTGGCGGATACCGTACTGGCTGTTAAGAGTGCAGGTGCGGATGCAACCGTACAGACCACTGTACTGAAGAGCATTTCCGAGAAGCTGGCTGAGGCACAGGCTGCAGAGACTGCTCTGGAGGATAAGCTGGCTGAGGCAGCAGGCATCGAAGATCCCAAGAAGCTTGCTTTCTTCTATAAAGATGTGGTACATACCGCAATGGATGACCTGAGAACTCCCGTAGATGAACTGGAGATGATGGTTGACAAGAAGGTATGGCCAGTACCTGCCTATGGTGATCTGATCTTTGAAGTATAAACAGCATTGTAAAATACCATCATACGTTTCTCTCATTGTGTTGAATAAAAACGGGGCTTGCCGCAGGACGGTGGGCCTCGTTTTGCAGTTATGTATGTTTCTTGTCATTGCTATGGGGAAAATCCTGTGTTATGATAACTGCATGATGAAAAATATACTGAAAAATAAGAAATTCTGGAAAATTATCTGTATTCTTGCAATCATTGCATATACAGCAAAAAATTTATTTATTGGTGCTGATACGGACGAAGGCTATGGTATTATGGTGGGCTATCGTCTTGCCATGGGAGACCGGCTGCTGCTTGAAATGTGGGAGCCACACCAGACTTCCGCCATTTTTACGGCAGTTTTTATCAGGCTGTTTGTGATGCTGACCGGTGGAGTGAATTATCTGAATCTATTTTTACGGCTCGTATTTTTCCCAATCCAGGCGTGCGTCAGCGTCTTTCTGTATAAGACGATCCGCAGGACGGTGCCGCAGATGGATGAGAATGTGGCAGCACTGATGGGGCTTCTCTACTATGTGACAACACCCAAGTCCATTTTTATTCCGGAGTATTCCAATCTTCATAACTGGTTCTTTGCACTTATGGTGCTGTGCCTTCTGAGATACTTCGGAGCGAAGGACTCCGAGGGCAGACAGACAGCAGGAGAGATGCGGTGGCTGGTGCTGGCAGGTATATTCATGACCTGTGATGTGCTGGCTTATCCCAGTATGGTACTGGTATTTTTGTGCTGCCTGGTATTTCTGCTGGTGCGCAGATCAGAGAAAAAATGGAAAGAACTCTGTGCTTATGTACTGCCCTGTGTGGCAAGTGCGGCAGTAATGTTTACATATCTTCTGAGTTATATGACACCGCAGAAAATGTTGGAGATGGCAGGCGAGATTCTGGGAGAGGGGTCCCATCAGACTACTGTGGGAGAAAAATTGTTGGGATGGGGGTCAAGCCTGGGCGAGATGGCCATGATCCTTCTGTGTGCCCTGCTGGTGTCTCTGGGAATCCGATGGTTTATAGAGAAAGTGTGGAAGAAAAAACTTCCCGGACTGCTACAGCTTCCGGGCATGCTGTTTTTCGTAATTGTATTTCTGATCCAGATCTGGTTCTGGCTGTTCAGTTCCTTTAATGCAATTTACCCGCAGCTTTTGCTGATGGCAGTATCCCTGACGGGATGTTATACCTATCTGCGCAGAGACAAGACGGAAAAGCTGTTCTATGAACTGATCCTGCTGGCATTTGTCAATTATTTTTCGGTACTTCTGTTGTCTAACTGGGGACCGATGCTGCTGGTCACCTATCTCATTATGGGAGCAGTGGCCGGACTGGTATGTCTGGGAGACTACTGGCAGAAGGAAAACACCGCAGGAAAGAAGGCAATTCAGATCCTGTGCCTGATCCTTGTGCTTGGGAATGCATTTTCCTATACCTGGTTGATTCTGGGATCCCAGGAATATCATGCCTATGTGATTCAAAATGTGCGTGGCATCAACAGAGAGGGATTACGCGCCGGAATCCTCACGGATTATATGACTGCATACCGTTACAACAATAATCTGGCTGTATGGCCGGAGGCCGTGCCGGACGGCAGTACCGTACTTTATGTGGGACCGTCCCAGTTCTATTGTATGCTCGGAGAACATAAGCAGGCATCCCCCGATACGATCTGCTCTATGATCTATGATGAGCGTCTGTTGGACTACTGGAAGATCAATCCGGACAGATATCCGGATGTGGTGGTATTTGAAAGCTGTTATGGAGATATTGCCCAGGAAGGAGAGAACAGCTTTATCTGGAACTGGTTGATGGAGGATTTTAAGCCTGCAGAGAGGAAGGATTACCCCTATATCACGGTGTTTATGCGATGATTTTACGGAAATTGTTCCAATTTCATATATTTTTTTAAAATTTTTTTAAATTAGGTATTGCAAAAAAGGAACAGATAGTGTATACTTCATCAAGTAAACGACATAGGGCTATCGCCAAACGGTAAGGCAACGGACTCTGACTCCGTCATTTCAAGGTTCGAATCCTTGTAGCCCTGCGAAGCAGGGGTTGACCTGCGAATAGGAACCTCAGTAGAGAAATCTACTGAGGTTTTTTGTTGTCCGGAAATATCTCAGATATTCATGGTGATATTTTCCTGATTATGAATAAAAGTTGGCAATAATACACAAAAAAACCACATAAAGTTGAAGAGAATTATAAAATGTGATAAGATAAACATAAAATTAAAGTAGGAGATCTGCAAAAACGGACAAACAGAAAAGGGGAATCTTATGAACAATATAAAAGTACAGACGAAAATGATCATAGTAATACTGGCAACGATGGCTGCACTGTTGTTGTGTACTATCTTTTCAGCACAAAGCATGAAAGAATTGCAGTCCAAAGCATTAGATACCATGGAGACGGATGAGCGGGAAGCCTACGATGAACAGATCAAGCAGCAGGTAGATAATGTGATCTCGCTCTGCCAGACCATTTATGATCAGTATCAGGCTGGTGTCTATACCGAAGCAGAGGCCAGGAAACTTGCGGCGGATGAAATCCGCCAGCTTCGCTACGGAGATTCGGGATATTTCTGGGTGGATCAGTATGACGGAACCAATGTGGTACTGCTGGGAAGTGCAACAGAAGGTACAAACCGTATGGAGACCAAGGATGCTAACGGGTACCAGATGGTAAAGGAAATCATCCGCATGGGACAGGAGCCGGATGGTGGTTATGTAGATTATGTGTTCCCAAAGGAAGGAGAGACGGAATCCTCTCCCAAACGTTCCTACAGCAAAGCGTTTGAACCGTTCCAGTGGGTCATCGGCACAGGAAATTACACCGACTATATTGATGATAAGATTGTCACGGTAGGTGATGAATTTTCCGGTTATGTGACAGGAAGACTGACGATGTTCATTGCATCGACACTTATAGAAGGTGCAATCGTGATCGTCCTTCTGGTTTTCATTATTATCAGCATCGTCCAGCCGCTCAAAAAATGTGTGGCATCCATCGGCGTGATGGAACAGGGAGATTTCTCAAAAACTATGGGAGATAAGCTTTTAAAACGCCGTGATGATTTCGGACGGCTGGCAGTCTCTCTGGAGTCTATGAGGACAGAGATGAGTGGACTGATCGGTGAAGTCAAAGAGCAGGCTGCAGAGATCAACAATATGGTACAGAATATTGATAACAGTATTCAGGCTCTGGATGAACAGATCGAGGATGTGTCCGCTACTACAGAGGAACTGGCAGCCGGAATGGAAGAGACAGCGGCATCTTCTGAAGAGATCAATGCTATGTCTCATGAGATTGAGAGTGCAGCGAAGAATATTGCGACACGTTCTCAGGATGGTGCCACCGAAGCAGATGCGATCCGTGAACGTGCGGTAGGAATTAAGAAGGATATTACACAAAATGATCAGCGTACCAAAGCCATTCATGAAGAGATCAACGAAGGACTGACCAGGGCACTGGAGGAAATTAAAGTAGTCAACCAGATTGGAGTTCTGGCAGAATCTATTATGCAGATCACGGGACAGACGAATCTGTTGGCACTGAATGCATCCATTGAGGCAGCACGTGCGGGAGAAGCCGGAAAAGGATTTGCTGTGGTGGCGGAGGAAATCCGTGTGCTGGCAGAACAGTCCAAGGCAGCCGTCTCTCATATCCAGGATGTGACCAACAATGTGATGGATGCTGTAAACAATCTGGCAGAAGGAACACAGAAGCTGTTGGGATTTGTCGGAACAGATGTGGTGGACAGCTTTGCAACATTTTCCGGTATGGCGGATTCTTACAGTAATGATGCCGGTCAGATCGATGGACTGGTAACGGATTTCTCTGCCTCCTCCGAAGAACTGCTGGCATCTATCAGCGGTGTCATGGAGGCAATCAACGAAGTCAGCAAGGCAGCTACCGAAGGGGCTTCGGGAACTACGGATATTGCGGATAAGACGGGGGTAATCGTAGAAAGAGCCAACGAGATCAAGGAAAAAGCGGAGGCTGCAAGAATTGCTGCGGACAAACTTCAGCAAAATGTGGAACACTTTATCGTGTAGAGAATGTGCATCATGCACAGGAAGAAAAATATAAAATTGTGCAAAAAGCACTTGAAAAGTAAAAAGTTTAGTGATAATATAAGCCAAAACAAGAAATAAACAAAAAATATTATCATTCATGCAAAGAAGCATTTGTAGCGATACGAATGCTTTTTTTGTTTGTTTTTTTGTGGGAGGAACCCGGCTATGGATAATAAATTACTGGAAGTTAAAAATTTACAGGTCTCCATCAAAACATACAGAGGAGAGGTACAGGCAGTAAGAGATGTCAGTTTTTCCATAGAAAAAGGTGAAGTGTTCTGTATCGTGGGAGAGTCCGGATGCGGAAAAAGTGTGACAGCACAGACATTGATGAAGCTGAATCCTTCACCGCCGACAATGATTAAAAACGGTGAAATCCTTCTCAACGGGAAAGACATTGTTCCCATGAACAAGCATGAGATGAAAAGTATCCGGGGAAGAGAGATCAGCATGATCTTCCAGGATCCTATGACAAGCCTGAATCCTACGCAGAGGATCGGAAAGCAGATCGAGGAAGCGGTAAGAGTTCACGAAACAGTAAGTGAACAGGAGGCCAGACAAAGGGCAATATCGATGCTGGAAAAAGTCGGTGTCCCGGGACCGGAAGAAAGAATGCTCCAATATCCACATGAGTTTTCCGGAGGAATGCGGCAGAGAGTTATGATCGCTATGGGACTTGCCTGTGATCCACAGCTTTTGATTGCAGATGAACCGACAACTGCTCTGGATGTAACGATCCAGGCACAGATCCTGGAGTTGATCAAGCAGATCCAGCAGGAAAAAGGAATTTCCGTTCTGCTGATCACGCATGACCTTGGAGTCGTTGCCAATATGGCAGATAAAGTAGCTGTAATGTATGCGGGCAAGATCGTGGAGACCGGCACCTGCAGACAGGTGATGAAGATGCCGATGCACCCGTATACAAAAGCGCTGTTGGCAGCAAAACCTACAACAGACCAGACCAAGGGAGAGAAGCTGGTATGTATCGAGGGAATGCCTCCCAGCCTGTTGAATCCTCCAAAGGGATGTGCTTTTGCAGACAGATGCAGCTATTGTACGGAGAAGTGCAGAAATGAGCAGCCGAAGGAGAAAGTGATCGAAGGACAGCATAAAGCAAGCTGCCATTTACTGTGGGATGAGGAATAAAGCTATGGAGAAAAGACAAGCACTGGTACAGATCAAAGATCTTCGACAATATTTTGATATTGGAAGCGGAAAAACAGTACATTCATTAAACGGCATTAATTTAGACATCTATGCCGGAGAAGCGTTAGGCATTGTAGGAGAATCCGGATGTGGAAAATCCACTCTGGGAAAAGAAATCCTCAAGATCAACCAGCCCACTAATGGAGAGATCCTTTACGATGGAAAATGGGTGGCAGGAGCTGATTACAGGAAACACCGGCTGACGCACAAAGAAAGAAAAGAATATTGCAAAAAGGTGCAGGTCGTATTTCAGGATCCGTATTCTTCCCTGAATCCCAGACATACCGCAGGAAAAGCAATCATGCGGGGTTTAAAGGAACACAGAATATGTCCCGGAAAAGAAAAGGAGCGTACGGCAGAGCTGTTCCGCATGGTAGGACTTCCGGAGGAAATGATGAATCGTTATCCCCATGAATTTTCCGGAGGCCAGAGACAGAGGATCTGTATTGCCAGAGCACTTGCCATCGAACCGGAACTTCTCATCTGCGACGAACCGATATCGGCATTGGATGTATCGATCCAGTCACAGATCATCAACCTTCTGTGCAGACTGAAGGAAGAATTGGGACTGACCATGATGTTCATCTCTCATGACCTTAGTGTTGTGCGGTATATGTGTGACCGGGTAGCGGTTATGTATCTTGGCTCCATTGTAGAGATAGCGGACAGCGAAGAAATCTACACCAATCCAAGACATTTCTACACCAAAGCATTACTTTCCGCAGTCATGTGTGCGGATCCTGACATTGAGAGAGTGTGATATTATTTCCCTGCATACGCCGAACAACAAGGAGACCAGAGGAATGATCAGTGCGGAGAAGATCGCACTGATGAAGAAATCAGCCATTTTTATCAACTGTGCAAGAGGCCCTATCGTAGACAGCAAGGCACTGGCACAGGCTTTGAACGAAGGACGGATCGCAGGAGCTGCGGTGGATGTATTTGACTGTGAGCCGCCCATTCCCGCAGAGGAACCGTTGCTTCATGCGAAAAATACATTGTTGACACCACACGTGGCATTCCTGTCGGAGGAAGCCATGGTACGCAGAGCGAAGATTGAGTTTTCCAACGTGTACGCTTATTTGGACGGAAAGCCGGAAAACGTCTGTGCGCTGTGATGTGGAGAGGAAACAGCAAACCGAACATATTTTCGAATTCATCTGTACTTTTCAAAAAAATTCTGCTATAATCTGTGCGTAACGTGAAAAAATAGATAACAGTTCAGCCGTGAACGTATCCGGGAACAGGATCATGTCTGTATGATTTTAGAACCGAATACGTTCACGAACTGTGTTATTCCAGTAACATATTTGCACGGAGAGGCATCATGAATCCATCGAACGAACCCTCACAATTCAAATTACATTCCGAATATCAGCCTACCGGAGACCAGCCGCAGGCCATTGCGGAGCTGGTGGAAGGCTTCCGGCAGGGCAATCAGTTTGAGACATTGCTGGGTGTTACCGGTTCCGGTAAGACCTTTACCATGGCCAATGTGATCCAGGCATTGAATAAGCCGACGCTGATCATTGCCCACAACAAGACACTGGCGGGGCAGCTTTACGGGGAAATGAAGGAATTTTTCCCGGAAAATGCCGTGGAATATTTTGTCTCCTATTACGATTATTATCAGCCGGAGGCTTACGTGCCGTCTTCGGACACTTATATTGCCAAGGATTCTTCCATCAATGATGAGATCGATAAACTGCGTCTGTCAGCGACAGCATCCCTGGCGGAACGCAGGGATGTGGTGGTAGTGGCCAGCGTGTCCTGTATCTATGGTCTGGGAAGCCCCGACGAATATCAGGATCTGATCGTATCCCTGCGTCCCGGCATGGTGAAGGATCGTGACGAGGTATTGCGGGAACTGATCGATATTCAGTACAACCGCAACGATATGGATATTCAGCGTGCCACTTTCCGTGTCAGGGGAGATGTGGTGGAAGTATATCCGGCACAGGGCGGCGATTATCTCATCCGTATCGAATTTTTCGGGGATGAGATCGACCGGATCGCAGAGGTAGAGCCTCTTACAGGGAAAATTCATGCAGAGCTGAATCATGTGGCGATCTTCCCGGCATCCCATTATGTGGTATCTCAGGAGAAGATCAAGGCAGCCTGTGACAATATCGAAGAAGAGATGAAGGAACGGGTACAGTTTTTCAAGGGCGAAGACAAGCTGATCGAGGCCCAGCGGATTGCGGAACGGACGAATTTCGATATTGAGATGCTCCGGGAGACCGGTTTCTGTTCCGGTATCGAGAACTATTCCAGACATCTGAACGGACTTCCTGCGGGAGCACCGCCCATGACGCTGTTGGACTTTTTTCCGGATGATTTCCTGATCATCGTGGACGAGTCCCATATGACGATCCCACAGATCCGCGGTATGTATGCCGGGGACCGCTCGCGAAAGCAGACACTGGTGGACTACGGTTTCCGTCTGCCCTCGGCACTGGATAATAGACCGTTGAACTTTGAGGAATTCGAGGCGTATATCGACCAGATGATGTTCGTATCCGCCACTCCTTCCGATTATGAGAAGGAGCATGAACTGCTGCGGACAGAACAGATCATTCGTCCCACAGGTCTGCTGGATCCGGAAGTACAGGTGCGCCCGGTAGAGGGACAGATCGATGACCTGATCGGAGAGGTCAACAAGGAGATCGCACAGCATCATAAGGTACTGATCACCACACTGACCAAGCGGATGGCAGAGGATCTTACGGATTATATGAAGGAAGTCGGTATTCGGGTGAAATATCTGCATTCTGACATTGATACGCTGGAGCGTGCCCAGATCATCCGGGATATGCGTCTGGATGTGTTCGATGTACTGGTAGGTATCAACCTGTTGCGAGAGGGTCTGGATATTCCGGAGATCACTCTGGTGGCCATTCTGGATGCAGATAAGGAAGGATTCCTTAGAAGTGCGACTTCCCTGATCCAGACCATCGGCCGTGCGGCCCGTAATGCGGAAGGCCATGTCATCATGTATGCGGACACCATCACGGACTCCATGCGGGAAGCACTGGATGAGACCAACAGACGTCGTGAGATCCAGATGAAATATAATGAAGAACATGGTATCACCCCCCAGACTATTAAAAAGGCGGTGCGTGATCTTATCAGCATCTCCAAGGTAATCGCCAAGGAAGAGGTACGCTTTGAGAAGGATCCCGAATCCATGACGAAGAAGGAACTGGAGAAGCTGATCGGCGAGATCCAGAAGAAGATGCAGAAAGCAGCGGCAGACCTGAATTTCGAAGCGGCAGCAGAACTTAGAGATAAAATGCTTGAATTAAAGAAACAATTAAATGATATGGAATAAAAGTAAAGCATCAAAGATGCGATTTTGCGAATGGAGCTCTGAATAATTGGAGAACGATATTTTATTTAAGAAAGGCAAGACAATGGAAGAAGCAAAGAAGATGCATCCCCGGGAGTACATTAAGATCCGGGGTGCCAATGAACATAACCTGAAAAACATTAATGTGGACATTCCCAGAAACGAGCTGGTGGTATTGACCGGTATGTCCGGTTCCGGTAAGTCCTCTCTGGCATTCGACACGATCTATGCAGAGGGACAGAGACGCTACATGGAATCCCTGTCCTCCTATGCGAGACAGTTCCTGGGCCAGATGGAGAAGCCCAATGTGGAAAGCATCGAAGGACTGTCCCCCGCTATCTCCATTGACCAGAAATCCACCAACCGTAACCCTCGTTCTACCGTCGGTACGGTAACAGAGATTTATGACTATTTCCGTCTGCTGTATGCGAGAATCGGTATTCCCCACTGCCCGAAGTGTGGCAGAGAGATTGCCAAGCAGACTGTAGATCAGATGGTGGATCAGATCATGAACATGGGAGAAGGCACGAAGATCCAGTTGCTGGCCCCTGTGGTCAGAGGCCGCAAGGGCGAGCATGCCAAGGTGCTGGAGCGTGCCAAGAGAAGCGGTTATGTCCGGGTACGGATCGACGGCAGCATGTATGAACTGACGGAAGAGATCAAACTGGATAAAAATATCAAGCACAATATCGACATCGTGGTAGATCGTCTGGTGGTAAAGGATGGTATTCAGCGCCGTCTGACAGACTCTATTGAAAACGTACTGGAACTGGCAGAGGGGCTGCTGGTGGTGGATGTGATCGGCGGCGAACCGGTGAATTTCAGCCAGAGCTTTTCCTGTCCGGACTGTGGTATCAGTGTCAGCGAAGTGGAACCCAGAAGCTTTTCCTTCAACAATCCTTTCGGTGCCTGCCCGGTATGCTTCGGCCTGGGATATAAGATGGAATTCGACGAGGATCTGATGATCCCGGACAAGAGACTCAGCATCAATGAGGGAGCCATCACGGTCATGGGCTGGCAGTCCTGTGCGGACAAGTCCAGCTTTACCAATGCTATTCTGCGGGCACTGGCGAAGGAATACAATTTTGATCTGGATACCCCTTTCGAGGATTATCCTCAGAAGATCCATGATATCCTGATCCACGGCACCAACGGCAAAGAAGTCATGGTGCATTATACCGGCCAGCGCGGCAGCGGCGTGTATCCCGTAGCCTTTGAAGGCCTGATCAAAAATGTGGAGCGCCGCTATCGTGAGACGGCTTCCGAGAGCAGTAAGCAGGAATACGAGACCTTCATGCGCATCACACCCTGTAAGGAATGTAAGGGCATGCGCCTGAAAAAAGAATCTCTGGCGGTTACCGTATGCGACAAGAATATTTATGAGATCACATCCATGTCCATCCGCGATCTGCAGAAATTTCTGGACACCATGACGCTGACGAAACAGCAGCAGTTCATCGGCGAACGTGTGTTGAAAGAGATCCGTGCAAGAGTAGGATTTCTGGTGGATGTGGGACTGGAATATTTGTCCCTGGCCAGAGCTACGGCTACCCTGTCCGGCGGTGAAGCACAGCGTATCCGTCTGGCTACCCAGATCGGTTCCGGACTGGTGGGTGTATGCTATATTCTGGACGAGCCCAGCATCGGCCTGCACCAGAGAGATAATGACAAACTGTTGAATACTCTGAAGAACCTGCGGGATCTGGGGAACACTCTGGTAGTGGTAGAGCATGATGAAGACACCATGCTGGCAGCGGATTATATCGTGGACATTGGTCCGGGAGCCGGTTCCCACGGCGGAGAGGTCATTGCCTGCGGCACAGCAGAAGAGATCATGAAGATTCCGGAATCCATTACGGGACAGTACCTCAGCGGCAAAAAGCGGATTCCCGTACCGGAAACCAGAAGGACTCCCACCGGCTGGATCAAAGTACTGGGAGCTCAGGAAAACAACCTGAAAAACGTAGATGTAGAAATTCCTCTGGGTGTGATGACCTGTGTCACCGGTGTCTCCGGTTCCGGAAAAAGTTCACTGGTGAATGAGATCCTCTACAAGCATCTGGCGAGAGAATTGAACCGTGCCCGCTGCATTCCCGGCAGACACAAGGGTATCGAAGGTGTGGAACAGCTGGACAAAGTCATCAACATTGACCAGTCTCCCATCGGACGGACTCCCAGATCCAACCCCGCTACTTATACCGGAGTATTTGATCTGATCCGCGATCTGTTTGCTTCTACGGCGGACGCAAAGGCCAAGGGTTACAGCAAGGGACGATTCAGCTTCAATGTCAAGGGCGGAAGATGTGAAGCCTGCGGTGGCGATGGTATCATCAAGATCGAGATGCATTTCCTGCCGGATGTCTATGTGCCCTGTGAGGTCTGCGGCGGTAAGAGATACAACCGTGAGACACTGGATGTAAAATACAAAGGCAAGAGTATTTTTGATGTGTTGGATATGACGGTGGAAGAAGCATTGCCTTTCTTCGAAAATGTACCGTTTATCCGCAGAAAGATCGAGACCCTGTATGATGTGGGACTTTCCTATGTAAAGCTGGGACAGCCTTCCACTACCCTGTCCGGTGGTGAGGCACAGCGTATCAAGCTGGCCACGGAGCTTTCCAGAAGAAGTACCGGCAGGACCATCTATATCCTGGATGAGCCTACCACAGGACTGCATTTTGAGGATGTCCATAAGCTGGTGGAGATCCTGCACAGACTGGCGGACGGCGGCAACACGGTGGTTGTCATCGAGCATAATCTGGATGTGATCAAGACCGCGGATTATATCATCGATATGGGACCGGAAGGCGGAGACCGCGGTGGTACAGTGATCGCCAAGGGAACCCCGGAAGAAATCGTCAAGGTGAAAAAATCCTACACCGGTTACTATGTGAAAAAGATGCTGGAGAAGGACAAGAAACTACGATAACTATTCAGACCCCCATTCGCAAAACGCTCTTTCATGGCTCCCTGATTCTGAATAGTTATCAAATTTTAAGAATTACCCTCTATGAAAATGGAAAAAATTCAGTTATAATATGATGTATATGACTAAAATAGCGTGTAGAGTCAAGACTTATAGATAGATACCATCGGAAAGGGGTAATAAAAAAGATGCAGTGCACAGATATCGGAATTGATTTAGGTACCGCCAGCATTCTGGTATACATCAGAGGAAAGGGCGTTGTATTAAAGGAGCCCTCTGTTGTAGCTTTTGATAGAGATACAAATAAGATTAAAGCCATCGGTGAGGATGCAAGACTGATGCTGGGAAGAACTCCCGGCAACATCGTAGCCGTAAGACCGTTACGTCAGGGCGTTATCTCTGATTATACCGTAACCGAGAAAATGATGAAATACTTTATCCAGAAAGCGCTGGGGAAGAGAACTTTCCGTAAGCCTCGTATCGCTGTCTGTGTTCCCAGCGGCGTTACAGAGGTAGAGAAGAAGGCAGTAGAAGATGCTACCTACCAGGCAGGTGCCAGAGAGGTTTCCATTATTGAGGAACCCATCGCAGCTGCTATCGGTGCGGGTATTGATATTTCCAAGCCTTGCGGTAATATGATCGTAGATATCGGCGGCGGTACTTCCGATATCGCAGTCATATCTCTGGGAGGTACTGTAGTCAGTGCTTCCATTAAGATCGCAGGCGATGATTTTGATGAAGCCATTGTGCGTTATATGCGTAAAAAACATAATCTGCTCATCGGTGAGAGAACCGCAGAGGATCTGAAGATCAAGATCGGTTCCTGCTACAAGAGAGCGGAAGTGGATTATATGGATGTCAGAGGACGTAACCTCGTGACCGGTCTGCCCAAGACTGTTAAGGTGTCTTCCGAGGAGACCGAGGAGGCATTGCGCGAGACTACCGCACAGATCGTGGAGACCATTCACAGCGTACTGGAGAAGACTCCCCCTGAGCTGGCAGCCGATATTGCAGACAGAGGAATCGTACTGACCGGAGGTGGAAGCCTGCTGCGCGGTCTGGAAGATCTGATCTCTGCCAAGACAGGTATCAACACCATGACAGCAGAGGATCCCATGACAGCAGTGGCCATTGGAACCGGTAAATACGTAGAGTTCCTGGCAGGCTACAGAGAGTAACACAGACAGCTCCGGGGAACCGGAAAAGATAGACTAAGGCAGGATGCCGTACATTTGTCGAAGGATCGCAGCCGCAAATGGAGGATATGAATGGTTAAAGGCTTGTATACCGCTTACACCGGTATGGTAAACGAACAGAACAGAATGGATATCATGACCAACAATCTGGCCAATGCATCTACCGTCGGATATAAAAAGGAAGGATCCACCAGCCAGTCCTTTAATGATGTGCTGACGGTCAAGATCAAGGACCAGTCGGTAGGCATGAGAAATGTCCAGAAGATCGGTATCAAAAATCCCGGAGTGAAGATCGGAGAGAATTATACCGATTATACCCAGGGATCTTTCCGCATTACGGATAATACCTATGATCTGGCATTAGCTGGAGATGGCTTTTTTGCCATTGAATTTACCAATAAGGCAGGAGAGACCGACACCAAATACACCCGTGCAGGACAGTTTACACTGAATAAGGATGGATATCTGGTAACGGAAGAGGGTGACTATGTTCTGGATACCCAGAACAGGAGGATCCGCCTGAACACACTGCTGGATTCCAAGATCACCGATGACGGTACGATTTATCAGAACGATCAGGCAGTTGCCAGAATTCAGGTGACGGACTTTGAAGA
This sequence comes from Waltera acetigignens, assembly GCF_025567015.1. Taxonomy (NCBI): domain Bacteria; kingdom Bacillati; phylum Bacillota; class Clostridia; order Lachnospirales; family Lachnospiraceae; genus Waltera; species Waltera acetigignens. Next base: position 265,959 of record NZ_JAOQJO010000002.1, on the reverse strand, counting down.
TTATGATTACCTGGAAAAATATGGAGAGACCTATTATCAGCCCATTGAAGGGGCCAAAACGACTACGGCAGATGCACAGGTGAAGTCAGGCTATCTGGAGATGGCAAATGTACAGATTGTATCCGAGATGGTAAATCTGATCTCCATTACCAGAGCATATGAATCCAACCAGAAGGTGGTCCAGACCATTGATGGCACTCTGGATGTAGCAGCGAACCAGATTGGTAAACTGTAGTAATGAATTCGGCTGGGACAGCCGATAACTGATTATAGAATATTTTCAGGATAAAAATCAGGTCATGGATGACATAAGGGACATTGTGAGAGGAGACTACATATGGTCAGAAGCTTATGGACAGCAGCGACCGGCATGATCGCACAGCAGACAAATGTGGATACGATTGCCAACAATCTGGCAAACGTAAACACCACAGGTTACAAAACACAGGTGAATGAATTCAAGAGCCTGTTATACCAGAACATCCAGACGAAGACAACTTCCGCAAACGGAGATACCAAGCCCGGCAGTGCGCAGGTAGGTCTCGGTGTAAGAAATGCTTCCATCAGTTCCGTATTTAAGGAAGGAAGTCTGACAGCATCCGACAGCGACACCGCATTTGCAATTGATGGCAAGGGTTTCTTTGCAGTAAGAGGAGCGGACGGCAATACCTACTACACCAGAAACGGTAATCTGAAGTTTACACTTGCAGCCAACGGCGGCAATATGCTGGCTACTTCTGATGGACTTCCGGTACTGGATACACAGGGTAAAGCAATTGTTCTGGGCAGCAATTATGTGATGAGCAATATTACAGTCAGCAAGGACGGAAGTCTGTGTTATCCCGATGCAAAGAACAATCCTCAGCCTATCGGCATCACAATAGGTGTTTTCCAGTTCAATAATCCGAACGGACTGGAAAGACTGGCAGACAGCCTGTATCAGCAGACCGCAGCCAGCGGACAGGCTATCAACGAAGCAAGAAATAATAATGTAGAAAAGAGCAGTATTATCCAGGGATATCTGGAAAGCTCCAATGTACAGGTCGTAGACGAGATGGTCAACATGATCGTTGCACAGCGTGCCTACGAACTCAACTCCAAAGCCATCACAGCATCCGATGAGATGCTACAGCAGGCCAACAACCTGCGTAGGTAATGAGAAATGTCAAACCGTAAGATGACGATTCGCCTGCTTGCAGGCGGAAACGTCAGATTGCGGTTTGATAGGGCGAATGCCCGACATCGAAGGAAACGCGAAGCGTTTACGAGATGCATTGCTCATTACCGTAGGGGCGATTCGCCTGCTTGCAGGCGGAAACGTCAGATTGCGGTTTGATAGGGCGAATGCCCGACATCGAAGGAAACGCGAAGCGTTTACGAGATGCATTGCTCATTACCGTAGGGGCGATTCGCCTGCTTGCAGGCGGAAACGTCAGATTGCGGTTTGATAGGGCGAATGCCCGACATCCCTGCAAGCTCGTCTTGCAGGGATGCCCGTCGCATTACCGTAGGGACGATTCGCCTGCTTGCAGGCGGAAACGTCAGATTGCGGTTTGATAGGGCGAATGCCCGACATCGAAGGAAACGCGAAGCGTTTACGAGATGCATTGCTCATTACCGTAGGGACGATTCGCCTGCTTGCAGGCGGAAACGTCAGATTGCGGTTTGATAGGGCGAATGCCCGTCGCATTACCGTGGAATTTAGAAAGGATAAATTATGGATATCTCTTCTATATACGGCAGTTCCGCTCTGGACAGCACCGCATACACCAATGCGGCGAACCAGACGGCTTCCAAATTGCAGAACCAGTTAAACGGTTCGGATTACACCAAAGCAACAGACGATGAACTGATGGATGCCTGCAAGCAGTTCGAGGCTTATTTCCTGGAGCAGATGTTCAAGGAAATGATGAAGACCATCCCTGAGAGCGATGAGACTTCTTCTTCCAACTCCCAGCTTATGGATTACTATAAGGATGAGATGGTACAGCAGATCGCATCCGACTCTACGGAGCAGAACAGTCTGGGACTGGCACAGATGCTATATGAGCAGATGAAGCGTAATTACAATCTTGAGTAGCGACTTCGGGCTGCCATTTCTGGCAGCCCTGATCTTTTTTATCTTACGCCGCCACCGCGGTGACCTCTTCCCAATTCGGAGAGAACAGCCTTGAAACCCACAAATCAACAGACAGATAGTATGAGGAATAAAAATGGAGACGATTACAGGTTTTGTAGACCATATTGTGTTTCAAAACAGTGAAAACGGATATACGGTAATGATCCTGTCGACAGAAGGGGAAGAGATGACCTGTGTCGGTATGTGCAAAGGACTGACCCAGGGAGAAAATATTTCCGCAGAGGGAGAATACATAGAACATCCCGTATACGGCCGACAGTTCAAGATCCAGAGCTACGAGACCGTAACACCGACCGACCGCGTGGGAATGGAACGGTATCTGGGTTCCGGAGCAATCCGGGGAGTCGGTGAGGCACTGGCAGCCAGAATCGTAAAAAAATTCGGAGACGATACTTTCCGCATCATCGAGGAGGAGCCGGAGCGTCTGGCTGAGGTAAAGGGGATCAGCGAACGCAAGGCACAGGAGATCGCTATCCAGATGGAAGAAAAAAAGGATCTCCGGGAAGCACTGGTCTATTTACAGCAATACGGAATCAGTAATACTCTTGCCGTAAAAATATATAATACCTATGGTATGGAAATGTACAGCGTTATGCGGGAGAATCCCTATCGCCTGGCAGAGGATGTCAGTGGTGTGGGATTCCGTATCGCGGACGAGATCGCAGGGAAGATCGGCATTCATACCGACTCGGATTACCGCATCCGCAGTGGCATTCTGTATACCCTGCTGCAGGCGGTGGGAGAAGGTCATTGTTATCTGCCGTTGGATCTTCTGCTGCGCAGAGCTTCCGAACTATTGGGGGTATCAGAGGAAAATATCCGTCCTCAGGTGGATAACCTTATCATGGACCGAAAGCTTGTGGCAAAGGGAGAAGCAGTATTTGCTTCCTCTTATTACTATGCGGAGTTGAATTGTGCCAATATGCTCAGGAATCTGAATATCCCTATGGTGGAGGCAGAAAATCTTCCCTCCCAGGATGCAGCGATCCGCAAACGTCTGGAACGCATGGCGGAAAATCTGTCCATGGAACTGGATGAACTGCAGCTGAAAGCGGTGGAGGAAAGTATCAAAAATGGCCTGTTTATCCTGTCCGGAGGTCCCGGCACCGGAAAAACCACCACCATTAATATGATCATCCGATTCTTTGAATCGGAAGGCATGGACATTTTTCTGGCAGCACCTACGGGCAGAGCAGCCAAGAGAATGACGGAAGCCACCGGATTTGAGGCGAAGACCATTCATCGTCTGTTGGAACTGAACAGTGCCCTGTCGGAAGACGACACCAGAAAGGCAAATTTCGAGCGGAACCAGGAGAACCCCTTAGAGGCGGATGTGGTGATCATTGATGAAATGTCCATGGTGGATATTCAACTGTTTCAGGCGCTTCTGAAAGCAATTCTTCCGGGAACACGACTGATCCTGGTGGGAGATGTGGATCAGCTGCCCAGTGTGGGACCCGGACAGGTATTGCGGGACCTCATGAACAGCCGGGCGTTCTCCACGGTAACTCTGGAGAAGATCTTCCGGCAGGCCGGACAAAGTGACATTGTCGTCAATGCCCATCGGATTAACAGAGGAGAGCAGATCACTCTGGACAATAAGTCAAAGGATTTCTTTTTACTGGAAAGAAATGACGTAAATGTCATATATAAGCACATGATCCAGCTGATTCAGGATATGCTGCCCAGATATGTGGGAGCCACCTCCTTTGATATTCAGGTACTGACCCCTATGAGGAAGGGAAGTCTGGGCTGTGAGACGTTGAATGAGATCTTACAGCGTTATCTGAATCCAGCGGATCCTCATAAAAAGGAGCATGCCTATGGCAATACCGTTTTCCGGGAAGGCGATAAGGTCATGCAGATCAAAAACAATTACCAGATCGAATGGGAGATCGTCGGGAGATACAATATTCCCATCGACAAGGGAATGGGCGTATTCAACGGAGATATGGGAAGGGTTAAGGAAATCAATGATACCATGTCCACACTGCTGGTGGAATTCGATGACGGGAGACGGGTCAACTATCCTTTCTCGGCATTGGAGGAACTGGAACTCTCTTATGCCATTACGATCCATAAGTCCCAGGGAAGCGAATATCCTGCGGTGATCCTGCCACTGTTGGGCGGCCCCAGAATGCTGTTCAACCGCAACCTTCTGTACACCGGAATTACCCGTGCCAGGAACTGTGTCACCATTCTGGGAAGCAGTGAGACCGTGCGGAACATGATCGAGAATGTCAGCGAGAATCGCAGATATACGGGATTGGAGCAGCGGATCCGGGAGATCTGCTGCCTGCCGGAAAATGATACACCGTAGACGGAAAACAAAACGGGAGCCTGAGATTGCAGAAAGAGATCAGAAAAACCATAAGCAAAATAAAGGAAACGGGATTACAGCTGCTGTTTCCCGGAAGATGCCCGGTCTGTGACGGGATCGTCCGTCCTTTTGGCAGGAAAATCTGCCCGGAATGTCTGCCTAAATTAAAGCCGGTGACGGCTCCGTGGTGCATGCGTTGCGGAAAGAAACTGGCGGAGGAACGGGAGTATTGCGGTGATTGTATGCACCGGGAACATAAATACGACAGAGCCAGAACTTTATACGAATACAGGGATGTGGCTCCGTCAATCTATCGTTTTAAGTATAGTGGACGGCAGGAATACGGCGATTTTTTCGGAGAAGAAATGGCGCGTCTGTTGGGAGATTTTATCGGCCGGGTGCGTCCGGACGTTATAGTTCCGGTGCCGCTGTACCGTGGGAAACTGCGGAAAAGAGGATATAACCAGGCAGCATGTCTGGCAAGGGCTTTGGGCAGAAGCCTGGAACTGCCGGTGGATGAGAAACTGGTAAAACGGGTGAGAAATACAGCACCGATGAAGCATTTAAATCCCACAGAACGGCAAAATAATTTGAAAAAGGCTTTTATTATAGGCAGAAATGATGTAAAATTATATGACCGGATTATTCTGGTGGATGATATTTATACAACAGGTACGACCCTGGATGAGATCGCAGCACTGTTAAAAGAGCACGGAGTGTCAAAAGTGTATTGCGTGACATTGGCCTGTGGGTCTGGTGTATGATCAGGAAGGTGTGAGATACTATGAATATAAGAAATTGCAGAATGTGCGGACATATTTTTAACTATGTGGCAGGACCGTTTCTGTGCCCGCATTGCCGTGAGAAGATGGAAGCCAAGTTCCAGGAGGTAAAGGAATACATCCGTAATAACCCCGGTGTAAGTATTCAGGATGTATCGGAGAACTGTGACGTGGAGCCGTCCCAGATCCAGCAGTGGCTGAGAGAAGAGAGACTGGAACTGACAGAAGGATCCAGTATTCTGCTGAACTGTGAGAAATGCGGAGCACCGATCCGCAGCGGAAGATTTTGCGAAAAGTGCAAATATGATATGGCCATGGATCTGCAGAGTGTACTGCCGAAGAAGCAGACTGCGCCCCAGCAGAGCCCCAGAACATCCAGAGACGGAGAAAGAATGCGTTATCTGTAAGCATTTGTAAGCGGAGGAATTATGCTGAACGAAGAAAAAGTCATACTGATGACGCAAATGGCATCTTATGAAGAGAATGAAGGCAAAAAGAATATGGCCATCGGCCGTTATTTCCGCAGTGACTACATTGCCATACAGGTGTTGAAGTCCATTCTGTGCGCGACGATCGCGTATGGAGTCTGCTTTGCGTTGTTTGTGTTCTATGATTTTGAGAATTTCATGCAGGATATTTACAAGATGGACCTGATCGGTTTTGGAAAAAATGTTCTGCTGTACTATGGAATAACGGTTGTAGTGTATGGAGTGGCATCTTATCTGATCTGCTCTCTGCGCTATGCACGGGCGAAAAAGAGCCTGAAATGCTATTATAACAATCTGAAGAAGTTGAATTCCATTTACAATGAGTAAACGGCCTACACAAATTGACCTGGAGGAAATATGACTGCTTTACTGGAATTAAGAGAGAATCTCAAGAAGATCTACAGCAGAAATGAAGCTTTTATTCTGCCGGTGATCAAGTTTTTACTCAGCTTTATCGTGCTGAGCATCATAAACGGCAAAATGGGATATATGACAAAGCTGGATAACATGGCCATCGTGCTGATCGTATCGTTGCTGTGTTCTTTCCTGCCCACCGGATTTATGGCTTTTTTTGCAATGATGTTTGCAGTGCTTCATATGTATGCACTCTCTATTGAAACCGCGGCGGTTGGGCTGGTTGTTTTCCTGTTGCTGTATCTGCTGTTTCTCAGATTTACCGCGAAGGAAGCACTGGTAGTGGTACTGACCCCGGTGCTTTGTATGCTGAAGCTGCCCTATGTGATGCCTGTGGCAATGGGACTGATCGGAACCCCGGCGTCCTGCGTATCTGTAGGCTGCGGTGTTGTGGTGTATTATCTGCTCCAGACGGTGATCACCAATGCTCCGACCATCAACTCCATGGGAGCAGAGGAAGCCACTGCCAAACTGCGCCTGCTGATTGACGGAATGCTGGGGAACAAGGCAATGCTGGTGACGATCGCAGCATTTGCCATTACCGTGATCGTGGTGTATCTGATCCGGAGAATGAGTGTGGATCACTCCTGGACCATTGCCATGGTTGCCGGCGTTATGATCGAAGTGATGATCCTGCTGGTGGGAGATCTGATGTACGATACCAATCTCTCCATCGTCAGCGCACTGTTAGGTGCCGTTGTTACGCTGATCGCCTGCAAGATCATAGAATTTTTCCGATTCTGTCTGGACTATAGCAGAACGGAGAAAGTACAGTTTGAAGATGACGAGTATTATTACTATGTAAAGGCAGTGCCCAAAATGACAGTTGCGGCGCCCACCAATACAGTGAAGAAAATCAATACACAGCGACGTCCGGCAGGTCAGCAGACCAGAACCTCCGGACAGGGTACGAGATCTGCAGGCCAGACCTACAGAAGTACGGCACATACCGGCAGGCCCTCAGAAGGAACAGGCCGAAGTGTTGTGACAGAACGTACCCCCGCCAGAAACGGAGTTCCTTACGGACAGCAGGGCGGTTACCGCGGACACGAGATGTCCGGTGGCAGAAGTGTCACCATAGGCGGCAATCACACGAATCCTCAGGATGACTCCGATGATTATGAAGAATTGTTCTGAAGGGATTAATGGAAAATGCAATTAGGGGATAAGCTGGCAGAATATATTAAAAATTTCAGCAGTTACCGCACAACCATGGATTTCGGCGATGTGGCCGAGATCCTGATCATTGCGGTACTACTGTATTATGCGTTAGTGTGGATGAAGACGACCCGGGCATGGGTATTGCTCAAGGGTCTGGTTGTCATCCTCATTTTTTTGCTGTTGGCTTATTTTTTCCGTATGACTACCATCCTGTGGATGGCCCAGAATGTTCTGGGATTTGCGGTGACAGCCCTCATAGTGGTGCTACAGCCGGAATTGAGAAAGGCATTGGAGGAACTGGGCAAGAAGAATATTATCAGTTCTGTATTACCTTTTGACAACAATCATCGTGTGGACGAGGGATTTTCCGAGAAGACCATTAATGAGATCACCAAAGCCTGTGTGGAGATGGGCAAGGTCAAGACCGGTGCCCTGATCGTTATCGAACAGAAGGTTTCCCTGCGGGATTATGAGAGAACGGGAATCGATGTGGATGGTATCGTGACCAGCCAGCTGCTGATCAATATTTTCGAGCACAACACCCCGCTGCATGACGGTGCTGTGATCGTACAGGGGAACCGGGTAGCCTCTGCCACCTGTTATCTGCCGCTGTCGGATAACCTGGGACTGAGCAAGGAACTGGGTACCAGACATCGTGCCGGTGTGGGTATCTCGGAGGTGACAGATTCCCTGACGGTGATCGTATCCGAAGAGACGGGTAAGATCAGCGTTGCATACGAAGGAAAGCTGGAGCGGAATCTGGATGCGGAGACTCTTCGCGACAGAATGCATAAGATCCTGAACAATACCGGAGAGGAACACAAAAATCTGCGAATCTGGAAGGGAAGGAGCCGTGAGAAGAAATGAAAAAATTACTGACACGTAATCTTGGACTGAAGCTTGCTTCTCTGGTGCTGGCCTTTGTATTGTGGTTTCTGGTGGCACAGATCTATGATCCGAAGGACACGGTAACCTTCAATAATATCCAGGTCAGACTGATTAACACAGATCTGCTGGAGCAAGAAGGAAAAGTATATGAGGTGCTGGACAACAGTAATCTGGTAAGAGTAACGGTAACAGGCCCCCAGAGTATTGTAAAATCCGAATTGCGCAGAAACGATATTGTAGCGGAAGCGGATATGAGCAAACTGACAGATATCAATACGATCGCCATCACTTATTATTGTGAGAATATCAGCAACGATTCCGTGGAGATCAGGGGTAATCACGATTCCGTGCGCCTGAATGTGGAAGACAAGACCAGCAAATGGATCAAACTGGAGAGCACCACGCTGGGAGAGGTGGCATCCGGTTATATGATCGGCAATGTAACGTTGGATCAGACCAACATCGAAGTAACCGGACCTAAATCAGCGATCTCACAGATCGATCATGCCGGAGTGGACATCAATGTAGCAGATTCCACCAGCAGTCTGTCGGCTAATGTGGACATTAAGCTGTATGATGCGGACGACAATGAACTATCTCTGGAAACTGTCAAGAAAAACGTGGATTCTGCGCATATGACAGTAGAAGTGCTGGCAACGAAGGAAGTACCGGTAGAGATTGAATATATGGGTGTACCTGAGGACGGTTATATGGCTACCGGTGAAGTAGAGAGTAGCAGGTCTACAGTGAAGATCGCCGGAACGGCATCAGCACTGTTGGGAGTATCTGCCATTACCGTACCGGAGGATCGTATGAATATTACCGGACAGTCCAGCGATCTGGTGGATATCATTAATCTGAAGGAGTACCTGCCCGCTAACGTCAGACTGGCGGATAAGAGCTTTGACGGCAAGATCACTGCAACGGTATACATTGAACCGATCGCGACCAAGGACCTGTCCGTACCGGCAGAGAACATTACGATCAGCGGTGTGCCGGAGGGAATGGAGGCAGAGATCACTACAGAGGCGGAGACTTATGATATCACGGTATCCGGCCTGGACAGAGATATCAGTATTCTGCGGGATGATACGGTGACGGGAGTACTGGATCTGGAGAAATGGATGAATGACAACAATGTAGAAGAACTGACACCGGGAAATTACACGATCCCTGTGACGTTTAACCTGTCGGAGGATATCATGGTAGAAAATGATGTCAATATCCACATCCGACTGAAGAATCAGGATACAAATAATTAAAAGATAGAATGAGAGGTTTTTTATCATGGCTAGAATGTTTGGAACAGATGGTGTACGAGGAATTGCCAACGAGGAACTGACTCCGTTGCTTGCCATGCAACTGGGGCAGGCAGGAGCCTATGTACTTACGAAGGAAAATGAGCACAAACCCACGATCATGGTGGGTTGTGATACCAGAATTTCCGGAGATATGCTGGCGAATGCGTTGATGGCAGGAGCCTGCTCCGTAGGAGCCAACTGTGTCTACGTAGGTGTGATTCCCACTCCTGCGGTTGCTTATCTGACCAAGAAATACAAAGTAGATGCCGGCGTTGTGATCTCCGCATCCCACAATCCGGTAGAGTTCAATGGTATTAAATTCTTTGACGGTAACGGCTATAAGCTTCCCGATGCCATGGAAGATGAGATCGAGGCATTGATCCGTAACAATATGCCCAGTATCAAATTTCCCATCGGTCCCGGAGTCGGCAAGATCAAGTACCGTACCGATGCCAGAGAAGAGTACATCAATCATGCCATGAGAGCGGTCAATGTGGATCTGACCGGACTGAAGATCGTGGTGGATTGTGCAGAGGGTGCCTCTTTCTATACATCCGTAGAATGCCTGAAAGAACTGGGCGGCAGCGTGGTGGCCATTCACAACAATCCGGACGGTACCAATATCAATGCCAACTGTGGTTCCACCCATATGGAAGAACTGCAGGCCAGAGTGGTCTATGAAAAGGCCAATGTCGGTCTGGCCTTCGATGGAGACGCAGACAGACTGCTGGCTGTGGATGAGAACGGTAATATCGTCGATGGTGACCAGATCATGGCAATCGTAGGCAACTACATGAAGAGCAAGGGTACTCTGAAGAAGGATACCATCGTGGCAACCGTTATGAGTAATCTGGGATTCTTCCTGATGGCAGAGAAGAATGCCATCCATATGGAGAAGACCAAGGTGGGTGACCGCTATGTACTGGAGCGCATGAAGGAGATCGGCGCCAGCCTCGGCGGCGAACAGTCCGGTCACATTATTTTCCTGGATGAGAATACCACCGGAGACGGACTACTCAGTGCACTGCATCTGCTGCAGGTCATGGTGGATACCGGAAAGCCTCTGTCAGAACTGGCTAAGGTGATGGAAGTACTGCCCCAGGCACTGGTAAATGCCAAAGTGGCCAATCACAAAAAAGAGAAATATATGGAATATCCGGAGATCGCAACAGCCATTGGGAAACTGGAAGAAAAATTCGCCGGAGAGGGCCGTGTCCTGATCCGTCCTTCCGGAACCGAACCGCTGGTAAGAGTCATGATCGAAGGAAAGGATCAGCAGGTGATCCAGGAAGAAGCACGGAAGCTTGCCAACCTGATACAGGATATCATGTTCTAGCAGACAGATTCCGAAAGTTGTCTGGTAAAAGCCCTTGTGAATGCTTTTCATTCATGCTATGATAGAAATGTAAATGAAAAGTAAAATCATAAACACTAGAGAAAATAATGCAGAATAATATAGATATTGGAGGGTTTGTTATATGGTAAGTCAGAAAGTCGTAATCAAGAATCCCACGGGCCTGCATCTGCGTCCCGCCGGAATTCTGTGCAAGGAGGCAATGCAGTTCAAGTCATTGATCACCTTCAAATTTCGTGAAAATACTGCAAATGCCAAGAGCGTACTCAGTGTATTGGGTGCTTGCGTAAAATGTGGGGATGAGATTGAATTCGTATGTGAGGGTGAGGATGAGGCAGAAGCCCTGAAGACCCTGGTAGAAGCCGTAGAGAACGGTCTGGGAGAATAACAGGATCGTCATAGAGGAACATTACAGAGGCTGTGCATATTGAAGATGCGCAGCCTTTTCCTATGGAACTGTCTTAAGCCATGGAAAAAATAGTTTCATACTCAAAGGATTTATGCTATGCTGTAACTATTCAGAGCGGATTTAGAAAATGTGATTCTGAATAGTTTATAGTACATGAGGGAGAGAAAATTAAATGGAAGAAAAAAGCATGAAGAAAAGTTTTTCCAGCTTAGGTTTCCGATTCCTGATCGGAACACTGGTCATCTACGCAGTGCAGATGGGAGTAATGACCATCGTAGGTGTGGTGAAGCCGGAATGGCTGCAGGACACCACCATAAGCCTGATCCTGGCAGTATTACCACTGTATCTTGTGGGTATGCCGGTTCTGATCGCTGTGGTAAAGCGGATGCCCGGGGAAGCACCCGCGAAGAAAAGCATTACACCGGGACAGTTTGTTCTGGCGCTGATCATGTGTTTTGCACTGATGTATTGTGGTAATCTGGTGGGAACGCTGATCACCACTGTCGTAGGGGTATTAAAAGGCTCCGCAGTGGACAATGCACTGATGACCTATGCCACCGGATCCAATATGATCGTGACATTTCTCTATATGGTGATCTGCGCGCCGATCCTTGAGGAATATATTTTCCGGAAACTGATCGTGGATCGTACCGTAAAATACGGACAGGGAGTAGCTGTTGTTCTGTCCGGTCTGATGTTCGGATTGTTCCATGGCAACCTGAATCAGTTTGCCTACGCATTTTTACTGGGAATGTTTCTGGCATTTCTGTATGTGAAGACCGGAGAACTGAAAGTGACCATCGGCTTGCATATGTGCATTAATTTTATGGGTGCCGTAGTCAGTGTACTGTTATTGAAAGCAATCCATCTGGAGGAATACCAGGAAGTCATTATGAACGGGGCAGATTCACAGGCTGTCATGGACTACATGATGAAGTACCTGCCGGGCTGGATCGGCTATATGATCTATGTATTGTTTATTCTGGCAGTATTGGTTACGGGAATCGTATTGTTCATTGTATATCGTAAGAAGCTGAAATTAGAGCCGGGACAGATTGCAAAGGGACGGAGATTCAAGACCGTGATCGGCAATCCGGGAATGATATGCTACTGTATTTTCTGGATCGCCATGATCATTATCCAGATGTTCCCGGAGATTGTTACGGCAATTACGGGAAATCTGTAAAAAGAACGGCTGTGGCAGAACATCGCCGCAAAGGAGATCGGAAGTTATGTACGCATTTGACAGTAGAATACGTTACAGCGAGACAGACAGTGAAGGGTATCTTACGCTGGACGCATTACTGAATTATTTTCAGGATTGTTCCACCTTCCATTCGGAGGATGTGGGGCTGGGAATCGGTTATATGAAGGAGATTGGTCAGGTCTGGGTCCTTTCCTCCTGGCAGATCGTGGTGAACCGTTATCCGAAATTAGGGGAAAAAGTAAAGATCGTGACGCTGCCCTATGAGCTAAAAGTATTTTTGGGATACCGTAATTTTGCCATGCTGGATGAACAGGGAGAATATCTGGCGAAAGCCAACTCCTTATGGAGTCTGCTGGATGTCGGCACCGGCAAACCGGTAATGGTGAACGAAGCCATGCATAAGGGCTACGAAATAGACGAAAAGCTGGACATGGAGTATGCCCCCCGCAAAATTGCCGTGCCGGAAGGTGGAGAACTGTTGGAACCCATCGTGGTGAAAAAACACCATCTGGACACCAACCATCATGTAAACAATGGGCAGTATGTAAATATTGCCATGGAGTATCTGCCGGATGATTTTGTGATCCGTCAGATGCGGGCGGAATACAAGAAACAGGCATTCCTGGATGATGTATTGCATCCGTATGTAGTGTCTACAGAGAATGACTACGTCATCTGCCTGCAGGACGAAGCCGGGAAACCTTATGTATCAGTGGAATTTCAGGGACAGTAATCCTATGCTGTCAGAACAGGAGAGAACGTGGAATTGAGATTAGGCGAAAAACAGACGCTGGTAATAGTGAAAAAAGTAGAATTCGGAGTGTATCTGGCAACGAAGGAAGCACCGGAGGACAAAGTGCTGCTGCCGGCGAAGCAGGTGCCGGAAGGAGCAAAGGTCGGAGATGAACTGGAAGTATTCCTGTACCGGGATTCCAATGACCGTCTGATCTCTACGACGAGAACCCCGAAGCTGTGTATGGGACAGGTGGCTCTGCTCACTGTAGTACAGGTAGGGAAAGTAGGTGCCTTCCTGGACTGGGGACTGGAGAAGGATCTGCTCCTGCCCTTTAAGCAGCAGACCCGCAAGGTAAAGACCGGAGAACAGGTGTTGGCAGCCCTCTATATCGACAAGAGCGGCAGACTGTGTGCGACCATGAATGTCTATGAACATCTGCGCACGGACAGCCCGTACAAAAAAGACGATAAGGTAACCGGCCGGATCTATGAGATCAGCAAGAATTTCGGTGCGTTTGTGGCAGTGGATAACTGCTTTTCCGGACTGATCCCGAAAAAAGAACTGTTCGGAGATACTGAGCTTAGGATTGGCGATCAGGTCACTGCCAGAGTGGTAAAAGTGTTGGAAGACGGTAAGCTGACACTGAGTGTCCGGGAAAAAGCCTATCTGCAGATTCAGAAGGATGCGGAGAAGATCGAGAGACTGCTGGACAGCTATGAAGGTTCTCTGCCGTTTAATGATAAGGCGGCGCCGGAGGTCATTGCCCATGAGACCGGCATGAGCAAGAACGAGTTCAAGCGCGCGGTAGGACATCTGTTAAAAGAAGGCAAGATCCAGATCACGGAGAAAAATATTCGCAGGGTGCGTGGATAGTGTGGAAAAAACAAAAAAAGTGTGCTATAGTAAGAACGTAATCTGAGAGATATGAACAGATACAGGAGGTGTTATCATGGATATCGCAGGATTATCAATGTCAATGGCTTCAAATAATCTGCAGACGAAAATCGGAACGGCTGTGCTGAGCAAGGCGATGGATACGAACGAAGCACTGGGACAGGGAATCGTCCAGATGATTGATTCCGCTGCTATGGAACGCAGCGTAACACCGGAACTTGGTGCGAATATCGATCTGCGGATTTAGCGCAGAAATAATACATAATAAACGCTAAGACAAAAAGAGTTCGGAATATTAGTTTTCCGAATTCTTTTTTTGCGCATATTTAAAAGAAAAAGGCATTTTTACTAAAAAATGCATAAAAAACTATTGCATTTTTACCAGTTTTTCTGTAAATTTATATATGATATGGACTCTCATATCATTTTTTGGGGTTATAGCAAAAGAGAAGTATGTTTGGGGACTGAAGGAGCAGAAGATGATATCAAATCAGATTTTACAGAACACCATTGAAGGATTGAAAGGAATCGCCAGAGTGGAATTGTGTGTCATGGATGTGGATGGCAAGGAAGTAGCAGCCACCATGGATATGGGCAACTGTTCCAAGCCCGCGGTGGAATTCGCGGCATCACCGGCGGACTCCCAGGAGATCCAGGGATATCAGTATTTCAAGATCTATGATGAGCAGCAGCTGGAGTATATTCTCGTAGCCGGAGGTACCGGTGAGGATGTCTATATGATCGGCAAAATGGTTGCGTTTCAGATCCAGAATCTGCTGGTGGCCTATAAGGAGAGATTTGATAAGGACAATTTCATCAAGAATCTGCTGCTGGATAATCTGCTGTTGGTGGATATTTACAGCCGTTCCAAGAAGCTGCATATTCAGACAGACGTGCCCAGAGTGGTCATGATCGTGGAATCTGCGGGAGGCAAGGATAATAATGTCCTGGAACTGGCCAGAACTCATTTTGGCAGCAACAGCAAGGATTTCATCACAGCGGTAGATGAGAGCAACGTGATCGTGGTGAAGGAATTCGCAGAGACCGATACCGGCAAAGAAATTGAAAAATCGGCAAGAGCACTGGAAGCGGCTCTCCTGAAGGAAGGTATCCGTGAGATCCGTATTGCATACGGTACCATTGTACATGAGATCAAAGAAGTCAGCCGTTCCTACAAGGAAGCAAAGATGGCTCTGGATGTAGGCAAGATCTTCTTTGACGAGAGAGATATTATCGCATACAGTGAACTGGGAATCGGCCGTCTGATCTATCAGCTGCCCATTCCTCTGTGCAAAATGTTTATCCGTGAGATATTCGGAGGCAAGAGCCCGGATGATTTTGATGAGGAGACCCTGACGACCATTTACAAGTTCTTCGAGAATAGCCTGAATGTGTCAGAGACCTCCAGACAGCTGTTTATTCACAGAAATACGCTGGTATATCGTCTGGATAAGTTACAGAAGAGCACAGGGCTGGATCTGCGGGTATTTGAAGATGCCATCACCTTCAAGATCGCACTGATGGTCGTAAAATACATGAAGTATATGGAAACTTATGAGTATTGATTTCTTGCGGAGCCATGAAATAACGGAAAGTGTGCGTCGAATGCTTGCATTCGTAAGAACATTTGACGTTATTTCTTTGGCGAGAAAGCCTCAAATGAGCAAACAACAAGTTAACTTGTTGTTTAGAAGAGCATCGTAGATGCGATTTTGCGAATGAGGCTCTGAATAGGGATCAATATGGTAGCACAAAGGCAGCAACTGTCCGCAGGGTGGGATCTTACGGGCAATAGAAAGGCATGATCATAAAATGACAAGAAAAGAAACACAAAGGCTGAAAAGAGAGCGGATCATTGAGGAAAACGGAATCATTTTCCTGGACAACGTCAGCAAGTCTTATTCCTCAGGTTCTCCGGCACTGAATGGTGTGTCGTTAAGCATCGGAAGAGGGGAATTTGTATTTATTGTAGGTGACAGCGGATCCGGTAAATCCACGTTGATCAAATTACTGCTGCGGGAGCTTACAGCGACCAGCGGCAGTGTTTATGTTATGGGAAATGATCTGGCGAAATTAAAGCACAGGCAGATCCCCCGTTTTCGTCGTAACCTGGGTGTCGTATTTCAGGATTTCCGACTGCTGAATGACCGCAATGTCTATGAAAATGTAGCATTCGCACAGCGTATCGTAGAGACTCCCGTCAGTGAGATCCGCAGAAATGTTCCTGCGATTCTGGCAACTGTGGGACTGGCAGGCAAATATAAGGCCAAGACCAAACAGCTCTCCGGCGGTGAGCAGCAGCGTGTTGCACTGGCCAGAGCGCTGGTGAACAATCCTTCCGTACTGCTGGCAGATGAGCCCACCGGTAATCTGGATCCCAATAATTCCTGGGAGATCATGAAATTGCTGGAGGAGATCAATGAGAGCGGCACCACGGTAGTCGTGGTCACCCATAACCGCGAAATCGTCAATGCCATGCAGAAACGAGTGATTACCATGAAAAAAGGTGTGATCATCAGTGACGAAGAGAAGGGTGGGTATATCGATGAAGATTAGTACACTTTTTTATACGATCAAGCAGGGATTTGCCAATATTTTCCGGAATAAATGGTATTCTCTGGCATCCATTGCCACGATATCCGCATGTCTGTTTCTGTTTGGACTGTTCTATTGCATCGTGGCCAACTTTCAGAATATCCTGAAGACTGCAGAAGAAGGTGTATCCGTTACGGTATTTTTCCACAGTGATATGGATAACTGTGAGAGTCATGTAGACGGACAGATCCCGTCCGAACAGCGCCTGGAAGAGATCGGACAGGAGATTGCCAAGCGTGCAGAGGTATCCGAGGTACAGTTCCAGTCTGCAGATGATGCATGGGCAACCTTCGGACCGGATTATTTCGGTGAGGATTATGCAGAAGGATTCCCCGAGAATCCACTGGCAGGAGAGGATACTTATGAGATTTTCCTGAGTGATGTCTCCATGCAGGATGCACTGGTGACCTGGCTGCAGTCCATTCCGGAGGTGCGCAAGGTCAACTATTCCGAAATGACAGCCAACACACTGAGCGGTCTGAACCTTCTGATCGCCTACGTGTCCATGGGAATCATCGTGATCCTGCTGGCAGTCAGCATCTTCCTGATCAGCAATACCGTAGCTATCGGTATTTCTGTCCGTTCTGCGGAGATCAATATTATGAAATATATCGGCGCTACCGACTTTTTCGTGCGTGCGCCCTTTGTGCTGGAAGGTATGCTGATCGGTCTGATCGGTGCGGCAGTACCGCTGGGACTGATCTATTCCCTTTACAATTATGCGTTGAACTATGTGATCAACCGTTTTACGGTACTCAGCGGCTTCCTGAATTTCCTGTCTGTGGACGAGATATTCCATTTCCTGATCCCGGTATCTCTGGGTGTCGGTGTGGGTATCGGTTTCCTGGGAAGTATCGCTACTGTAAGAAAGCATCTGCACGTGTAAATATAATTCCAGCAGATAACCCGGATCCTATTTGTCATGATGTGTGCGGAGTGTGGCTCTGCACTGCATCATGACATTTTAAGAATGGAGACTAAATCAAATTGAATAAAAAGAAAAAAGGCTTCCTGTGCCTGGCACTGTGCCTGATCCTGACGGTTTCCTTCGGCATGCAGGGATTGCGGGTAAATGCGACCAATATGTCATCCATTACCTCTGACAGTATCCGGGACAAACAGGATCAGATCAAACAGGCGGAAAAAGAACGTGAACAGATGAAAAGCAATCTGAGCAATTTGGAGCAGATCAAGAAAGACCTGGAGACACAGAAGACCAATCTGAAAAATTATGTAACCCAGCTGGATCAGAATCTGAGCCAGATCGAACAGAATATTGCGGATCTGAAAAATAAGATCACAGCAAAAGAAGAAGAAATTGCAAAGACCCAGGCGGAACTGGATGCGGCACTGGAGAGAGAAGAAAATCAGAAAGATGCCATGATCCGCCGCATAAGAATTATGTATGAGAAAGGGGATTCCTACATCCTCGATATGATGTTGAAAGCAGAAAGCTTCAGTGATTTCCTGAACCGTGCGGATTTCATGGATCTGATCATGGCTTATGACAGACAGCAATGGAAAGACTTCATGGAGAACCGTAAATATATTGAACTCTGCAAAGAGGAACTGGAAGAGGAGAAAGCCATTCTGGATGAGGCCAAGGCCGGCGTGGAACAGGAGCAGGCCAATATGGAGGCTCTGATTGACCAGAAGAACCGGGATATCACCGCTTACGAATCCGATATTACCAACAAGGAACAGGCCATCAAGGAATACAAGCAGTCCATTGCGGATCAGGATGCGGAGATTGCAGCCCTGGAGGCTGCCATTGCCGCAGAGAAAAAAAAGATCCTGGAGGCCAGTGGTACTGTGCTGACTTACGATGGCGGTACCTTTAAGTTCCCGCTGGCAACCTATACCCGGATCTCGGATGATTACGGCAACCGTATCCATCCGACACTGGGAATCGAACAGTTCCACAACGGCGTGGATTTCGCGGCGCCCAAGGGCACGGCTATTTATGCGGCCTATGACGGACAGGTGGTGGCAGCCACTTACAGCAACACCATGGGCAACTACGTGATGCTCGACCATGGTGGTGGACTGTATACGATCTATATGCATGCCTCGGCATTATATGTATCCAAGGACGATATTGTGGCCAGAGGAGAGACGATAGCCGCAGTGGGCTCCACCGGACGTTCCACCGGCAACCATCTGCACTTCAGCGTGCGTAAGGATGGAGCTTACACATCCCCCTGGAACTACTTGTCGCAATAGTTCTGTAATCGCAGGGCACGTGACTGCTTGCAGGCAAAGTGCTCTGGCGATTAACAGAACAAACATACATGAGCAAGTAGGGCGATAGCCCGGAATGCGAATGTATGCAGCATTTCGGGAGTGCGGAGCACGTAGAAATGCGTGTTGCGACAAACCAATGTGGAGAAGCGTCGATAGCCCGGAATGCGAATGTATGCAGCATTTCGGGAGTGCGGAGCACGGAGAAATGCGTGTTGCGACAAGAAGCACGACGTGTTGCGACAAACCAATGTGGAGAAGCGTCGATAGCCCGGAATGCGAATGTATGCAGCATTTCGGGAGTGCGGAGCACGGAGAAATGCGTGTTGCGACAAGAAGCACGACGTGTTGCGGCAAGAAGCGCGACGTGTTGCGACAATATCTTGGAAATAAAGGAGAGCATTTATGGAGGAAAATAAGGAACTAGAAACCACCACCGAAGAACAGGCTTCTGTAACTCCGGCGGCAAATGATGGCGAGAAAAAAGGCTTATTTCTCAGTGGCCTTATCGTTGGCTTTGCGGCCACGTTGCTGATCGTGGGCGGTATCTTTATCGCTTTTCAGATCCACAACATCATGACCATGAAGGATGATGTGGCAGCACAGGTATCCTATGGAGAAGATTCCGCGGTCAATGCACAGACCATTAAAAAACTGCAATTGCTGGAAGACACTGTGAAGGAGAACTTTTATCTGAGTGAGGTCACCAATGAACAGCTGGAAGACGGTATGTTCCGTGGCCTGATGGACTCTCTGGATGACCCGTATTCCGAGTACTATACCGCAGAGGAGCTGAATGAACTGACGGAACAGACACAGGGCATTTACTTTGGCATCGGTGCCTATGTCAGCATGGATTCCGAGACCAATCTGCCCAAGATCAGCGGCGTGATCGAAGGAGCACCGGCAGCTGATGTGGATCTGCGTGCCAACGATATTATCTATGAAGTGGACGGTGTCTCCACTGCAGGTAAGACGTTGACGGAAGCGGTGAATATGATCCGCGGAGAAGCCGGGACCACAGTGGATCTGACCATTGTCAGACAGGGCGCCGGGGATTATCTGCACGTCACCGTGGAGAGAGCCAAGGTAGAGAGTCCCACCGTAAAATACGAAATGTTGGATGACGATATGGCATATATCCAGATCGTGGAATTCGACGATGTGACCATAGACCAGTTTACCGATGCGCTGGCAACCGTGAAGGGCTCCGGCATGGAAGGCCTGATCCTGGATCTGCGGGGCAATCCCGGTGGAAGTCTGGATGCAGTGGTTAAAATTGCCAGAAAGCTGCTCCCGGAAGGCATGATCGTATATACCGAGGACAAGGCAGGCAAGCGCACAGAGTATACCTGTGACGGCAAGACTCCTCTGGAAGTACCTCTGGTGGTACTGGTGGATATGAACAGTGCCAGCGCCTCCGAGATTCTGGCCGGAGCAATCCAGGACTACGGCGTTGGAACCCTGGTAGGTACCACGACCTTCGGTAAAGGAATCGTACAGCAGATCATGCCCTTCACCGACGGATCCGCCATCAAGATCACCATCAGCGCTTACTATACTCCCAATGGCCGCAATATCCACGGAACCGGTATAGAACCGGATGTGGAATGCGAGTTTGACGCGGAAGCATACTACAACAGTGATGATCCGGTGGACAATCAGCTGGAGAAGGCAAAAGAGGTCCTGAAAGAATTAATGAAATAAAAGTCTTGACAAAGCGCACAAAACTGTATAATATGTAACCCATAAAAACAAAGGCGTTTTTACCGGATCGGTAAAAGCGCCTTTTTCTATTATTAAAAATTCCTGCCCGGAACGTAGAATGGAGGAGCAAAATGATCAGACTGGAAAATGTATGTAAGAATTTCGGAGATCTCCAGGTACTGAAAAATGTAAATCTGGAAGTAAAAGAAGGCGAGAAGCTGGTTATCATCGGACCCTCCGGTTCCGGTAAATCCACCACCGTGCGATGCATGAATTTCCTGGAGGAGCCTACAAGTGGTCAAGTATATATTGATGGACAGAAGCTGACCCATGCGAACAAGACCAAGATCATCCGGGAGTCCATCTCCATGGTATTCCAGCAGTTCAACCTGTATCCGCATATGACGGTATTGAAGAACCTGACCATAGCACCCATGAAGCTGCATCACAAGAGCAAAAAGGAAGCCGAGGATCTGGCTTATCATTATCTGGATGTGGTAGGACTCAGGGATAAGGCTCATGTGTATCCCACAACACTTTCCGGCGGACAGCAGCAGAGAATCGCCATAGCGAGAGCCCTGTGTGCACAGACGAAGATCATTCTTTTCGATGAGCCGACTTCCGCACTGGATCCGGAGACAATCCAGGAAGTACTGGATGTCATGATCAAGCTGGCTAAGGAAAACATCACCATGGTAGTGGTTACCCACGAGATGGGATTTGCCAGACAGGTGGCGGACCGTATCGTATTCATGGCAGACGGACAGATCATTGAGGAAGGTACGCCGGATCATTTCTTCGACAATCCTTCCAACGAACGTGTAAAACAGTTCCTGGGCAAGATCATCCGTTAGGCCGCAGCATTACATAACAGCAGGTCTATCCACGAAGTCATATTTACAGCATGTCAGTCAGAAGGCTTCGTGTTTAGATATATAAGTAAAGGGAATTAAAGGAGGAAAACGTTATGAAAAATCTAAGAAAATGGACTGCATTGGCAGCAGTCATGGCAATGACTGCAACTTTATTTACCGGATGCGGCAGCACTGATGCCCCCGCTTCCGAGGCAACAGCACCTGCAGCGGAAAGTACCGCAGCAGCAACCACAGAAACAGGAACGGAAGCTCCTGCAGCAGACGGCGAGCTGGCAGCAGACGTACAGGCAATCGTAGACCGTGGTGTATTGAGAGTCGGCGTTAAAAATGCAGTAGTAGGCTTTGGCTTCCAGGATACCCTGACCGGTGAGTATTCCGGACTGGAGATCAGCCTGGCTGAGAAGATCGCAGAGAGCCTTGGCGTGGATGTAGAGTTCACCGCCGTAACCGCAGCTACCAGAACCGAGCTTCTGGATTCCGGCGATATTGACTGTGTGCTGGCTACTTTCACCATCACCGATGAGAGAAAGCAGAGCTGGGATTTCTCCACTCCTTATTTTACAGACTATGTAACCGTACTGGTAGAGGATAAGAGCGGCATCAGCTCCCTGGCAGACCTGGTAGACAAGAAGGTCGGTGTATCCTCCGGATCCACTTCCGCAAAGGCACTGGTAAAGGCTATGATCGATGCAGGCCTGATCGATGGCAGCGGCTTTGATGCAGATACCTTTGATCCCGCACTGTGGACTACCGGAATCTCTTTCCAGCAGTATGATGACTACCCTGCAATCTCCACCGCACTGAGTGCCGGTGAAGTAGATGCCTTCTGTGTAGATAAGTCCATTCTGGCTATTTACAAGACTGACGGACGTTCCTACATCGACGACAAGTTCTCCCCTCAGGAATATGGCGTGGCTACCACCAAGGGTTCCGGCTTCTCTGCATACGTGGATGAACTGGTACAGGGCTGGCTGGCAGACGGTACCATTGACAGTCTGATCACAGAGAACGGATTAGAGTAAAAAAGAAAAAAGTAACTGGGAGGAAACACTATGTCTGGTATTATTTCAGCAAGAGCCTGGGGCAAGGTCTGGGCGTACAGGAGCACATTCCTGTTAGGACTTCTGAATACTGTGGAGACAGCATTTTTTGCGATCCTGTTATCGCTGGCACTGGGTGTGATCTTTGGCCTGATGGCTACCAGCGGAAAAAAGGTATTGCAGATCATCAGCAGAGTCTATGTGGAGATCATGCAGAATACACCGATTTTGCTTCAGCTGTGTTTCTTCTACTATGCGCTGGCTTTTTCCGGTCACAGTATCGGAATCCTGCCGACAGGTATCGTTGCACTGGGCGTATACACCGGAGCCTATATGGCCGAGGTGGTGCGCGCGGGCATCGAGGCCGTCCCTAAGGGACAGTTCGAGGCGGCTGTGTCCCAGGGATTCACTTATGTGGAGCGGATGTATTATATTATCCTGCCCCAGAGCATCAAGATCATTCTGCCGCCCATGGTGAACCAGATCGTAAACCTGATCAAAAATACCTCCTGCCTGTATATTATCGGCGGAGCGGATCTGATCTCGCTGACTTACAGCTTTGTCACCGGTGAAAATACCGGTGGAGCCTATGCTCCGGCCTATCTGGTCAGTGGACTGTTATTTTTCGTTATATGTTATCCACTCTCCAAGACAGCCAGTGTCTGGGAGATCCATCTGAAGAAAAGAGACCAGCGGGTGACATTTCAGAGAACAGAAGGGACGGTGACGGACAATGAGTAACCTGGAAGCAAGCTTTTCCATACTGGGACAGAAAGGTGTTATGGCCTACATTCTCAAAGGTACGGTATTCACTCTGATCATTGCCCTGATCGCTGTTGTGCTGGGAATCGTCATCGGTTCGGTACTGGCCCTGTGCAGAAACTACTGCACAAGCAAAAAGACGAAAATATTTGGCATGATTGCCACCGTATACATAGAAGTATTTCGAAATACACCGTTGCTGCTGTGGATTTTCATATGCCTGGTATTCTGCCCCTGCCCGGAGCTGTTCAACCGGAAACTGTTCGGGCTGACCACAGTAGAGACCAAGCTGTTGTTCAAGGCAGCAGTTGCTCTGATCCTGTTTACCTCTTCCGTTATTGCGGAGATCATCCGCGGAGGACTGAATTCCATCGCACATGGACAGTTTGAAGCCGGCCACGCACAGGGATTCAATGTAGTACAGGTCATGATCTATATTATTCTGCCGCAGGCTTACCGGAATGTCATTCCTACCCTGTTGAGTCAGGTGATCACCACCATCAAGGACTCTTCCTATCTGGCAAATGTGGCGACTATCGAACTGATGGCCCGGACCAAACAGCTGCTTTCCGCAGCCAGCCGTTACAATGGTACTGGCAATGTAAACGTATCGGATGTATTTGTGCTGTTTGGTGTAGCTGCATTGATCTATTTTATCATCAACTACACACTGTCCTGCGTGGTACGTACCATGCAGAAACGGCGGAAGAGACCGGTACATGTGACCGCAGATTAAACGAGAAAAGAAAAGAGGATATCCATGGAACAGTATGTGATCACGATTTCAAGACAATTCGGAAGTATGGGACGTTCCATTGCCAGGGAACTGTCCGAAATACTGGGAATAGAATTCCTGGACAGAGATATTGTGGAGGCTACGGCGAAGCGCATGGGCCTTCCGGTATCTGTCATCAGCGATGAAGAAGAGAGTATGAAGTCTACTTTCTTCCGGAGGCAGTATCCGCTCGGAATGGGAATGTCCAGCCTCAAGGATGAGATCTTTCTTACCCAGAAAAATATCATCCGGGATTTCGCAGCCAAGGGATCCTGCATCATTGTGGGACGCTGTGCGGACTATATTCTGGAGGATATCCCGAATCATCTGAATGTGTATGTCTATGCCCCCGATGAGGCAAAGCTGAAAAACTGTGTGGAGAACCTGCAGATGGATCTCCAGACGGCAAAGAAAATGATGCGGGATGTGGATGCTGCCAGAAACCGTTACCACAAAGCCTATATTCCCGGCTGGCAGAGCGTTTTCGACCATAAGGATCTCATGATCGACAGCAGCCGGTTCGGCATCGACGGCACAGCAAAGATTCTGGCAGACATTGTTAAAAACCAGTGGGGCTGATGGTCCACAGATTTTTGATCTGCGGAGACAGCGTGTCATAATCCCAGGTGCGGGAAGAATTGCTTACCCGATTGGGATCTTTGACGCAAAAGCCCGTGTCATCATAATCATAGAGCAGGATATAGTGGCCGGAGGTGGTGAAATCCCCCGGCCGCATGCTGCATACGATAAGTTTGCCCTGATCCAGGGCTGTTTTCATGCTGTTTTCACCCAGGGGAAGTTCCTTGCCGGACAGGCCGAGGGCAGGAAGCCCTTCGGTCCACAGGGACCAGCTGGTGCCATTTTCCGTATAATAACCGTTCTTTTCACAGTAGGAGGCAATCTCTCTCGGGGTGCCGTTCAAATCGTGGGTGAAATAGACATAGACCATGGACAGACAGGTGGGACCACAGCCGGCGAGACCGATGATGCTATCACCGTAGGACTCGTAGCCCCAACGCTTGTCCCATTGCAGGAGCAGAGGCACCTGTCCAATGAGAACATCGGAAGCAAGATCGATGGACTGTCCCAGATAATTTTGTCTGTTGGGGTAGTCTGCCACGAAATCTGCGGCTTCGGCATTATTTTGGGCAAGCTCGGCCAGTGCTTCCGTGATGTTTACGGTATCTGCGGTGGTAGAGAGACTTCCGGCAGCGTCAGATTCATTTTCTTCCCGCAGTGCAGCAAAATCATATTGGACAACCGGCAGATCATACCGGGCAGTCAGCTGATAATACAGATGATTGACGGCAGGAAGAATCTCATGGCCGTAATCCTGCCAGAAAGAGACTGCGGTCAGGAGCAACACGATGGCAAATGAGACCCGGAGGAAGCAGACTATGCGTTTTCTTCTGCGGATCGCCCGCTTCCTGCGGAGCATCTCCTGCCTGGAAATTCTGCGGCGGCGTTGTTGCACCGGAACCTGATAAGCTGCATTTGTATTCATAGAAATCCCTCCCGTTAGAACCTTTTTGACAAAATAACCGTCTTTTCTATAGAAGAGTATAAAGGATTGTCCCATAAAAAGTCTTTTAAGCAGTTTTAAGCTTTTTGACAGATATCTTTAAGAATTCATGAAGATATGTTACAATAAAGCATGGACCAAAATCATTCGGAAAGGGGAAGGGACCGATGATCAGGAGAAAATATGTTCCACTGCGCATTGTGCAGTCGGGGATGATGATCGATCAGGCAATCATAGACCGTGCAGGCCGTGTACTGATCGCCAGACGTACCCGACTGGAGGATTTCCATATCGATGCGCTGAAGAAAATGGGGGTTACAGGAATCTATACCTGTGAGGGTACAGAGGATGTGAAGCCGGCGGATGCGGACAAGCCGCAGGAACTGCCGGAACCATTACAGAAAAAATATGAACAGGTGAAGGTGAAGGATCCTGCCAAGGTACAGATCTCAGAGAGCGTGCGAAGCCGCGTGGCACAGGGAGTGCAGTATTTGTATCAGGATACGCAGTCACCGGATTTTACCAATGCTTCCCGGAGTATTACGGATGACCTGCTGCGGGCTATTGAGGATAATGATGCAGTAGCAGTGGATATCGGTGCATTGAAGATCAGTGATGAGTACACTTTCAAACATAGTGTGGATGTGGCAACGATGTCCATGATCGTGGCGCAGAAATACGGACTGGATGACAAGCAGGTCTACGAGATCGGAATCGCAGGACTTTTACATGATATCGGAAAATCAAAAGTACCCAATGAGATCCTGAATAAGGCGGCGCGGCTGACGGATGAAGAGTTTGCCATTATGAAGCAGCATTCCGTGTACGGATATCGTATTCTGCAGTCTAAGGAAGATCTGTCCATGGAGATCAAGCTGGGTGTGTTACAGCATCATGAGAAAATGAACGGAAAAGGATATCCTATGGGGATCACAGGGGACAAGATCGACCTGTTTGCCAGACTGATCTCTGTGTCGGATATTTATGATGCATTGGTGACGGAGCGGCCGTATAAGAAGCCGTTTTCTCCCAGAGATGCCGTGGAAATGATCATGTCCATGACGGAAGAGCTGGATATTACAGTTATGCGGTGCTTCCTGGAGAGCGTTATTCTCTATCCGGTAGGCACAGATGTGGCATTGAGCAACGGAGAGACCGCCCGTATTGTGGAGAACGTTCCCAATGCGGTGCTGCGCCCCAAAGTTCTGGGTCTCACCACCGGCAAAGTGTACGACCTCGCCAATGATGTGAAATGCGCGAATGTAATTATATTGTAACTGGAAAGTTAGTAAAGAAATGCTATCAAATCCCCGTAGCCCTTGGCAAGGTATAAGAAACGCGGCACGCTCGTACTTTAGTACGATGCGCTCCTGTCGCAGAGCGTAGCGGTACATAAGCGGTCACAATACGACCGCAATGCGTCCCTTGGGACGCTATGGTACCGACGTCTGCTTACGGCACTGCTTATTCTTATACCCAGCCGGGGCTACTGGTTTTTTTGAAAGCTTTCCAAAACGCAGAACTCCCGGCGTATGCGGTGCCATGTCGAAGATGTTTGTCGGAGGATGTTGATATTTTCTAGAAAAGTGCTGAAAGGCAGGGGGAAAGCGGACACGATGTACGCGTCAGCCGATTGTCGACATGGATGTCGACTGTAGGCGGCCCCGTCATGACGAGAACTACTCATCACTTTTCGTAGAAAATTCACATCCGGAGACCTTACATCGAGACATGTGTATCGCATGCTCCGGGAGTTCGTGGATTTTGCCAATGTATTTAACTAACTTTCCATTTACATTAATGGAACGTAAAGGAATCTCCATCTTCGATAATACAGATCATGGTCTTGCCGGTATTGAGGATGATCTCGTCCCCGTTGTCATCGTAATATCTGGTGGCACTGTAATCGGAAGTCTTCTCCCAATTCACATGTATTCCTCTGCCATTGGTGAAAAACCAGCCGTCCCGGGTGGTGTCATGACACTGAAAAGCCAGATACCCCTCGCCCAGTTCCTCGTGAAACGTATTCTGTACCAGAATATTTTTGAAAGTCAGCTGCTCTCCGGTGGCGGCATCTATATGAGGGCCGTCTGTGCTGCCGGACAGATGCTGGGAACGGTAATAGAGGCCGTCATCCTCGTTAAATTCAAAATAACACCTTGTCAGCGGATAACACCCGGACATATCGATATAGGTGGCATCCTTTGCTTTGGCACCGTACTGCCCAAGGGTGTTCGGTTCCGCCTTGGTGGCAAACCGGAAGTGATTCTCATCGCTGAGTCCGCGGTATTCCAGGCTGTAGCCCTTTTTCTCGATCACCTTTTGCAGCCCTTCACCGGAAGCATAAGCATTGTGGGGCTTGTTGCGGTCGGTAGTACGGAAAAAGGCAGCCTCATCACTCCCGGAGGTACCGTCCACATCCTGAGTATCCGGCTGCGCCAGCAGCTCATTGATGAAAAACGGACCGCCGAAATGTACGATAAAAGCATCCCATTCGAATGCCCAGTAAGCATAATAATCACGAAGACTGCGTATATTGCCGATTTTGTCCAGATTCTGCCAGTCTTCGTAGATTGCCATCATCCGGGTCATACGGTTTTCAACATTCGCCTCATAAATAATAGAAGCATCGGACAGACTGTATTGTGGAATTGCAGATGCCTCATTGGGGATCATTACAGCAATGGGGCGTGTGGCAGCCACATCGGCATCCACCCATTCGTTCGTAAGACGGCTGCGGACCATGCCCTCAGCGGGAGGAGTGGAATCATCCTCTACAACGATCGTTACGGGATCCGGAAGCTTTTCCCCGGAAGAAACCGTGGAGGAATCCGGGCTGTTATCCGGGAGGATCGGACGGACCGGGGAATCGGAGTTACCCGTCTGTCCACATCCGGTAAGCATCATGGAGACAGTCAGCAGAAGAGGCACCGCAGTCTGCAGAAACTGCCGTCGAAATTTATATTTACACATATAATCACACCTCGATCGGTTATCAGAGTAAGAAGCTGTAAATGACCACGCCGCATAAAATGCCTAACAGCGCACCCATCAACACCTGCAGGGGAGTATGTCCCACGAATTCCTTTAATTTATCATGGGCGGAAATCTCACTGCGGCCCATATCTTCGAAGACCTTCAGCATTTCGTTCAATACCTGTGCCTGAATACCGGTCTCTCTGCGTACTCCCATAGCATCATACATTACAATGATCGCCAGAATCAGGGAAATGGCAAATTCAAAGCTTCCCGCACCGTATTCGTAGCAGACCGCTGTTACCAGGGCACATACGGTAGCAGAGTGAGAACTGGGCATACCGCCGCTGCCGACCAGACGCTCCGCAACGAATTTCTTGGAGACAATCAAATGGATCAGCGTCTTCAGAATCTGTGCCACCAGCCAGCCGAAGGCTGCAGTCAGGAAAATGGTATTGCTGAAAAACTGTTCAAAAAAAGTCATAAATAACCTCGTTTCCTATATGCTGTAGTTTGCAGAACAGACATATATAAATCCAGTATAATCCAAAAAGCGGAAAAAGTACAGTGTTGACCTTGAAATGATGCATCGAAGGATAGTATAATATAGCTGTTATCTGTCGCACAGTGGCGCAGATAAGCCTGAAAAAGCGACAGGAAAACATAAGGAGATTACAAAATGAGCTTATTGAGCGTGATCGTTCCCTGCTATAATGAAGAAGAAAGCGTTGCCCTGTTTTATCAGGAATTGACGAAAAATGATCCCTTTTTCAAGGAAAAGGAAATAGAACTGGAGCTTCTCTATATTGATGACGGTTCCAAAGACGGCACTGTGAGAGAAGTGAAAAAGCTGATCGAACAGGATTCCCGTGTGCATATTGTCTCTTTCTCCAGAAATTTCGGAAAGGAAGCGGCGATGTTTGCCGGACTGGAAAAGTCGAAGGGCGATTACGTGGTTATGATGGATGTGGATCTGCAGGATCCGCCTTCCTTGCTGCCGGAGATGTTTGAATGGATCTGGCAGGGGTTTGATTCTGTAGCAACCCGCCGCGTGACCCGCAAGGGCGAACCGCCGATCCGCAGCTTTTTTGCCAGAAGATTTTACCATCTGATGAAGAAGATTTCCCAGACGGAAATGATGGACGGAGCGAGAGATTACCGCCTGATGACCAGACAGATGGTGGATGCTATTCTGTCCATGAGGGAATATAATCGTTTTACCAAGGGAATCTTCGGCTGGGTCGGTTTTAAGACCAAATGGCTGGAATATGAGAATGTAGAGCGTGCCAAGGGCGAGACCAAGTGGAATTTCTGGAAGCTTCTGGTATATTCCCTTGACGGTATCACCGCATTTTCCACGGCACCGCTTCTGATCGCTTCCTTTGTGGGTGTGCTGTTCTGTATCATCGCTTTTTTGATGATCATATTTATCATCGTGCGGAAGCTGATCTTCGGAGATCCGGTGTCCGGCTGGCCTTCTCTGGTGTGCATCATCCTGATGACCAGCGGCGTACAGTTTTTCTGTACGGGTATTCTGGGGCAGTATCTGGCAAAGGCATACATGGAAGTAAAACGCCGTCCGATTTACCTGGTAAAAGAGGAAATTTAAGAAAAACCGCATAAATATCCGTTTTTTATGTACGTAAAAATGTTACAAAATAGGGGTAAAATGTAACATTTTTAGTTTCTTAACTATATTTTAACGGAAAAATGTCTTTTCAAATATCGACAGCTATGATATGATTTCTCTATCAGTCACTGCAGAGGAGCAATACTCGACAAGTAAAAAGGGGGACTTGTTTTGGATATTGTTGCAGTAAAAGATTCAGAGTTAGAGAGATATGTAACCAAAATCATGTTGGAGATAGGGGTGCCGGCGCATTTGAAGGGTTATCACTATTTGCGTGATGCAATCATTTTGTCAGGGAAAGACATGGAGGTAGTAAGCAGCGTTACCAAGCTGTTATATCCCACCATCGCGAAACATTTCAAGACCACAGATCAGAAAGTGGAACGCGCGATCAGGAACGCCATTGAAGTGTCCTGGTCCAGAGGAAATGTGGAGACATTCGAAAAGATTTTTGGCTATTCTGTAGCCTCCGGAAGGACAAGACCTACGAACAGCGAGTACATCGCACGTATCGCCGACAACATCCGACTGGATTATAAGGCTATGTAACATATTAATTTTAATTATTTGGAACAGGGAGAGTTTGTTAATTAAGCAGATGCAGTATTCTCCTCTGCAGACTGAGAAAGACCGCGTATCGGAATGGGGAAGTTTCCGGTACGCGGTTTTTTGTTGCAGGGAAATGCTGTTATATTTGTCAAGTCCATATAAATATGGTAAGATGTACAAAAGCCCGTGTAAGAAAAAGGCGGGTATGGGAGATGAAATGACTTTTCGGACATCGGATATTTTGATCAGGGGGAGCCTGATCATTATCGGGCTGACAGAGATCGCCCATTTGGCAGGCTGCCTGTTAGGGTGGTCTTTTTTGACTGTAACGGATCTGCTGCTGGCAGAGGTGGGAATCGTTCTGCTGGCGGCGATATTATTGTCTGTAATATCCAGACAGACACGAAAACGGGCCACAGCCGGTAAAAATGATCCGGTTGCGGATCAAAACAGCGGGACAGACACGGCAAAGGAAAAAAGTACACAGATTCTCACAGGCATCCTGGCATTTCTGATCCTGCTGCAGATCCTGCGGATACTGACGGGGAACCGCATGTGGCTGACCGGAGATATGACGGTGGAGACCGTGAACACATTTCTCAGGGAAAATGCTGTTTATACCGTGAATCCTCTCACGGGGACGGCATATTCGATGGGGATGTCCTTACGGCTGAAAATATTGTGCCTGCCCACTCTGTACGGGGCCATCAGCCGTTTTACGGGTATGGCACCCGTAGACGTGGTGTATCGTCTGATCCCCTGCATTACGCTGCTGTTGTCTTATGTAGCTTACGGAAGTCTGGGGAAAGCACTTTTTCCGGAAAATTCTGTGAAAAGACGGACGTTTTTGCTGATCGTGGGAATACTGTTCAGTACAGGGGCCTATATGCCCGGAGTGGATGGATTTGATGTGTTTTACGGAGGATTCCGCGGTGTGACGATCCGGGCGGCGGTGTTGCTTCCGTATCTGCTGTCCTGTCTGATGGACAGAAAATATACGGGCGTGATCCTTTGTATCCTGTCGGAGGCCTGCATAGTCTGGACCCTGTATGGCGCGGGAGTCTGCCTGCTTGTTACTGTGGCATGGCTGATACTTGGAGCGTTGGTTTCCCAGTTCCGGAAACGATGGGAAAAACGGAAAATGACTGATGCACATGGCAGGTCAGGAGAGGAGGCTACAGAATGATGACACTTCTGCAGTCCGCCCTGACAGGCTGGACCGACTATACACAACATGGAAAATTTGCGGCACTTTTGCTGCTGGCGATCCTGTATCTGGGATTTGTCCTCTATGGTTCCGGAAAAGAAGCCAATGCATCTGGGGCGGAAAAAGCACGGAAACGGCTGTATCTTTACGGAGCGCTGGTGACATTTGGCTGTATCTGTCCCGTAACGGCACTGATCCTGTTAAAATACCAGACCGCCTTTTACTCTTATGTATGGATCTGGGCGGCGGTGCCCCAGACAGCATTGATCGCATGGGCGGCAACGGACTTTCTGTGTAACTTATTAAAAGAGAAAAGCCTGCGAAACGGGATGGCTGCGCTGATCCTGCTGGGCATCCTGTTCCTGGGTGGAAACCCGGTGTCGGAATGGACCGTGGCACAGACAACGCAGATACCGGCACTGACGGGAATGCCCGGACAGCAACAGGGAACTCCCGCCAGGGAAATTCTGGAGCAGCTTTCTGTATACAATGCGGAAAAAGGAAACTCACGGGAATACAGTCTGTGGGCGCCGAAGGAGGTCATGGAGGCTGCCAGAGCCTACAGCGCTGAGATCCACCCGGTATACGGCAGAAGCATCTGGGATGCATCGCTGGGCAGCTACTCCTATGATACCTATGAGACCTGGCAGGAAGATATGTATCTGTGGATGGGCCACCTGGAGACTACCGGGGAGACGGAATATCTGCGGACAGATGAAAATACCACGACAGAAGCCGGTGGCAGGAAAATAGATTTTGCTGCGTGCCTTGACAGCGCCGGGAAGGCCGGTATAGACTACATTTTATTGCCGGAGGACCTGTCGGAGGATGTACAGAAGGAATTGCAAGAGGCTGCGGACGGCAGACTGCGGTCCTTTGGCGGATATTTCCTGATCGTGATGTAAGTAGGCATCTTGCGGAAAGATAGGGAAAACTATAACGATTTGTAAGAATTAGGAACAGGAAAGCAAAATGGAACAGGAACTGATCAGTATTGTGGTGCCGGTGTACCGGGCAGAACGTTATATAGAAGAAACGATGGACTGCGTCCGGGCACAGACGTATCCACACTGGGAACTGCTGCTGGTGGAGGATTGCGGCCCGGACCGCAGCAGGGAGATCATAGAACAATATATTCAGAGAACCGGAGATACGAGAATCCGCATGCTGACTTACTCTACGAATCTGGGGGCGGCGAGAGCACGTAATCTGGGAGTCAACGAAGCAAAAGGCCGGTATCTGGCCTATCTGGATGCAGATGACCTGTGGACACCGGACAAGCTGGAAAAAGAGCTGGCTTTTCTGAAAGAGAAACAGGCAGCCTTTGTGTTTACCGGCTATGAATTCGCCGATGAGAATGGCAAGGGCACCGGAAAGATTGTCCGTGTGCCGGCCACGATTACTTATAAAGAAGCTTTGAAAAATACCACAATTTTTACCAGTACCGTGATGTTCGATATGGAACAGCTGTCGAAAGAACAACTGCAGATGCCCCAGATCAAGAGTGAGGACACTGCCCTGTGGTGGAGAATACTGCGGGAGGGTTATGTAGCTTGTGGTTTGGATCAAAATTTGGTAAAATATCGGAGAGCAGGGAAATCCCTGTCATCGAATAAGCTGGAAGCTTTGCGGAGGATCTGGAATCTGTACCGTAAGGCGGAAGGCATGTCAGTGCCGAACAGTGCCTGGCATTTCTGCTTCTGGGCGGTACGCGCCGTAAAACGCAGAGTATAGGAGGAGTTTGTTTTGAATACAAACGGTAATTATTATGAAAACCGACTGCGGAAAAGGGAATCCTTTAAGCGTCTGATCAATATAGGGTTGTCGATGATCTGTCTGTTGCTGGAGATCAGCCTGTTTGCCTACATGTGGCAGTTCCATTTCCAGTTCCAGCTGGTAGATCCCCTGCAGAAGATCTGGTATCGTGGCTTTCTGCTGGAAAACGGTATCTACAGTGCAATCCTGATATTTTTCTCCGTGACCTACGGCGGCATGCGTCTGGGATACATGAAAAACACGGAGATTATTTTCTCCCAGGTGTTTGCAACCCTGATGGCGGATGTGCTGATCTATGCGGAACTGTGTATGATGGCCCGTAGCATTTTTCCGGCGGATATGTTCCTGTTGATGGTATTTTTACAGATCATAGCGGTGATCATCTATGCCAATATTGCCAACAAGATCTATCGTACAGCATTCCCGCCCAGAGAGCTTCTGCTGATCCACGGTGATCGTCCCATCGAAGACATTGTCAACAAATTTGAAAGCCGTAAGGACAAATATAAGATCACAAAATGTGAGCACATTAAAAAAGGTACGACAGAACTGTGTCGGGAGATTCTGGACAATTACCGGAACGGTGAGATCAATGCGGTAGTAATCTGGGATATTAATGAAAAGGATCGTAATATTATTCTGAAATTCTGCTATGCCCATTCCATCCGTGTCTATGTCATGCCTAAAATATCAGATGTTATTTTAGTTGGCTCCGAGGAACTGCATGTATTTGACACGCCTATCCTGCTGACCAGAGAGTACTCCCTGAGCATGGAGCAGCGGTTCATCAAGCGATCTATCGATGTGATCTGCTCGTTGATCCTGTTGGTGGTGACTTCACCGCTGATGCTTCTGACAGCGCTTGCCATCAAGCTTTATGACGGCGGACCTGTATTGTACAAGCAGGTGCGCTGCACCACAGGACAGAGGGAATTCTATATTATGAAGTTCCGCAGTATGCGCACTGATGCCGAGAAGGACGGCGTGGCACGTCTGGCACAGAAAGGGGATAAGCGTATCACTCCCGTGGGTAAGGTGATCCGCAAATGCCGACTGGATGAACTGCCCCAGCTGATCAATATTCTGCGGGGAGATATGTCTTTCATCGGCCCCAGACCGGAGCGCCCGGAGATTATTGCACAGTACATGGAAGTCATGCCGGAGTTCGCATTCCGTATGAAGGTGAAAGCGGGACTGGCCGGTTTCGCACAGGTATACGGAAAGTACAATACTTCTCCGTATGATAAATTAAAACTGGATTTAACATATATCGAGAATTATTCTGTGTGGCTGGATCTTAAATTGATGCTTCTGACACTGAAGGTATTGTTCTGGCCGGACAGTACCGAGGGTGTGGAGAGCGAACAGGTAACGGCTTTCAAGGCAACCTACGATGGTCGTGCCGAGAAGGATGACGACTGAGAAGGCAGGAGGTAGACGCATGGAAGTAAGCTACGGAAAAGAGCCCTTCGACCTGAGACTTATGTGTCTGCGGCTATGCCGCAATCTGTGGAAAATACTGGCTGTGACAGTAGTGGGAACATTACTGTTCGGTGGCGGTTATTATGTAAAAAATGTGGTGCTGCAGCCCGATCCAGGGTATGCGGCTTCTTCCACTTATAAGGTAGAATATAAAGAGAACCCCAATGCGGCGGGTGCGTACTACATTAACGAGGCTACATGGAACACTATGATCCATACGGGAGAATTCCTGGATGGTGTGGAGAAGCATCTGCAGGAGGCTGTGGAACGGGGAGACAATGGAGCTTCGGAAGCACTGTCTCTGGGCAGAGATCAGTGGATCGCAGACCTCTCGGCAACACTTCCCTCGGATTTCAGTGTTCCGGTGACACAGGCGGCAACTCAGGATCCGGAGATGAGTATTGCTCTGGCCCATGCAGTGGAGGATACCATGTGTGACGAATTTGCAGAGAGTATCGTGGAGATCGACCGGATCAAAGTGCTGGATCACGGAGATTTTGCAGAAGTCGTGGTACCGGATGTGCGCCCGGTGCGGGCAGTCATTCTGGCGGCGGTATTGTCTCTGTTTTTTGCAGTAGTCCTCTTTTTGCTGGTGGAGATCTCGCAGGACAGCATCTGGCTGCCGGCAACACTTCGCAGACGCTACGGACTGAACAGTCTGGGAACGGTGCGCAGTGTGGGATTTGCGGAAAATCTGATGTATACGCTGGAGAAAGTGTACGATAAAAAGCAGGCAAAGGAGTCCGAAAATGCGGAAATCTGCCGTGTGGCAGTATGTGTGGCACTGCCGGAAGCGGATCCGAAGGAAGTCGTGGAGGATTTGCAGAAGCTGGCTAAGACAGGTAAGATCCGGAAGGGAATACCGGTGGAATATGTAGCGGTTCCCAGTCCGTTGTTATGCCCGGAGAGTGGAGAGACACTTCGTAAGGCAGATGCATTTCTGCTGGCGGTGCCGGCCGGAGAACGGGTAGGAAAGAGACTGGAAGCGGTATTAGAGTATCTGCATACCCAGGACTGCTCTGTGGACGGAGCCTTCCTGTGGAATGCGGATGAACAGCTGATCCGCAGCTATTATTTTCTGCCGGGAGCCATGCAGACACAGAATACAGAACACGGAGGAGAGCAGGCATGAAGGTAGAAGTTCTGGCATCGGTAATGAATGCTTCTCTTCCGGAGACCGTACAACATATGAACCTGCAATCGGATGCGGTGATCATCAATCAGTGCGACCGGCTGGGGCAGGAGGAAATGCAGATATCTCCGGGGAACGGAAGAATCCGTTTCTGCAGTTTTCCCGATCGTGGCATCGGCAGAAGCCGCAATGAGGCCATCCTTCGGGCGGAAGGAGACATCTGCCTTTTTTCGGATGCGGATATTGTGTATGAAGATGGTTATGAGGCGGCTGTTCTTGCGGAGTTTGAACGGAATACCCGGGCCGATATGATCATTTTCAATATCGAGGTGGAGGAAGAACGCCGCACCTACCATATTACGGAACGGAAACCGGTACGCTGGTATAATTGCGGGCGGTATGGAGCAGTCAGCTTTGCTGTACGCAGAGAAAGCCTGCTGCAATCTGGTATTACGTTCTCCCTGCTGTTTGGCGGTGGAGCAAAATACAGCAATGGAGAAGACAGCCTGTTTTTAACGGAGTTTATGAAAAAAGGCTACCGGGTATATACTGCACCGGTGACCATCGGCAGAGAGGAAGCCGGGGAATCCACCTGGTTTCATGGCTATAATGAAAAATTTTTCCATGACAGAGGAGTATTGTATCATTATCTGTATGGATGGTTGGAATGGCCGCTGGCGCTGAGGTTTTTATATGCGCATAAGGGCATGTTGTGCACAGAGGTAAGCCTGCAGCAGGCCAGACAGTGGATGCGGGAAGGTATCCAAGAAGCAAAGGAACACGGATCACGGCGGTAAGGCATTTGCTTATGGTTGTTTTCGGGAAAATGGTAAGAGGAAAGGAGGTCTCCATGGAGAAGAGCGCACTGGTGTATATCATATTGACAGCTGTTACCGTAGCATTCGGTTTTCTGGTAAAAAATCGTGACTATACGACAGAATATCTGTCCGGCAGACGCTCCTTTCGTGGGAATACCTCCGGGGATCTGATGGCGGCCGGGCCGGACAGACAGCAGGCGTGCAATGCTGTGGCGGAATTCGCCATCTTCTGTCTCCTGGCCGGGGTTTCTGCCTGCCGCATTGCTGTGGGCGGTGATTACTGGGTCTACTGGCTGAAATTTCAGCTGATCGATCAGGGAAGGCATGTCTCCTACGAAACCGGTTTTGTGTATCTGGTGAAATTTTTCCATCTGATTTTCGGAGAAGGATCTTATCTTCCGATCTTTGGCTTCTTTTCCCTGATTACGGTCTTCTTTTTCCTGAAGGCACTGCATGATCAGGCGGACTGGTATGTATTTTCCCTGTTTCTGTTATTGACACAGGGATTTTACTTTAATAGTATGAATTCGGTACGTTACTATTTCGCACTGGCGCTGGTCATGTATGCGCAGAAATATGTGCTGCGGGGAGAATATGGGAAGTTTCTTCTCTGGGTGCTGCTGGGCTGTACGATCCACAAATCGGTACTGCTGGTCATCCCGGCATATATTGTGATAGATCTCTTGTCCCGGATCCAGCTGAAAAAGTGGCACTATGCGGTTGGCGTATTACTGATCTTATCTCTGATCTTCGGACAGGATGTGTACCGGAATATTATCTTCCGGTTCTATCCATATTACAAGGATTCCATGTTCGACAACGGACAGTTATCCTATGTCAACATCGCCAAATGCCTGGCAGTGCTGATACTGTGCCTGATCTATTGGAAGGACAGCGTTCAGGAAAATCGCAGAAACCGTTATTACTTCTACCTGAATCTGGCGGGACTGGTGCTCTATTCCTGCGGCTCCTTTATCCCGGAAGTATCCCGAGTAGCATATTACCTGATCCAAAGCCAGATTTTCCTGATTCCGGGTGTGCTGAAGGATGCCAAAAAGGGATGGTTCCGAACCCTGTGTATTATTGGCGTTGTTGCAGCATATCTATTGTATTTCGTAATGCTGTTGCGGGGAATGTATGATGTGGAGATACGGCTGCTTCCGTATCTAAACTGGATCTTTAATTAAAAGAGGATTTAATTTATGAAAGTGCTGTGGGTCTGCAATATCATGCTTCCGGTCATAGCCGAAGCATTGCATAAAGAAGCTTCGAATAAAGAGGGCTGGCTGTCCGGTCTGTTGGAGCAGGTAGCCGCGGAGAATTCCAGTGACCTGGAGCTGGCTGTGGCATTCCCGGTGCCGGCAGATACGGAGGTGCCCTGGAGACTGCAGATAGCAATGCCACGGGAAAAAGAAGACCGGGAGCATTTACAGACAAGTGCAGATGCTGAAACATATAATATCACATGTTATGGATTCCGCGAAGACACCGTACACCCCGACAGATATCAGCCGTTACTGGAAGAAGAACTGCATCGGATCACGGAAGACTTTGCACCGGATGTGATCCACTGCTTCGGCACGGAATATCCACACACACTGGCAGTATGCCGGGTGTTTCCCCACAAGGAGAAGATACTGGTGGGAATTCAGGGAATCTGTACGTTGTGTGCGGAGGCATATTTTGCCGATATGCCGGAATCGGAGATCCACAAGACCACTTTCCGGGATCTGGTGAAGAAGGATACCCTGCGCAGCCAGCAGGAAAAATTTGCCCGCAGAGGTGTAATGGAGAGGGAAGCAATAGGACTTGCCGGCAATATCACCGGAAGAACCGCCTGGGACAGGGCAGTGACTACCGCGTGGAATCCCAAGGCACATTATTATACGATGAATGAGACCCTGCGGGCTTCCTTTTATGAAGGACAATGGCAGCCGGAGCACTGTGAACCCTATTCCATTTTCGTCAGTCAGGCGGATTATCCTCTGAAAGGACTGCACTATCTGCTGCAGGCCTTGCCACAGATCCGGGAGAAATATCCCCGGGTACAGGTGTATGTGGCAGGAAATGATCTGACGGCATACCGGACGTCAAAGGAAAAGCTGAAAATATCGGCATATGGCCGTTACCTGCGCAGACTGATCCGGGAAGGACAGCTGGAGGACAGGGTACACTTCCTCGGAAAACTGACCGGAGAAGAAATGAAGGAAAGATTTCTGAAAAGTCATCTGTTCCTGTGTTGTTCCTCTCTGGAAAATTCACCGAATTCACTGGGAGAGGCCATGCTTCTGGGAGTTCCCTGCATCAGCACGGAGGTAGGGGGAATCCCCAGCCTGTTTGATGGCGGAAGGGACGGCCTGTGGTGCCGGGGACATCAGCTGTCGGAAGTGGCTGAAAATGACAAATATGCGTCAGATGCTTCTGAAAGTAAAAATAACATGCGAAATTATAAAACGACAAAAACAGAAGAATTGGAAAATATTGTAAATTCCATGGCAAATTCTATTATCGAAATGTGGAGTTCTCCGGAGAAAATGCTGGAATACTCAAAAAATGCAAGAGAACATGCAAGAAAAACCCATAATAAAGAGCAAAATTTCGCAAAACTGCAGGAAATCTATGCAAACATAGCAGGGAGGAAGGAATGAAGCTGATATTTGTCTCAAACTATTTTAATCATCATCAATTGCCCTTCTGTGATGCTCTGTATGAATTGCTGGAGGGAGATTTCTGTTTCCTGCAGACACAGCCCATGGAAGAAGAGCGGGTGAAGATGGGCTGGCAGGCCGAGGAACGTCCCTACGTGCGCTACGCTGCGAAGAATTCGTGTGCACATAAGTCTGGGGTGGAGAAAACGCCCGGCTCTGAGTCGAACAGCAACGCCGTCACAGATGCGGAAGAGTTTGAGAAACTATTGTTTACCGCGGATGTGGTGATCTTCGGCGGATGCGATGAAGAAAGCTATATTCAGGAGAGACTGACTGCCGGAAAACCGATCTTCCGTTATAATGAACGCTTATATAAGGAAGGGCAATGGAAGGCTGTTTCTCCGAGAGGCCTGTTGCAAAAATACAAGGATCACACCAGATACCGTAAGGCACCGGTGTATTTCCTGTGCGCAGGAGCTTATGTGCCCTGCGATTATCACCTGATCCATGCCTACCCCGGCAAAATGCTGCGCTTCGGCTATTTCCCGGAGACCAGGCATTACGAGGCAGGGCAGCCCTTCGATCGCAAAGAACCGGGCAGTATCCTGTGGGCGGCCCGGATGATCGACTGGAAGCATCCGGAGCTGGTGGTGAAAACAGCATCTTATTTAAAAGAACATCTGGAAGAAAATACGTTTCATATTACCATGATCGGCGGAGGGGAACTGGAGGAAGAGACGCATCGCCTGGCAGAGGAACTCGGAGTGACCGACGTGATCACCTTTCCCGGTTTTCAAGGCCCGGAAGAAGTCCGGGCGGCCATGGAAAAATCAGAAATCTATCTGGTCACCAGTGACCGCAAAGAAGGCTGGGGGGCAGTGGTGAATGAAGCCATGAACAGCGGCTGTGCTGTGGTGGCAGATCATATGATCGGAGCGGCTCCCTGGCTGATCCGTCAGGGAGAAAACGGCAGGATGTACCGGGACGGTGAGGAACAGGAATTATTTCGGACCGTGGAACGGCTTCTCAGGGATCCCGGAGAGTGCCGCAGACTGGGAGAAAACGCACAGCAGACCATTGTCGGGGAATGGAATGCCCGGACGGCTGCGGAAAGATTGATCGAACTGTGCCGGAAAATGAAGTTCTTGCCAGAAATGTCAGAAGAACAGGAAATGCCGGATGCCGGCCAGGATGTGATGCAGGACATCACAACACCTGCCCCGGTGATTCCACAATTATGGAATGACGGCCCCTGTTCTCCGGCCCCTGTAATCCCGGAGCGGTCTATGTATAGGAGAATAAACAGTGAACAGTAGTGTAACCAAGCAACCGCTGATCAGCGTGATCGTGCCGGTGTACAATATCATACCGTATCTGCCCCGCTGCGTGGAAAGCCTGCGGACACAGACTTACGAAAATCTGGAGATCCTGCTGATCGATGACGGTTCCACGGACGAGACACCGGCATTATGTGACCGGCTGGCAACGGAGGATGAGAGAATCCGCGTCTTCCATAAAAAGAACGGCGGGCCTTCTTCCGCCCGGAATTTCGGATTACAGCAGGCCGGGGGAGAATATGTGGGCTTTGTGGACAGCGATGACTACGTGGATGCGGATATGTATGAGCGGCTGTACGGGGCAATCGAAAAGACCGGGATGCCCGTAGCGCAGGTCGGCAGAGATGAAATCGACAAAGACGGCAATATTTTACCGAATATCTGCGAGCCGGTGGCAACGGAACAGGTGATCCCGGCAGAAGGTTTTCTGAAGGAACTTCTGATGCACCGCGGAGACTGCTCCTTCTGTACCAAGCTTTTGCGGAAGGACCTGTTTACCATAGAACAATTTCCGGTGGGGGCACTGAATGAAGATTTTCATTTATTAGTAAAAATGCTGACCCGGGAGGAAAGTGCGGT
The DNA here is from genome assembly GCF_025567015.1 of Waltera acetigignens. NCBI lineage: Bacteria > Bacillati > Bacillota > Clostridia > Lachnospirales > Lachnospiraceae > Waltera > Waltera acetigignens. Next base: position 224,214 of record NZ_JAOQJO010000002.1, on the reverse strand, counting down.
TCCGGGGATTGCATGCATTCCCGGACAGGCGTATCATGTATTTTATCGTCCGGACAGCAATACCAGAGACAAGAACCGGTTCTCCAGAGTATTCGCCGACAATATCGACAATGCGGACATGGTGCTTGCACTGGTTTATAAAAAATATCCGGAGCTGTCGGAAATCGCATTCCGGTTCGGGATCTTCCAGCGGCTGGATTATCTGCTGCACATCCCTATCGCCCAGATGACCGGGGACAACGCATTCTACCGCAGGGTGGTGCGTGACTTGCGTCACGGCTGGTGGAGAGCCATGAAAAATCCCTGGCTTACCAAAAAGAACAAGTGTTATCATACACTGTTTGCCATTGCACCGAAGGGAATCCGGGTACTGCATAAGAAACTGAAGCACATAGAGTGATGCCCGACGTAGAGGCAGGATAGAACGGGCAACACAGCAACCATAAAATAAGGAATGAGTCACGTTATATGAAGAGAAAATTGGCATTTCTGGGAGCAATTCTCCTGGCGGCATTTATATTCACCTACGAGGGCAATACCTATCAGACGCATGCATTGGATGAAGAAGATCAGGCATGGATCGAAGAAGCACGAGGGGCTTTGCAGAATATCGTAGAAGACCGGGAGGTCATGGCACTGGTCTATCTGTGCGATGATCTGACGATCCGTGCGGAAGCGGCGGAAGACAGCACAAAAGTGGTCACCGTGCCCAGTGGACAGATGGTGGAGATCCGGGATGTGACGATGGATGAAGACTATCAGGTCTGGGAAAAAGTATCCGCCGAGGTAAAGGGCAAGGTCTACGAGGGATATATCCCCCGGGATTATCTGGCATGCTCGGATGAACGTTTTCTGGAATGGGAAGAACTGTACGGCATGAATCCCGGAGCGGCGGTTATGCTGGCAGAGGAAAATGCCACCGGTGTCTATGCGGACATCGAGCAGTTCCCGGAGAGCTACCGGCCGGCATTGCAGGCTTTGAAACAGAAACATCCCAACTGGACTTTTGTACGACAGAATACCGGACTGGATTTCCAGACCGCAGTCAACAACGAACTGCAGGGCGGAAAAAGTCTGGTCTATAAGAGTTACGGGGATTATTGCAAGGAAGGACAGCACAGCCCAAACTGGTATTTCGCTTCGGAAGATGTACTGAAATTATACATGGACCCCAGAAATTCCCTGCAGGAGAATGCTATTTTCCAGTTTGAACAGCTGACCTACAACGCAAGCTATCATACGGAAGAAGCGGTAAAGAATTTCCTCGAGGGAACCTTCATGAACAGCAGTCAGAACGCACCGGAGACCTCAATGAAATTCTACCATATTTTCTGGTCCATCGGTGCGGAGGAGAACCGGCAGGTCAGCCCGTTCCATCTGGCAGCCAGAGTACTGCAGGAGCAGGGAGAGGGGACATCCCCGCTGATCTCCGGCACCTATCCCGGTTATGAACATTATTACAATTATTTCAATGTGGGAGCTTCCGGCAGTACCAATGAAGAAGTGATCCGCAATGGATTGAATTATGCCAAAGATCATGACTGGCATGGAGCCTACTACTCGATCCTTGGAGGAGCGGAAGTAATCTCCGCAAGCTACATACGTAAGGGCCAGGATACCCTGTATTTACAGAAATTCAATGTATCCCCCACTGCCAGCAATCCGGTATATACCCATCAGTATATGCAGAACATCTCAGCACCCACCAGTGAGGCACTGAGCATGAAGAAACTGTATGAAAGTGCGGGAGCGCTGGAGAATACCTTTGTCTTCAAGATTCCGGTCTATGAAAATATGCCGGCCAGCCCCTGCCCGATGCCGACTTCCTCTACCAATGTGGTATTGCAGGTACCGTCGGGTTACGATGCTTCCACGATCTACGTGGACGGTATTGCCTATACACCACAGGTGCGGAATAACCGCCGTATCGTCAAACTGCCGAACGGAAATGCCCAGTCGGCGGTCGTGTACCGGTATAATGAGAATGGAGCGCCTATCGGCATGTATGTCTGGACCCTGGAATATCGTAACAATGCCTATGTGGCCACAGAACAGCCGGGACTTACGGATCTGCTGACCTACCATGGATTTTCCATCCGGATTACCGGAAAAGCGGGAATCCGCTTTAAGACCGGTATCAGTACGGACCTCAGAGCACAACTGCTGGGAAATGGTGTGAACGGCTATCATCTCAAGGAATACGGAACACTGGTCATGAACAATGCCAACCGGACAAGCTATCCCATGATCAAAGGCGGCGAAAAAGTCATCAGCGGACTGGCTTACGGTACGAATGCCAACGGCACCCATCAGGATAGTATTTATGAGACCGTGAGTGGCAGATACCGGTTCACTTCCGTACTGGTCGGCCTTCCGGCAAACCAGTATAAGGTGGAATATGCATTCCGCGGATACATCATCCTGAACAAGGATGGCAAGGACATTACCATTTACGGTCCGGTGCAGGCCCGCAGCATCTATGCTCTGGCACAGCAGGTCCTGAACATGGGAACCTATGCACAGGGCTCGGAGGCGGATGCTTTCCTGCGAAAACTGATCAGTGATGCACAATAGTTAAGAATGAAAAACAGATAGGACAAAAAGATGAAAAGAAAAGCAACAAGATTTCTGGCACTGGCCATGAGCGCTGTTCTGGTAACATCCCTGACGGCCTGCGGAGATGGCAGTGATGAAAATGCGAAGGATGCCGTTACTCCCGTAGAGGCACAGCCGATGCTCTCAGAGCTGGAGCTGGAGATTCTCAATCTGGAGACAAAATATAATAAAGGAGAGTTTACCCAGGAGGATTATCTGTCATTGGCCGATGCCTACAACAGAGCGGGATACATCCGCAAACAGCGGGATATGCTGGAACAGGATTACCGGCTCTATGCGGATGAGGAAGCATTTGCTGCTCTACAGGAGCTCAGCGTGAATCTGGAGGAAGAGACAGAGGGGATCCGCAGCCGTGCACAGGAAATGCAAAATGATCTGGAGCTGACCGAGTATCTGAGTGAGAGCGTGAATCTCATCGACAGCGAGGACTGGTTCACCACCATGATGCCCAAACTGAAAGAAGGACAGCGAAACTACTATCTGGAAAGAGACAGTCAGCCTCTGCTTTATGTAGAGACCGGCTATACGGAAGAGGGACAATGCTTCTCCAGGGTGTGGTATACCGGAAGTGACACGAAACGTTTTCTGAGCCAGGAGGGTGCAACGATCCGGCTGGTAACAGTGACAGCGGCCGGTGCGGACGAGAACATCGCGGATCCGGCAGAAACTGAGAATCCCGATGCCACACAGGAAACGGGAACCACAGAAGCCAGAGCCCGGGAAAATACAACGACAGAGATTTCGGATACAACAGCGCCTCTGGCAGATACACCGGAAACCATGAAGGACTGGAACGGTACCTTCGAAGCCTGGAGCGTGGACAGCGCTACCGGGAGCATTACCCATGAACAGGGAACCATGCAGGGCGGTGTGCTCACGGGAGACTATACCTGTGATGTCCATACCGGAGAAGGTGCGCTGGATGTCTATTCCCTCTGGAGCAACCGGGAGGGTATGGAATATATCACTTACACGGGAAGTTTTGATTCCGAAGGAAAGATCCTGACAGAGCAGCCCTCCGAAGAAATCAAGAAAAAACTGCTGGAGGGAACAGATTATACGGATCTGATCCTCTATGCCTATGATGCTACCGGTGAGAACTGCCTGTGGCAGGGAATCGGCGGGGATATTACCGCAGAGGAGTATCGTTTTTGCGGGGAAATGATCGGACTGGAGACCCGTCCGGAATACACGTCCTATGAGGTGACAGAAGATATGACAGCAGAGGACAATGCAAATACAGCAGAGGGAACCGGTGCCGCCACGGACGGCGGAGAGAAAGGCAACGCAGCGGACAACACCACGGGTGCCATAGACAGTGATACCCCGCAGATCCGTATTTTTGACGGAGAAGTACAATGGTTTGACGGAAAATACTGGGTCAGCGCCGGTGCGGTCAGAGAAATGGCAAAACAGGATCCTTTTGCGGCTTATGAAGAAAAACATGATACCACTGCATCCGGAAGCATCACAGGAAGCATTACCGGCAAAATCACCGGCAGTGCAGATGGCAACAGTACAGCCGGTAACGATGGGCAGACGATCACCGGCAGCGGAACCGTGTCGGGAGACAAGACCGGTGGAAGTATTCAGAAACCTGCAGCCACCCAGAATCCCGGCACCACGCCAAAGCCAACGACCAAACCTGCTGCGACAAAGCCTGCAGTCACTCCGACCCCTGCGCCCACACCGGCTCCGACCCCGGAACCTGCGCAGGATGATGACGATGACGACGATGATGACAGCGGCAGCAGTGATTCCGGCAGTAGTGATTCTGGCAGCAACGATAGCGGAAGCAGTGACAGCGGCAGTTCCGGTGGAGACAGCGGCGGAAGTGATGTAGATATGGACTGGACACCGGATCTATTGTAAGAAAGGATATTTTATACCAATGAAACTGACAGAACGAAAGAAAATGATATTGATCCACATCGCGTGGATCCTGGCACTGGCGGTGATCCTGTGGCCGCTGTTTACGATCGCAAAATACGATTATCCCTCTGCAGATGACTGGTCTTTCGGAAAATATATGTACCGGGCAATGCAGGCCGGAGAAGGAATCGCCGGTGTATTTCATGCGATATACCAGACATTGGCACAAAATGTGTGGGAAGCCAGATTTTCCATACTGATTCTGTCGGCTTTGCAGCCTGCGGCATTTGGAGAACATTTTTACCGGATCACCCCCTATCTGATGATCGGTTCCGTGATCCTGTCCCAGTTCCTGCTGCTCAGAGAATGCATTGCGGGCCAGGCAAAGGAGAACCGCTGGCTGATCCTGCCCATCGGTATTCCCATGGCAATTCTCCAGGTGCTTTACTGCCCCTATCCGGAGGAAAGCTTTTATTGGTATAACGGTTCGGTGAATTACACTTTTGTGTATAGCTTGTCACTGGTCCTGCTGACACTGTATCTGGAAATTGCGCTTCGCGAGACCGGCAAGGCAAAGCGGGTCGTGCTTACCGTGCTGGCCTGCCTGCTGGCGATTCTGGTGGGTGGCAACAATTTTTCCACCAGCGTATCCACCATGTGCCTGTTGATCTGTCTGCAGATCTTATTCCTGATCTGCCGTAAAGATGCTTTCCGCCGGACCTGGATCGTGACACTGTTAGAGACACTCAGCGTATTGATGTGTGTGACTTCTCCGCTGACAGCCACCAGACTCAACGGCAATTTTGGCGGCAGCACAGCCAATTCCCCGTTGATGGCCATCTGGCTGTCCCTGGAGAGAACTTTTCTGAATATTATCAGCTGGACGAATCTGAAGGTCCTGCTGTTACTGGTTCTGCTGATCCCTTTCTTCTGGAAAGCGGTCAGAAAAATGAACTATGAGTTTCGCTTCCCCGGCCTGTTTACTGCGCTGACTTTCGGAGTATACGCCTCCCAGGCTACTGCAACGATCTACGTGGACGGTACCATGGGCGGCGGAAGGCAGGGCGCTATCCTGTGGTATTTTTATGTGCTGTGGATGGTGGCCAATGTACTGTACTGGTGCGGCTGGATCGCAAAGCGGGTTCTGAAAGCGGAAAAGAGCGAAAAGGCAGACCTGTTGGCACAGAAATACCTCCTGCGTTATTTTGCAGTGACGGGGGCACTTCTGGCAGCAGTCGTTCTGTTTGGCAATGTCCAGAGCACCACCAGTTACCGTGCCTACCGCATGTGGAGAAACGGCTGGGCACAGGCCTACGGCGCCGGCTGGGAAGAGCGGATCGCGGTGCTGAAGGATGATTCCGTGAAAAATCCGGTATTCCGACCGCTGAATTATGTGGAACTGCTCATGTATACCGATCTGCAGCCCGAGAATGGCTATGTGTGGGTAAATATGGCCTGCGCGGAGTATTATGGGAAGGAATCTGTGACGGTGGTAGCCGGGATGGCGGGAGAATAATTACAGGATATTATGGAAAGCTGCTTCGCTTCCAGACAACGGGTGAATAATTATCTGATCTGGGCAATCAGAATGGTCAACCATCCTGTGAGCACGATTGCAAAGACGCTTCTTGAAGATGAGGGCCTTCGAAATATTGTGGAGGAGAAGAGTAAAAACACGCAGGACTTTTATACGTGTTTTTTCTCCGGGGTGCGAAAAAATAAGGAAACAGGAGACAACCTTGGGGAAGAAATGCTTGCGGTATGCCTGCATGTTCTTGTGAAATTGCCGGAAGAAGAGGGAAAATTTTGCGTAATTACAGATGATAAAGGCGCCGCAGGTAAAATAGATGCCGCTTTCAGACGGGTGAACCGGAGATACCGGCAACAATGGAATCATCAAAATCCTTGGAGCTGAAATCTACGATATAGACAATCGGGAGATTACATTGGACTGTGCAGAGGCGGCCCGGAAAATAGTGGAGAAGAAGATACATATTGCGTTGTAGGGAAGGCATCGGTGGAATATCGGTGCCTTTATTCGCAGAATCCAGCTTTGCATGGCTCTGAATAGTTACAAACTATGATATATCGCAATTAGAAACAATAGGAGAAACGGAAGAGGAAGTAGACTCTCCTTCATTTTTTTTTAAGAAATTATATGATAATAAATAAAAGCTTGTACTTGTAGCTTAAATTGATTAGAATAGAAAGGAAAATATAGAAATTCTAATAGGAAACAGAATTGAGGATAATGACATGGAATTTGCTATAAAAGGGAAGTCGTTCTGCATATGGTCAAAGAAGCGGATATTATATACCATCTGCTTTTTCCTATTCTGTCTGATCGACCAGAGAACGAAGACCGGTTCCGGATTGGATGGGGCGATAGAGACTTTCCGAAATATGGTGGGAGTATTGATGGCTGTTATCATCATGTCGCACTACAAATGGGAAGAAGTGATGGCTCACAAGATTCCGTATGTGATCTGGACGGTGATAGGTCTTACAGCGGGAATTCTCTTTATTGCTTTAGGGCAGCCCTTAGCATATTATGTTAACGGACGTGTGATGGTCGGCCTTGATGTATTATTATTTGGCTATGTGGCGATTCATACGGTGATCAGCGTATTGATAGAAAAAAAGTATCCGAAGCTGAATAAACGAATGCTTGGCCTGTGGGCAGTTATGATGCTCCTGATGATTTTTTCCAAAAGCGATTATATATGGCCGTGGTGCTATTTTATCATGTTTGGCTGTTTTTATCTCACGGACTTTACGGCAGAAGAGCAGGAGGACATGTATCAGGGAATCATGAATGGCGTTATCCTTGCTTTTTTTGCATTCCAGGGATATTGCTGCGTATTTCGACCCTATGATCAGGTAAGATATATAGGCATTTACAATAACTGCAATCTGAATGGCTTGTTTTATCTGGAGGTATTGGCAGCGATATTTGGAAAAATATTGTATGTGACGAAGGAAAATAAGCATAAATTCTGGAGAGTATATTACTGGCTCGGTGCAGGAGTGGTGTATTCCTTTCTCTTTATGACGATTGGACGAACCGCATGGATGGTTTCCTTTGTATTAGGACTGATATTCCTTGGATTCTACCAGAGTGAAAAACGAAAAAAGCAGTATATCAGAAATGGTCTGCTGTTGGTATTGTGTGTATGTGTGATGTTTCCGCTTACGTTTAGCATGACAAGGTATCTGCCGGCGGTATTCCATCATCCGGTGTGGTTCTGGGGGGAATGGAGCGAAGACAAGGTGCATTCCTGGGACCCATGGAATTCCGAGAAATATGTAGATATAGATGAACTGTTAGAGACTGCTGTCGGAAGAACGACAGAAATCACAAATGGGATTTTTGGAGCAAATCCTTTTACAATAAAGGCATTTGCGGCAGAACTGCAAGAAACGGCCTCGCAGGAAGAACAACTGCAGGAAATGGCTGTTTTAAAGACAGAGGAAGAATACACAGATCCATTTCTAGTACGAAAGACGATATACAGTCACTATCTTGCCAATTTGAATCTCGTAGGACATACACAGAGTGATCAGGGATTTCAATTGACGTATGCTTACTGGATTGGGCATGCGCATAATATTTATTTGCAGTTTGCAACAGACTTTGGCATACCGGCCGCAGTATGCCTGATTATTTTATGCTTAGTCAGTATTGTGAAATTAGTAAAATGCTATTATCAAAAAGGGAGACCGGTAGTGGCAGCAGTCAGCATTTTTGTTATGCTGGTTCCTCTTTTATTTGGAATGTTAGAGTATTCCTGGGGCAGCAGTGCTCTCACCATGATACTTTTATTCCTGTGTTGGAGACAAACATTAGTATATGAAAATGAAAAATAATTTTTTGAAAATACCGATTAACAGAATTATTGCGTTGCTGATCATGGACACCATGTCCATAGTGATAGCATCGTTTGCAGCAATTTATATCCGCTTCGATTTTCAATTCAATGCGATACCAAAAGAATATATGGCGAAGTTCGAATATATTCTACCGTTTAATATTGGATTCACGATATTGTTTTTCGTAATCTGGAAATTGTATAAAAGTGTATGGCGTTATGCAAGTGCAACAGAAATGCTGAATATTGTGTTCGCCACCTGTTGTGCATCAGTTGCCCAATTTGTACTCTGCCAGCTTACGAACCAGAAAATGCCCAGGAGCTATTATATTATCTATTTGTTCCTGCTGTTTGCAATGACCTGTGGTATCCGTTTCAGTTATCGTATTCTACGCATTATTAACATGAAACGCACTGAGATCGCACAGAAGAAGACGGGCAATAATGTCATGCTGATCGGTGGAGGCGCTGCAGCGAACGCTATCCTGAAAGAAGCGGAATCCAGTCAGTTCGTATCCATGAATATCAAATGTATCATTGATGATAATCCCGGCTGTCACGGAAAGTTCCTGAGAGGTGTGCCTATTGTAGGCGGAAGAGAGAAAATCGCTGATGCGGTGGGACAGTACAGCATTGATGAGATTATTTTTGCAATTCCCTCTGCCAGCAATAAAGTACGTAAGGAAATATTGGATATCTGTAAGGAGACAGGATGTAAACTTCGTACATTACCCGGGATTTACCAGCTGATCAACGGAGATGTATCGGTATCTAAGCTGAAAGAAGTAGAAATCGAGGATCTTCTGGGAAGAGATCCGATTCAGATCAATACCGAGGAGGTACTGAATTCGGTACACAACAAGGTGATTCTGGTCACCGGTGGAGGAGGATCTATCGGAAGCGAGTTGTGCAGACAGATTGCAGCACATCATCCGAAGCAGCTGATTATCCTGGATATCTATGAGAATAGTGTTTACGAGATTCAGCAGGAACTGTTGCGGAAGTATCCTGAACTCAATCAGGTTGTGCTGATAGCATCGGTACGAAATACTGCTCGTATAGAGAAGATTTTTGAGACATACCGTCCGGATATTGTATATCATGCAGCAGCACATAAACATGTGCCGCTCATGGAGACGAGTCCCAATGAAGCTATTAAAAACAATGTATTCGGCACGTATAAGACTGCACAGGCAGCAGCCAAATACGGTGTAAAGAAATTCGTATTAATATCTACGGATAAAGCGGTAAATCCCACAAATATCATGGGTGCTTCCAAGAGAATCTGCGAAATGGTGATTCAGATGATGAATCATACAACAGACACAAATTTTGTGGCAGTGCGTTTTGGAAATGTATTGGGAAGTAACGGCAGCGTGATTCCTCTGTTCAAACAGCAGATTGCGGCGGGAGGCCCGGTCACGGTTACAGATCCGAATATTATCCGTTATTTTATGACAATACCGGAAGCTGTCTCTTTGGTGTTACAGGCAGGTGCTTATGCCAGAGGTGGTGAAATTTTTGTATTGAACATGGGTGAACCGGTTAAAATTCTGGATCTGGCAACAAACCTGATTAAACTGTCCGGTTATAAACCGGGAGAAGATATCGAAATCAAATTCACCGGATTACGCCCCGGAGAAAAGATGTACGAGGAACTTCTCATGAATGAAGAGGGTCTGAAGGAAACTGCCAATAAAATGATCTTTATTGGAAAACCCATTGAATTTGATGAAGAAGAATTCCGGAGACAGCTGGATCTGTTGGAACAGGAAGCTGTCAATGAAGACGGAGATATTCGCAAAGAAGTTATGAAAATCGTACCTACGTATCATCCGACGGAGGAATAAATTATGTATACTCCTATCAAACGCATAATTGATATTGTACTGAGTGGTGTGGGGATCATTGTATTGTCTCCGTTATTGCTTGTGCTGTGCATTGCGATCAAATTGGATTCTCCCGGTCCCATTTTGTTCAAGCAAAAACGGGTGGGAATTCATAAGAAGCATTTTATGATCTATAAATTCCGAACCATGCGTACAGATACTCCCAAGGATATGCCGACACATATGCTGAGCAACCCGGAACAATATATTACCAGAACAGGAAAATTCCTGCGTAAGACCAGCTTGGATGAACTTCCTCAGATCTTTAATATCTTCAAAGGAGATATGAGCATTGTAGGTCCCAGACCTGCATTGTGGAACCAGTATGATCTGATCGCGGAAAGAGATAAGTATGGTGCCAATGATGTCCTTCCCGGACTGACCGGCTGGGCACAGATCAACGGTAGAGATGAACTGGAGATTCCGGTAAAAGCAAAATTGGATGGGGAATATATTGCCAAATATGGATTTAGCATGGATCTACGGTGCTTTTTTGGCACTTTTTTAAGCGTGTTGCGACAAGACGGTGTCGTGGAAGGTGGAACAGGAAGCATGCAGAATAGGGAGAATTCCGAGGAAAAATGAAAAAAATATTGATTTTAGGTGCCAATAGCTATATTGGCACCTCTTTTCGTAAGTATCTGACAACAGAATATCCGGAACAATATATTGTGGATACGGGCAGCCTGCGTGGAGACGCATGGAGACGCATGGACTGGTCCGGTTATGAAAGCATCCTGAATGTCACCGGCAAAGCCCATGCGGACATCAGTAGTCTTACGGAGGAACAGAAACAGGAATATTATGCCGTAAACTGTGATCTTGCACGGGAGGCCGCAGAAAAAGCCATAGCAGACGGTGCAAAGCAGTATATTTATCTGAGTAGTATTATTGTCTACGGTGACAGCAGCAACAGCAAGAAACCAGTGCACATTACGGCGAAGACGAAACCGGCACCTTCGAATTTCTATGGGGACAGCAAATGGCAGGCGGAACAAAAGTTACAGGAACTGTTTGCACAGAAGCAGACGGCAGATACCCGTCTGGCAATCTTACGTCTTCCCATGATCTACGGGCCCGGCTGTAAAGGCAACTACAGGACACTGCAGAAAATGGCACAAAAGCTGCCACTGTTCCCTACTTATCATAATGAGCGCAGTGTCCTTCAGATAGAACATCTTGCGGAATATCTGAGAATGCTGGTGGACAGCGGTGAAGAAGGGCTTTTCTGGCCACAAGATGAAACATATCGGAGTACACCGGACATGATTTTTGAACTTGCGGAAAAAGCAGGAAAACATATCCTTCCGGCAGCGTGGCTGAATCCTTTTGTCCGGCTGGCATTCTTTCTCCCGGGAAAACCGGGAAAGCTTGCAAGGAAAGCATTTGGAACATTGACGATTGAAAGACAAAAAGACTTGAAAACGGACGAGAAATATGGTATGAATGAAATATATTAATTCATATCTTGTTTAAAAGTCTTGCATATCGCAGTATATTCCTTTTCAAACAAACTGATGAATAAGAAAAATGGATGAAATATAGGTGAAACTGCGGATGGTTTCTAACGAATTCATTGAAACTGTTGATAATATTGGGTATAATGAAAAGTAGTGTAGTATCCGAATAGATGGAAGGATAAGACAAAGAATGAAGATCATATTAAACAATGTCGCCAGAGTGCAGCACGCAGAAGTGGAGATCAAGGGAATTTCAGTAATATCCGGCTATAATGGTACCGGAAAAAGTACGGTGTGCAAAGCACTGTATGCAACAAGTCAGGCATTTGGCCGATTGAATAAGAGAGTGCTGCAAAGCAGAGAAAACAGTATTAAAAACAGCATTGATGAATGGGAAAGCAAATCACGCACTGATTCTGATCCATTTTGGGAAGAATGCAGTGATAACTTCTTCAATTTACTGGAACAGATGAAGCTGTCGTTAGAAGACTTGACGGATGAGGATCTGCCGAAGCTGTTGCAGAGAGCCGGAATTGATCCGGAAGAGGACGGTTACGAAGATTTGCTCAGTGAATTGGGTAGAATACGAAAAAGACCTTTTGAAGATGATGCACATTTTGTGATTGAAAGGGCGTTTTCTCAATGCTTTAGCGGACAACTTAACACGTTGGGACAGGATACACAGGCGGAAATACAATTTGAGTATGGGAAGTCGGTGGCAAGAGCAGCCTTTCAGAACAATAAATTGACTGAAAGCACAGCAACACAGATCCTGATGAATAAGCCGGTATACATAGAGACCGGCAGCTCGCTGGATATGGTAATCAACAATCAGTATAGAAGAAGGCTATCGGCATCCAATGGGAAAATCCCGTTTTCTGCGTTGTATAAGTCTGCGACAGGTGTAATGACACTTGAGAAATACAACGAATTAAACAAAGTGCGAGAAATATGCTCCCGGATTATGAATGAGGTGACTCACGGAGAATTAGTATCTTCTACAACGAACAGAGAGATTACTTATCATGAAGAAGATTTACAGGATCCGATTCTGTGCCCCAATATTGCATCAGGGTTAAAAAATATTCTTACGATACAGAAATTATTGGACAACGGATATTTAAATTCGAACTCATTACTCTTAATTGATGAACCGGAAGTGAATCTGCATCCGGAATGGCAGGTGAAATTTGCGGAGATTCTGGTGCTTTTGTATAAAGAATTGGGAATCCGGATTATACTGAATACCCATAGTCCGTATTTCATGAGGGCAATAGAGACCAAACTGGCAGAACAGGAACTTGCTGATATGGGCAGATATTACTTTATGAAGGAAGTATCTCCTCGTAGATTCGTCGCAGAGGATGTCACAGGAAAAACAGAAATTGTATACCGGACAATGTATAAGCCACTGGAAGGACTGTAAGTGCTTATGAATATACAATATGATAAAAGTAAAATAGAAAGTACCTTGAAAGAAACATCTATAGACGATTCTGATCTAAGTAATGTAGTGTATCTGGTGGAGGATCCGCATACCGCAGAAAATTTTGATGAGATATCAAAACAGATAGCTGCAAAAGTACGTATGGGACATAAGCCAAGATCCTGCGATGCGTTATATCGAAGCGGGAAATACTATAATCTCATTGAGTTTAAGAATAGAAAATCCGCGGATCTGCGTAAAGGAAACGAGATGGTCGAATTACATGAAAAAGCTTTCGACAGCTTGGGACAATTGGCAATATATTTGAATTATCAAAACAGCTTGGATAACCTTGCCAAAGAGACAAGGCTGGTTGTAGTGTATAATGATGGCAAGGGAGCAGAAGAAGCTACATCAGATATAGCAAGCAGTAAAAGTCTGGATGGAATCACACAGAAATTGAAGCAGTTTTCCAAGGTAACAGCGTTGGATTCTTATCCTTTAAAATTCAAATTACAACGTGTAAAGGGACTGCTATACGATCAGGTAATTACGATAGATGTATCGGATTTTCAGACAGTTATGAACATGATTTATTCAGAATAGGGATCAGAAAGTCCTATATTATCATGGGGAATGATAATGGGACTTTTTGACTTTACTACGAAAAGAGGACAATAGCATGAGCAACAGTCCGTTGGTCAGTATCATTACAGTGGCGTTCAACAGTGAAAAAACCATATGCCACACGATAGAATCTGTATTGACCCAGACCTATGATAATATCGAATATTGGATTATTGATGGTGACAGCAGGGATCGTACTGTTGAGATCGCAGAATCCTACCGGGTGCAGATGGAGAATAAAGGCATCCACTATTATATCCTAAGTGAACCGGACGGCGGCATCTACGATGCTATGAATAAAGGAATCCGTAAGGCAACCGGAGAAATTATCGGCATTATCAACAGCGATGACTGGTATGAGCCGGAGGCTGTGGAGACGGCGGTCGATACCTTCCACATGACAGGCTGCGACCTTATGTATGCCAATATCCGTATGCACAAGGCGGATGGCAGCACCTTTGTCAAGACAGCCAGAAGCCGTAGATTCCAGACCTCCAGGGACTGGAACCACCCGACTACCTTCGTGAAAGCGGAGTGCTACAAGACCTACCCCTTCCGCCAGCTGGGCATCCATGACGACTACGGATTTTTCCTACAGATGCGAAAACTGGGGAAAAAGATCGTCACCGTGGACAAAGTACTGGCTAATTTTCATATGGGCGGCGCCAGCAACCACAAGGAGCTGAAGGCAGCCGGAAAACGTATCATGGATCGATACCGTTATTGCTATCGGATCAATGGCTACAGCAGATGGTATCTGATTGAGTGTGTGGTAATCGAGGTGGCAAAATATTTGCTGGGGTAGAGGGAAATATGAAAATATTACAGATCAACAGTCATTATGATCAAGGGGGAGCTGCCCGAATCGTAGCATGCATTCACAGACAGCTTCTGGCAGAAGGAATAGAATCGTACGTTGCTTACGGAAGAGGGAACAAATCAGATGATCCCAATGTATATCAGTTTGACAGACTTCCGGAGATATATGCGTCTGCTTTTCTTAGCCGGCTTGTTGGGTTGAATGGGTGGTGGAACCGAATCGCAACGAGACGACTGATTGCCTATATCGAAAGCACGCAACCGGATATTATTCATATGCATGCACTTCATGGATATTATCTGAATTTTCCGATGCTGTTCCATTACATCAACGAACATGCTATTCCTTGCGTATGGACTTTTCACGACTGCCACGCGTTCGTAGGAAACTGTGGGTATTTTTTTGATTGTGAAAAATGGAAGACAGGATGTGGCAACTGCCCTTATCTGCATAATTATCCCACCAGTCAATTCTTTGATTTTACCCATTATATGTGGAAATACAAAAAGAACTGGTTTACAGTGGGAGAACGGAAAGTGATCGTAACACCGTCTGCCTGGTTGACAGCCGAAACTGAAAAATCATTCTTCGGAAAATACCCATGTATCACTATTCACAACGGAATTGATGTGACGCATACTTTTTATCCTAGAAATAAGGGAACTTGCAGAAAAAAATATGGTTATTCTTCACAAGATAAATTGGTGTTGGGAATTGCGGTAGGATATCGAGATCCCAGAAAAGGGGCAAAATATATTCTGCGTATGGCGAAGACTCTTGAAAAGGAAGCAAAAGTCATATTGATCGGATGGAATAAAGAGAATGATTCCATGTTGGACGGACTTACCAATGTTATTCCGCTTCCCAACATACAAAGCACAGAAATACTGGCAGAGTATTACAGCATGGCAGATGTGTTCGTACTACCTTCAATTGCGGAGAATTATGCCACGACATCCCTGGAGTCTATGGCTTGCGGAACCCCTGTGGTAGGATTTGATGCGGGAGGAATTGCGGAACAATTGAAAGATTCAAAGGGTATTGCGGTAAAAACGGGGGATCAGGAGTCATTTACGGAAGCTGTGCGACTGGCTCTAAACAGTGTGAAACAGCAGGATGGAAAACTATTGCAGGGTGAAGAATTGGCGAAAATCATTCAAAAAGAAAATTCTGTGGAAAAAATGATCGCAGAATATCGGAAGGTGTACAAACAACTCGTGTAAAACGGAAGGAGAAACAGCAACGATGACCGTATCGGTGTGCATGGGAACCTATAACGGAGAAACATATATCGAACAACAGCTTAACACAATACTCCGGCAGACTAAAGCACCGGAAGAAGTGATTCTGTGCGATGATGGATCTACGGATAACACCGTTTCCATCATAGAACGGTTCATTCGGAAGAATGGCTTGGATGGTAAATGGAAATTATATCGGAATAAGATAAACAAAGGATATCCTTCCAATTTCTACTATGCATGCAGTCTGTGTAATGAGGAAATCGTGTTCCTTGCAGATCAGGATGACATCTGGAAAAACGATAAAATAGAGAAAATGTGTCGTGTTATGGAGAAAAATCCCGGAGCCAAAAGTGTTTGTTGTAAATTCAATCTCATGGATGAAAAAGAACAGGAAATTCACAGTATTATGGCACCGACACATGCACATGAAACCGGGGAAGTACGTAACGTCCCGGTAGAGGAAATTTTTTATAAATGTCAATGGCCGGGAATGGTCATGGCTTATCGCAGAGACTGGTATGAAAGCTGGACAAAAGGGAATTATCAGATTCCCCACGACTTCCTGATTGCGGCAAGAGCAGCAGAGGAGGGAGGATTCTTTCAGTTGGATGAGACATTGGCATATCACAGACGACACGACCACAATACCGGAGGAGAAGAACATCATATTCGCAAATTACTGAATAGAGACCGCAAATTAAAAGAAATCCGGGATTATCTGCAGATACTTCAACAGTTTCTAAAAGAAGAGGTACTGGCGACACATACAGCGAAACTGTTACTGAACCGGAAAACAACCGTCATGCAACAAAGAGAAGCAGCATTACAATCCGGGAGAATAAGTGCAGTTATAAAAAATGCATGGAAAAACAGAAAATATGTAAGACTTGCGACTGCTGTGTGCGATGTAATAATAGTGAAGCAACGATAGTATAAATATGGAATATGCGGAAATAATTCACATAGAATTTAGAAGCAGATATGCAATATAGACTGGACAAAGGGAGAAGGCATATGAGATAATACGATTGTCACAGTTGTTTGTAAAAGAGGGGAATACGTTGGAAAAACAGGGAGCAATAAGGCAGATTGCGAAAATATTTCCGGACTATTTTGACAGATTTGAATTACCGGAAGGTGCAAGGAGTGAAGCAATCAAAGTCTACAGGGCATGTAGAAGTGGGAAATGCGATAAAGCATCTTTTTTGCCATCCTATGAACAAAATAATTTTGTGTTGAATCCATTGGCGGATGGGAAAGATCCGGGACAATATTCATTATCTTCTTTTGAAAAGCCGAAAGACGTAAAAAGATATGCAGGTGTTATGTCAGATATGAAAGTTCCCTATCAGATAGCAGTAGGGGAGACAAATCCAAGACATGGTGTGGTACAGAGAACTAGGGAAAGAACCAAAAAGAAGACTTCTCATGTAGACTGGTGGTTGTATAGAGATGCAACGCCGTATGAAGAGTTTTCTTTGATAGCTGATTTTGAAAAATATCTTCAAGATTACAATCAGGAAAGAGATGATAGAAAGTGAAAAAATTTATTACTTTAAATAAATATGGTGAATTATACATCGATAAAATATTATTTGAAACATATTTTCCGATTATATTTACCTGTAAAAATGAAAATAATGATATTTTTATATGCGTGTGCTGCCAATGCAATGAAAATGGATGTAAGTGGTTAGTCGGAAGAACCAACGGTTCATTCATTGTGAGAATGCTTCAAAATGAAATAACAATTCGTCAATTATTGCTGGATTGTTGTACCGAAAAAATATCGGTAGATTATAAAAACCAGGAATATGCTATTGCATATAATAATTCCGATTGGAATGAAGAGAGTGATTATTTACCGAAGAAAGATGCCTACATTGATGCCGAAGGGGGAGAATTTGATGAAGAAATTGCCTATTTTACCTCGATTGAACATGTAGAGTATAATGAAGAGTATTATAAAATTATCATAAAAGAGCTGAGTACAATCGGCAACACAATAGACCCCTTATTGGATTCAATCACGGCGCTTTCATCAATTATCGGTACGATACCGGGTGAAATGTTCAAAACCGTGGAGATATCGGGAAAGTTATGTACTGATATTGCTGTAAAGGTTGGAAATTATATAAACCAGAGCAAGTTTAAGCCGATATTTAGTAGTAAAGTCACTTCTGATACAGAAAAAGTAAGTGTGGAAATAGAAAAGGAGAACAGTGAAATATCTGCATATGCAGCATAAAGGAGAGA
The DNA here is from genome assembly GCF_025567015.1 of Waltera acetigignens. NCBI lineage: Bacteria > Bacillati > Bacillota > Clostridia > Lachnospirales > Lachnospiraceae > Waltera > Waltera acetigignens. The sequence continues at coordinate 206,135 of NZ_JAOQJO010000002.1, read as the reverse complement.
AGATGGCAAAGTATAACAGCTCTTTGATTTTACAGAAAATGGTGTTTGACAAGATAGAATTCACCAGAAAAGGTTTCAAAAATGAAAATGAATTAACTTTCAAACTGCAGGTTCAAGTAGGCTTAGCGGAAGATGGTATGTATAAGGTGACGCTTGTTTTAAACGGAACCAAAGCGGAAGAGTATGATATTGTTATTGGGTTATCGGGGTTCTTTGAAATAGAAAATCAGGATCAGCTGGAAGACCAATTGCTTCAAAATCTGATCAATAAAAATGCGGTTGCAATATTAATGCCCTATCTTAGAAGTGAACTTACGCTATTGACGGCACAGCCGGATACAGATAGTGTTGTTCTTCCGATATTTAATATAAACAAAATGCTTGAAAAATAAATCGTAAAAAGCAAGGGAGAGAGGTAATCCTCTCTCCCTTGCTTTTACAGTCCTTCGGTTATCTCTACCAGATATTTACCGTAATTGGTCTTCAGTAATGGCTCTGCAAGCTTCAGAAGCTGTTCCTTGTTGATGAAACCGCGCTTATAGGCAATCTCTTCAATGCAGGAGATATATAAGCCCTGTCTCTTCTGGAAAGCAGCTACGAAATCCGCAGCATCCAACAGGGCGTCGTGATTGCCGGTATCCAGCCAGGCAAATCCGCGTCCCAATGTTTCCACCTGCAAAGTTCCACGATTCAAATACTCGTTGTTAATGCTGGTAATCTCGATTTCTCCTCTTGCGGAGGATTTTACATTCTTTGCAATCTCAACGACATCGTTGTCATAGAAATACAGTCCGGGAACCGCATAATTGCTCCTGGGATGCTTCGGCTTTTCTTCGATGGAAAGTGCCCTGCCGTTCTCGTCGAATTCCACCACACCGTATTCTCTGGGGTCACGCACATAATATCCGAAAATAGTAGCACCCTTTTCTCTTGCGGCAGCAGCACGAAGCACCTTAGAGAAACTCTGACCGTAGAAAATATTATCACCCAGAACCAACGCAACACGATCATCACCGATAAAATCCGCGCCAATGATAAATGCGTCAGCCAGACCTCTCGGTTGATCCTGTACAGCATACTCCAGATGCATGCCCAGCTGACTTCCATCGCCAAGCAGCTCCTTGAAAACAGGAAGATCTCTCGGAGTTGAGATAATCAGTATATCTTTGATATCAGCCAGCATCAGCGTAGAAAGCGGATAATAGATCATCGGCTTATCATATACCGGCATAATCTGCTTGCTGATTGCTTTGGTTAAAGGATAGAGACGAGTACCGGAGCCTCCGGCAAGAATAATTCCTTTCATTTTAAATCCCCCTTTTTTCCTTATAGTCTGCGATGCCGTCCCATACTTTATCTTTATCGGATAAAATAAGATCGTCCTCTGTCATTCCCTCCGGCATAGGCCAGTCGACACCAATCTCAGGATCTTTCCATAACAGACCACCTTCATCATTCGGATGATAAAAATCCGTTACCTTATAGCAGAATTCGGCATAGTCGGAGAGTACTACAAAACCATGTGCAAATCCCTTGGGAATGAAGAACTGCTTTTTATTGTCCTCGGAAAGTCTTACACCGAACCATTTGCCAAAAGTATCGGAACCTTCTCTTAAGTCTACCGCTACGTCATATACTTCTCCCCGGATAACGCGAACCAGCTTGTCCTGTGGAGAGTTAATCTGGAAATGTAGACCCCTTAAAACTCCCTTCTTGGAAGCAGACTGGTTATCCTGCACGAAAGTACAGTCAATACCGGCTTCTTTGAAATCATTATAATTGTAGGTTTCCATGAAATAACCTCTGGCATCACCGAATACGGTGGGCTCAATTACCTTCAGACCTTTAATTCCGTTACAATCTTCTGTTACTGTGATTTTACCCATGATTTTGAAATCTCCAGTTTTCTATTTGTTATTGTACATATCATCGTAATATTTCTGGTAATCGCCGCTAGTTACGTTGTTCATCCAGTCTTCATGCTCGAAATACCAGGCGATCGTCTTGCGGATACCCTCTTTGAACATGGTCTCAGGATACCAGCCGATCTCTGCCTTGATCTTATCCGGAGCAATGGCATATCTTCTGTCATGACCCTTACGGTCCTCTACATAGGTGATCAGATCATTACCTATATGTGCCTTGCGGGGATCGGAATCCGGCAGCATCTCCTGCAGTGTTTCGATGATAATATGAATGATTTCGATATTCTGCTTCTCGTTATGTCCGCCGATGTTGTAAGTCTGGAACAGTCTTCCCTGCTCCTGTACCATATCGATTGCCTTGGCATGATCCTCTACGTATAACCAGTCACGGACATTCTTACCGTCACCGTATACTGGAAGCTTTTTGCCGTGCAATGCATTGTTGATGATCAGTGGAATCAGCTTCTCAGGGAACTGATAAGGTCCGTAGTTGTTGGAGCAGTTGGTAATGTTGGCCGGGAAATGATAGGTATCCATATATGCCTTTACCAGCATGTCCGAACTTGCCTTACTTGCAGAGTAAGGGCTGTGGGGATCATAAGGTGTCGTCTCATAGAAGAATGCATTGTCATCATCGGGAAGAGAACCGTATACCTCGTCCGTGGAGACATGCAGGAACTTTTTGCCTTCCTTGAAGCTGCCGTCTTGAAGCTCCCATGCTGCCTTGGCACAGTTCAGCATGACAGCCGTTCCCAGTACATTGGTCTGTACGAAGATCTCCGGATTGCGGATACTTCTGTCCACGTGGCTTTCCGCTGCGAAATGTACCACACGGTCGATATCGTTCTCTGCGAAGATCTTGCTGATGACTTCCTTGTCGCAGATATTGGCTTTTACGAAGGTGTAATTGTCACGTTTTTCCACATCCTTCAGGTTCTCAAGATTGCCTGCATACGTCAGTGCATCCACGTTGATGATGCGAATTTCATTGTCGTATTTCTTAAACATGTAATGAATGTAGTTGGAACCGATGAAGCCGGCTCCGCCGGTTACTAAATAGGTTCTCATAGTCCTATCTCCCAGTAGCGTTAATTAAGTATATTATATAGTATTTGTGAAATTAAGTATATAATATTATCACGTTAATAGTTGCCTGAAAATTTCAAAAGGATTACTTAAATCAAACAAATCTTTCAGAAGGAGTACAGTGGAATGATAGGGCTAGGTGATAATATTGCTCTGGATTTCCTACAATTTTGAACGCATGGGGAGCAGAAAATCGGCGAAAACCTGATTTATATGATGATCAAGAACTGCATCAAGTTGAGTTGAGGTTGTGGATGGTTTTCCTAATGCCAATTGAATGTACAAATTATTTATATAAGGTGTTAAAACAGGAATGAAATATTTTGTGTTTGTAAATACTATAGAAATATGCTAAGATAAAGAGAAGTCTAATATATATAAGACGTGAATCGCTGATAAAATCAGACTTTTTCAGACTTCAATAACAAGTGGACTTAATTGTCGTATATCGATGAAGGAAAAAACTTTGTCAATGAATGATAATTAGTTAGTATACTCCCTCGAGAAAGGCTTTGGATTCTTAATGTTTAGCAGAATTAAAAATATATATGAATATCGTGATATGATTTACAGCCTTGTGCGTCGTGAACTTCGCGGCCGTTACAAGGGATCTGTTTTGGGATTTTTGTGGACATATGTCAATCCTTTATGCCAGGTTATCGTATACTCGGCGGTATTCTCTGTGATTTTCCGCGTAAATATAGAAAAGTTTTACCTCTATCTAATCATTGGTATGATGCCGTGGACCTTTTTTGGTACGTCAGTGCAAGGGGGAACCACATGTATTCGAGCACAATCGGATATGGTCAAAAAGATATATTTCCCTAGGGAAGTTATTCCCATTTCGTATGTTACCAGTGCATTTGTCAACATGTTATTCAGTTTTATCATTGTCTTTTTGGCGGTGCTGGTCTCCGGATTCGGATTCCATCTGAGAACGTTGGTATACCTTCCTTTAATTATGGTAATCCAATACCTGTTGTGTCTGGGAGTAGCTTTTATTGTATCGGCGATTACTGTTTACTTTAGGGATATGGAACAGATCATGGGAGTTGTCATGATGGCCTGGATCTATGTAACCCCCGTTATGTACAACATGGATTATGTCCCTGAAAAATATCGTTCGCTTATTGTGCTGAATCCGATGACACCCATAGTAGAGGTTTATCACCAGATTCTCTATTATCGTATTACTCCCACACCTAATTATCTGATTCTGGCTACAGGGGTAAGTGTAGCAGTATTTGTCATCGGCTTTGTGGTATTTGGTTTGTTGGATCGTAATTTTGCGGAGGAATTATAGTGACTAATTTACAAAATACAGATGACACAGTCGTAATTGATGTTCAAAACGTAAAGAAAAAATTCCGTTCTTATCAGGATAAGGCTACTTCATTTAAGGAGCGTTTTATTAATCCCGCTCGCGGAAAACATGAGGATGTTATGGTCCTAAAGGGCATCAGCTTTCAGGTAAAGCGCGGTGAAGCCATAGGAATTATCGGTAAAAATGGATGCGGAAAAAGTACCACATTAAAACTGTTAACAAAGATTCTCTATCCGAATGAAGGGATAATCAATATGAAAGGACGTGTATCCAGCCTGATTGAGTTGGGTGCAGGTTTTCACCCTGACATGACAGGGCGTGAAAATATATACACGAATGCGTCTATCTTTGGAATTACCCGTAAGGAGGTTGACCAGAGACTGAATGATATCATTCGGTTCTCCGAATTGGAGGATTACATTGACAGCCCGGTTCGCACTTACTCTTCGGGTATGTATATGCGTCTGGCTTTCGCGGTTGCCATCAATGTGGACGCAGATATTCTGCTTATTGATGAGATATTGGCTGTCGGGGACTCGGCATTTCAGAAAAAATGTTTTGAAAAATTAAAGGAGATCAAGGCGAACGGAACCACAATCGTAATTGTGTCTCATTCCATGGACCAGCTATACAAGATTTGTGATCGCCTGATTTGGCTGGAAGAAGGACTGATTAAGGAAGAAGGTTTGCCCAGAGTCATCGGCGAAGAATATCTTGCAGCCATGGAGGGACGTCGTCTGGATCGAATTGAATTGGAGAAAAAGCTGGAACGTGAGGAACTGGAGAAAAAGATAGCGGCGGAACAGGAACGACTGCGGCAGGAAGCTGAAAAAGAGAAAAAACGTCAGGAAGAATTTCGACTTCATGAAGAAGAAAAAAGGAGAGTGGCGGAAGAAGAAAAACGACGTAAAGAAGAACTGGCAGAATTAGAAAAAAAGCAGAAAGAATTAGAGAAAAATGCTACTCTGAAGGATGTTTGCCAATATACCCATCCCAGTGCCCATCGAAAAGGAAACGGTGATATCCGGTATACGAATGTGCAATTGCTAGACAGCAATGGGAAAGAAACAAATCTCATAATGACTGGTGAGCGTTGCCGATTGGTTCTCGAATATAAAGCAGTGAAGGAATCCATGCACACAAAGTTTGTAATGGGTATTACACGTGAAGATGGAACTTACTGCTATGGAACTTCCGTGAATATGAATCACGAAAAGCCTTCTGACTTAAAGGAAGATGGAACCGTAGTTTTTTCATTTCAAAATAATCTTTTAAAGGGAAACTATTTTCTTGATCTTTGGATAGAGTCAGCCGAAGGTGTTCAATACGACGCTGCTTATAGTTTGATGATGTTTAAAGTAGATACAAAACCGTACAATGAACGCGGAATTTTTACTATGCCACATGATTGGGATGTGGATGGTCAGAAATACAAAAATTGATTTTATGTGTGAGGGAAAACTGTGGAAACAAAAGTAGAATTTTATTCAGATGGAGATATCGAGGACAAAATAATCGAAACGCTAAAAGCCGGGAAAGATGTTTTTGATATTCCTTATAACGGTGGTGCTGTATTCCATAATTTTACAGATGCACGGGAAAATCTGATTAATTGGTATCCTTTTGAAAAGGATGCTTCCGTACTTGAAATAGGGGCTGGAATGGGCGCATTGACAGGACTTTTATGCCAAAAGTGTGATTCAGTAACAGCTTTTGAACATTCTCCCAAGCGTGCTGAGATTATTAGATATAGATATCCGGAATATTCTAATCTTAATGTCGTATGCGGAGATGTTTTATCCTATAACTTCGAACAAAAATATGACTATATTATGCTCATTGGGGTTCTGGAATACATGGGAATCAACAGTACATCGGTTGATCCGTATTCTGAAATTCTGCTTAAAATAAATCAATTACTTAAGCCCAACGGAATTCTTTTATTAGCTATCGAGAACCGTTTTGGTCTTAAATATTGGTGTGGTGCAGCAGAAGATCATACCGGTGTTCCATTTGACGGTATTAGCGGTTATCAACAAAATAGCTATACAACCAGATACCACAAGTCAGGGGTAAAAACATTCAGCCGTGATACTTTGAAGAAATATCTCGAAAAGTGTGGTTTTCAGCAAAGCAAATGGTTTTATCCGATGCCGGATTATAAATTTCCAACAATGGTTTTCTCAGATGAATATTTACCGGGGAATGCCGATGTTGGAGGTATAAAATTCAGCTATCCGCAGGAATCACGATTAGTAGCAGATGAGCGTAAAGTATATCCTGAACTGTTTCGAAATCAGGTTTTTCCTTTTTTTGCAAATTCCTTTCTTGTGGAAGCACATAAGGGGCACATGCCTGAATCTGAAATTATTTATGCCTCATTAAAACGCGATTATAAAAGTGAATATCGTCTTGCAACTCTAATCAGTAATCAAAAAAAAGTTATAAAGAAGTGCCTAACTGATGAATCGCAAGCACATTTAGAAAAATTTAAATATAACGCAGATGCGTTGGAACAACATAATATCAGAATGATCCCGTTTGCCGGTGATAAAAATCAGATTGTCCAGGAATGGCAGGAAGCTCCACGGGTAGATCAGGTTATAAAAGATGCTTTGAATCATCAAGATGTTGAAAAAGTTACGTTATTAATTGATGAACTGAAAGAACAATTACGGATGTCATCGATGATGTATCTGAGTAAAAGTTGTGTTTGTTCACCGGTTAATTATAAATTTTCATTTAATGACGAAAAAGAAATTCTTATCGATGGCTATATAGACATGACTTTTGTCAATAGCTTTTATATAGCGGAGCAAATTACTTTTTTTGATCAGGAATGGCGTTTTCAGGATGTTCCGCTCAACTTTATTGTATACCGTGCTCTAAAATATTGTGTAAATAACAACTCGGATTTCGAACTGCTTGTAAATCTTGCAGGTATTACACGTGAAGAAGTAGAACAATACGATTCCGCAGAAACAATGATGCTTCAGAATATGATGGATGTCCGGAAGTGTAATATGTTTGATCCTGGAATGTATCATGACGCGTTGACACTGGAATATCAGGATGCAGTTCGGGCTGACGAGGTGCTTCGTTTAAATCAGGAAAAAGCGGCTTTACAAAGTGAGATAAATTCATTGCAGAAAGAAACTGAAGATTTACAGGATAATATCAAACAATTAAATGCATCTTGTACAAAATCTGAGCAACTTTGTGAACAATTAAGAGAGCAGTCAACATCATATAGCAGAGAATTGGAAGATGCAACATCTAAGTTAAATATCTGTCTTGAAGAGAATAAAAAGTTACAAACTTCTTTCAAAAAACAGCCTATTGATAAAGAGCAATTTTATGAACAACAGCTTGCTGACAAAAATCAAACCATTCTCAATAAGGAAGGTCACATCGAGCAACTATTGGAGGTAGAGCGAGAGTATGAACGTGAAAAGCATTCCCGCACTTATCGTCTTGCGCTTAAATTCCGCAGTATTAGCCTCTGGTTCTTCCCGGTAAACAGTAAGCGTCGTTTCTTTGCAAAAGCTTTTCTCAAGGGATTACGTCATCCTTTACTTATGTGTAAGATGATCAATCCCAAGCGCATCCGGAATGCAGCAATCATTTTGAAAACGGAAGGCGTGGAAAGCGCAGAACACCATTATCAGTTGGTGGAAGAATATGAGAAATCGCGTTCCGTTCCTTTAAATAATGAAGCACTGACTGTAGAAGAAGTTTCACAGAAGGAATTAAACTTTGAGAATTACGCGTCTCTTACATTTCCTCAGTGGGACAAGCCACAGGTCAGTATAGTCATTCCGGTATATAACCAGTTTGATTACACCTGGCACTGTCTGGAATCTATTTTGAAAAACAGTGAAGACTGTACCTATGAAGTGATCATTGCCAACGACTGTTCCACGGATCTCACTACTCGCCTGGAAGAAATTGTGAGTGGTGTACGCATGATTACAAATAAGGAAAATTTACGCTTCTTATTAAATTGCAATCATGCAGCGGAATATGCAAAGGGTGAATACATTCTTTTCCTGAATAACGATACACAGGTTCAACCAGGGTGGTTAAGACCTTTGATCTCGCTTATGGAAAAAGATTCTGCTATCGGTATGGTTGGATCGAAATTACTGTACCCGGATGGATATTTGCAAGAAGCGGGAGGAATCCTCTGGAGAGACGGCTCTGCGTGGAACTATGGAAACCGTCAGAATCCGGAAGACTCGGAATTTAATTATGTCCACGAGGCAGATTATATTTCCGGTGCTGCCATTATGATCCGTGCTTCTCTTTGGAAAGAAATCGGAGGATTTGATCAGCGCTTTGTGCCGGCTTACTGTGAGGACTCCGATCTGGCTTTTGAAGTACGCAGACACGGATACAAGGTAATGTATCAGCCACAGTCGGTAGTTGTTCACTTCGAGGGTATCTCTAACGGAACGGATCTGGCTTCCGGACAGAAGAAATATCAGGTGGACAATCAACAAAAGTTCCTGGAGAAATGGAAAAATGAATTAGAAAAAGACCATTTTGAAAACGGAACCAATGTATTTCTTGCAAGAGAACGAAGCCGTAATCGCAAGCATGTGCTGGTAATAGACCATTATGTTCCACAATATGACAAAGATGCCGGAAGCAAAACGACATTTATGTATTTAAAGATGCTGGTGAAGAAGGGATATCAGGTTACTTTCTTGGGTGATAATTTCTATCCCCATCAGCCGTATACTTCTGTACTTCAACAGATGGGAATTCTGGTGCTGTACGGTCCGAAATATGCGGAAAATTGCAAAGAATGGCTGATAGAGAATTTGCCCTATTTTGATGTGGTGTATCTCAATCGTCCACATATCACTATCAAATATATTGATTTGATTAAGGAACACGCAACGGGACGGATCATCTACTACGGTCATGATCTGCATTTTCTCCGTATTCATCGAGAATATGAACTAAGTGGTGATAAAAAGCTCTTGGAGGAATCCGAAAAGTGGAAGGAGCAGGAACTCTATATCATGCATAAAGCGGATATGAACTACTATCCTTCTGAAGTCGAGTGTACGGAAATCCATAAGATCGATCCGGAGATTCCGGTAAAGGCGATCACGGCATATGTTTATGACCGGTTCCAAAATATCGCATATATGCCGGAAAAAAGAGACGGTTTGCTTTTCGTAGGTGGTTTTGGACATACGCCAAATCTGGATGCTGTGCAGTGGTTCCTGGATAAGATTTATCCGGAAGTATATCAGACGACGCATGCACCATTTTATATCGTCGGATCTAATGCGCCAAAGGAAATTACTGAACTGACGACAGAAGGTGTTGTAGTGAAAGGCTTTGTGTCTGAGGAAGAATTGCAGCAATTGTACAGTTCCTGTCGTATGGCAGTGGTACCTTTGCGCTATGGAGCCGGTGTAAAAGGAAAAGTTGTAGAGGCACTTTATTATGGAATCCCGATTGTGACAACTTCTGTCGGAGCGGAAGGTATTGAAGGCGTGGATGATATTGTGGCGGTGCAGGATGAAGAGAAAGCTCTGATTGAAACAATTACAAAATTGTATGACAATCAAGCAGCGCTGATAGAAATGCATAACAAGAGTCAAAAATATATTTGCGATCATTTCAGTACCGATGCTGCATGGAGTGTTATTGCAAAAGATTTTAATTATTAGAAGGAGAAGATATCTCATGATTATTACACAGACACCGTTTCGTATGTCTTTCTTCGGAGGTGGTACAGATTTCCCTGATTTCTACCGGGAGCATGGCGGAGCCGTGATTTCTACTACTTTCGATAAATATTGTTATGTAAATGTACGGCATCTTCCGCGCTTTTTTGATTACAGTACGGAATTGTCCTATGCCAGAACGGAACGTGTAAAACGTGTAGAAGATATAGAACATCCGGCTATTCGTGAAGCAATGAAACATCTGGATATGCATGAGATTCGACTTACATACGAAGCAGATCTCCCGGCAAGATCCGGTCTGGGAACCAGCAGTTCTTTTGCAGTAGGTATGCTGAATGCTTTTTATGCTTTAAAAGGTAAATATGCGGATAAACGAAAGCTGGCCGATGACGCTATTTTTCTGGAGCGTGTTCTTTGTAATGAAAGCGGTGGCGTACAGGATCAGATTGCCGCGTCCTTTGGCGGCATGAATCGGATCAATTTTAATGCAGAAGGCTATACCGTGAACCCGGTGATCATATCACCGGAGAGAAAGAAGCTGCTGAATCGCAACCTGATGTTGTTTTTCACCGGATTCTCCCGTTTCTCTTCGGATATCCAGGTTGCTGCGGAGAAAAATCTGAAGAGTAAGCAGAACCAGTTGCTTGAGATGTTAAGTCTGGTGGATGATGCGGAGAAGATCCTTACTTCGAAGACGGATTTGGAAGAGTTTGGCCGTTTATTGGATTACACCTGGCAGTTGAAACGTGGAATTACCGATAAAGTGTCTACGGATTCCATAGATGCGGTATATTCCAGAGCACTTCAGGCAGGAGCTACCGGCGGAAAATTGTTAGGTGCAGGTGGCGGCGGATTTCTGCTGTTCTATGTAGATCCCGATAAACAGGAAAATGTGCGAAAAGCACTGGAAAATCTGCTGTATGTTCCGTTTGAATTCGAAAACGGGGGAACCCGGGTTATTCATTATACCCCGGAAAGCTATGAACCTGTAAATGCTTAGGGCTGGAGGCACATATGAAAGTTGTAATCATGGCAGGAGGAAAGGGAACCAGAATCGCATCTGTCAATTCGGATGTCCCTAAGCCTATGATTCCTATTGATGGGAAACCTATTCTGGAATATCAGATCAATGCTCTTGCAGCACAGGGCTATTGTGAAATCATTTTAATTATCGGACATTTGGGCCATGTGATTCGTGATTATTTCGAAGATGGCTCTAAGTGGAATGTACAGATTAGCTATATAGAAGAAAACACACCGTTGGGAACTGCGGGAGCACTTTTCTATTTGAAGGAACAAATAAAGGATGATTTTTTGTTGTTGAACGGAGACATCATTTTTGATGTTGATATCCGACGCTTCCTGGCATATCACAAAGCGCAGGGAACTATGGCTACCATACTGACTCATCCGAACAGTCATCCATATGACAGTGGAATCATTGTGGCCGACAATGACGGCAGGGCAACGAACTGGCTTCATAAGGAAGATCCCAGATTGTGGTATCGCAATCGCGTAAACGCAGGATTGCACATGCTTTCTCCCAGAATTTTTTCGTTTTTTTCTGATTTACAGAAGAAGGATTTGGACAGAGACATCTTGAAGCCACTGATTATACAGCGCGAGCTCAGTGTCTATGATTCTCCGGAATATATCAAAGATATGGGGACTCCGGACCGGTACTATTCTGTAATCGAGGATATTCACAGTGGAAAAGTCGCTGCGAAAAATCTGGCACGGAAGCAAAAAGCGATTTTCCTTGACAGGGACGGCACGATTAATAAATATGTAGGTTTCCTCACAAATATTGATGAATTTGAATTGCTAGACGGTGTTGCGGAGGCAATCCGGCAGATCAATGAAAGCGGATACCTGGCAATTGTAGCCAGCAACCAGCCGGTGATCGCCCGGGGAGAAGTCAGTCCGGAAGAACTTCAGGAGATTCATAATAAGATGGAAACGCTGCTGGGTCAGAAGGGAGCTTATCTGGATGCAATCTTCTACTGCCCTCATCATCCACACAAAGGATATGAAGGAGAAAGACCGGAATACAAGATTGAATGTGAGTGCCGTAAGCCCAAGCCCGGAATGCTGTTAGCTGCCGCTGAAAAATACAACATTGATCTGACACAATCCTGGATGATCGGTGACAGTGACAATGATATCGAAGCGGGTCAGGCTGCCGGATGTAGAGTTATTAAGGTGAATACGAATTCATCAGAACTAAGTTCCGCTGTCAAAATGATTTTGAATCAATGATACAGAAGGAGATGCAATAGAAAATGCTTGCAGAAAATATCAAGAAATACGCAGATGAGTTGATTACAAGATATCCTGTTCTGGCGGGAAGCTTTGAGGATATTTTAAAAGCATATGAAACCTTGGAGCAATCCTATGCTGCCGGTGGAAAGCTTCTGATCGCCGGAAACGGAGGAAGCTGCTCTGATGCAAACCATATCGTAGGCGAATTAATGAAAGGATTCTGCTCCAGAAGACCGCTGTCAGAGGAAATGAAAAAGAAGCTGATTGAAATTGATCGCGAGCAGGGGGCAGACCTCTCGGAAAAATTGCAGGAAGCACTTCCTACCATTGCCTTGGATAATCATAATGCATTGAATACAGCTTTTCTGAATGATGTAGACGGATATATGACCTATGCCCAGCAGGTGAATGGCTATGCGGAAGCAGGGGATGTGTTCCTGGGAATCTCTACATCCGGGAACTCCAAAAACATTCTGTATGCGGCAATCACTGCAAAAGCGAAAGGCGCTAAAGTGATTGGATTGACGGGATGCACCGGCGGAAAATTGTTGGACATGGCAGATGTATGTATCCGGGTAGACGAAACAGAGACCTATAAGATTCAGGAATTGCACCTGCCGGTTTATCATTGTTTGTGTTTAATGCTGGAAGAGAGGTTTTTTGGTCTTTGAATTTTTGAGTGCTCTATTGTGCAGAGGATAACGGAATGAGAGAAAATATTTCCCCCCAAAAAATTGGTAATTCTTTTTTTGTATTTTTCTTATTATATATACTGACAATTATTGGAACAGAATGGATTAATTTTATTTTATATTTTTGTGGAGTTGAGATAAATGTAGGTATCGCAGAAGGCATATCATTAATTATATGTTTGGTTGTCTTTTGGATGAATAGAAAGAAAGTTGAAATATCGCCAGTGACTTTGGATTATCAAAAGCTAATCGGAATTTTTATTATTGCTGTTTTTGGATTCATCATGGCAGTATATCCGGATCAGTCTTTTGATACCTTTAATTATCATCTTATTGCGCAAAATCCCCATTTCGAAAATTATTTTACTGATGATTATGGATATGGAAATTTTCAAGTATGGGGATTTAGATTATCGGATCGTCTATTTTATTATTTTAGATGGTTGTTGGGTTATCGATTAGGAACATTATTAAATCCTATAGTACTGATTATTTCTTTTATTGAACTATATGAATTGATAGATTTTTTCTTTCAAAAAGCAGTGATAGACAAAGAAAAATTTATATATAAAGTGGTATGTAACAGAACAATATGGGCATTGGCAATTTTATTACCACTGGATGCAATGTTTATGTGTGGAACGTATTATGTGGATATTGTTGCCGTACCGATAGCAATAGAGATTTTATATCAACTACTTGCTTATGATAAAAATCAATCAACGTTGGACGTTGCATATTTTGCAATATTAAATGGCGCATGGGTAGGATTAAAACTGACTAATATTATATATGTAATTCCTTGTGTACTTATATATTTATTTTTTCATATTAAAGAGCTAAGAATAAAAGATTGGTTTTGTGCTGTCTTGGGAGGAATATATCCTTTCGGAATGTATCTGATATTTAACTATGTGTGTACAGGAAATCCGGTATTTCCCTATTACAATTCAATATTTAAATCAGTATATTTTTCGGCTAATAATTTTAAAGATGTTAGATGGGGTGGAACTAATTTATTAGAAAAAATTTTTTGGATTGTATATGCAGCGTTTAGACCATCTTATAGGCAAAGTGAGATATTTGATTTTGCTCCAGGTACATTAATAGTGGGCTTGGTTGGTACTGCTATTATAACGATTTTATTAGGTATTAATTTTTTAAGGGAAAAAAAGACTCAAGTCTCTACAGAATATATTATATTACTTTCATTGGCGATTAGTTCATCAATATTATGGGCAGTTACTACAGGATACAGTAGATATTTTATATTTGGAAAAATTTTGTGGGGAATATTGGCATTTATTTTTGTGTTATTTATGGTGAAAAGGTATCGCAATGCTATAGGGTATGTGCTTTCAATGGCTGCGTTCATAGGAATTGTTGTTTGTTTTACTATAAATATTTATTCTGCTGCATTAGGAAGAAACTGGTCATGGTCAGGAGTCTCATGGAGAACATTTTGCCAGCAGATCAGAAATGTATTCAGCGACAATGATATAAAGACTGACTATGGAATAGATGCAGATGCATATATATTAACAGACAATTCTACTATGGGGGTTGCGGAACTTATTGATGATTCATGTTATATGATAAATATAAACTATCCTAACAAAGAGGGTATTGATCCAAAGGACTATTATATTGATAAAATAAATAACGCAGATACTATTTATGATATTCATAAGAGAGATATTGCAGATATAGAGGAATATGTTCAGCAGTTAAACAATAATAAACTGTACGTCAATTCATTTAAAACAGTTGAGGTTGGGGCTGGTATATATGAACTTGTTATGGTTGATGCTGAGAGTGAAAATGGCAATTCTGTGTGGATATCTGCGCAAAAAGTATTGAGTTTAAAACCTTGTGAAGAGTCTGGGAAATATACTTTGTCATTTATATCTGGTCGCTATTATGACTGGGAAGATTCACCACAGGTGAAAATCAAAGTATTTAAATCAGATGGTGTGACAGAAACATTGATTAATGAAATAAAAGTGGATAATAATGACATTGATAACTTCGAACTAATGTGCTATTTAGACAAAGGAGATTTGATTATTATGAAAGCAGTTGATCAAGACGGAAATGAAATTGCCGATGAAGAGATAAATAAAGTCTTTGTTTTGAACACTGTGTTGGAGAAAAGGGATAGTGATTAAAATGGGGATAATAATTGATAAAAGGATAAAAAATGTTATAGCTTTTCTTATTACTTTTTTAGAAACGATATACATTTGTAATTTGATTCAACTATCTGAGAAAGAATTATTTTGGATTATATTTTTAGGGGGAGTGATTGTTAATTCTAAAATTTGTTTAGAAATAAAGAATGGGAAAAAACTTTACAGTTTATTGGCTCTTGCAATTTCGATATATATTTCTTTCGCTTTTTATAAATAAGTCCGGATGGTTTTCTTACATTAAAGAATCTGCTTATTTCTATATGTGGTGTTCCTTTTATTTGGATTATTCTTATATATATATTAAATAAGTTGAATGCATGCGAAACAAGAAATAATATCGGATTTTATAAAAGAGAAAAAATAAAGAAAAGCAAATGGATATTAATATCAATATTCATATTTGTGTGTTGGTTACCAGTATTGGTGATTAATTATCCAGGGATTATCATATCCGATTATACATGGCAATATTTTCAGGCGTTGGGTCAAAGTGAAATGACAAATCATCATCCGGTTATTCATACAATGATAATTCGTTTTTCACAATGGCTGAGTGGTGTTGTTTGTGGACAGATTTCTGCAGAAACGGCTGTTTTGATAAACAGTATTTTACAAATGATTATACTGTCGGGAATTATTGGATATGTTTTGAAGCAAATAGCCGAGCAAGCAGTGATGTGTTCAAGATATGTAAAAAGAATTTTGATTATAAGCGGATTATGGTATGTATTATTTCCAATGAATTCATTATTTAGCATATATATGACAAAGGATATAATTTTTTCCGCATGTTGCTTCCTATGGAGTTTTTTGCTTTACAGAGATATTAAGGAGTATGATGGCAATATAAAAAAGGACAATGATGGCAGGATAAAATCAATAATAGCAGAATCTGTCATAGCTGTACTTATTATATGTTTTAGAAGTAATGGTTTTATCATAGTGGTTGGAACACTCATTTTGGCAATTATATATAAAAGGAAATTGAAAAAGCTACATATTATATTAGGAATTGCTTTAACAGCTTGGATTATACAAATACCAATTTTAAATGCAGCTAAGATTCCTCAAACAGAATTGGTTGAAGCACTTGGCATACCAATTAATCAAGTAGCTAATGTAGTTAACCATAATGAAAGTCTGACTGAGCAAGAAAAAACCTTAATAGAAAATGTCATGTCTCTTGATACAATAAAAGAAACATACAATGTAAGATATTCGGATCCTTTAAAATTCAATTCAAAATTTAATGGAAGCGTGATAGAGGAAAATAAGGTCGAATATTTGAAACTATGGGTAGGCTTATTTGTTAAATATCCTAAAGATTATCTTGAGGCAAGCTTAAATTTAACTATTGGATATTGGTATCCAGGGGTCGACAAAGGCTGTATTAGTTATAATTATGATACGAGAACACAATTCTTTGATCAGCTTGGAATAGAACATTATTCTGTCAATACATTATATAAACATTTTTTAACTGCAGATGTTCGTCAGAATATATTTGAATCTGCTTTTTGGAGTCCGGGTTTGGCAGTAATGTTTTTGCTTATATTGTTACTATTATGTGTTGGACAGGAATTTTATAACTTGATATTCATGTTTTTACCAGCGATATTGGGATGGGTCTCTTTACTAATAGCGGCACCATCTTATTGTGAAACAAGATATGTTTATTTTGTATTTTTAATTTTACCAGTAATAATTGTATGTATGTTAATAGAAAAGGAGCAAAATTATGGACAAGATTGCAGTTTTGATACCATGTTATAATGAAAGCAAAACAATTGATAAGGTTGTAAGAGATTTTAAAAAGGCATTACCAGAAGCAACTATTTATGTATATGATAATAATTCGAAAGATGGTACGGATAAAATTGCAAAAAATGCGGGAGCAATTGTTAGATATGAGCATCAACAGGGAAAGGGAAATGTTATCAGAAGAATGTTTTCAGAAATTGATGCAGAATGTTATTTAATGGTTGATGGAGATGATACATATCCGGCAGAAGCAGCTTCGCAAATGGTGGATAAGATTCTGAATGATAAAGCAGATATGATAGTTGGCGATAGACTTTCATCTACCTATTTCGAAGAAAACAAACGTCCATTTCACAATTTTGGAAATTCTATAGTCCGGTGGAGCATTAATACATTATTTAAAAATGATATCAAGGATATTATGACTGGATATAGAGCTTTTAGTTATAGATTTGTAAAGACATTTCCGGTTTTATCAAAAGGATTTGAAATTGAAACAGAAATGAGCATTCATGCTGTTGATAAAAATATGTTTGTTGAGAACGTGATTATTGATTATCGAGATAGGCCAGAAGGATCAGAATCTAAACTAAATACATATTCTGATGGTATTAAAGTTCTGATGACTATTATGCGTTTGTTTAGAACTTACAGACCGGGAGGATTCTTTGGAGTAATTGCTAGTATTCTGGCTTTAATAGCCATAATCTTCTTTGTACCTATTCTTATCACATATTCCAGAACCGGATTAGTACCGCAACTCCCAACTTTGATTGTATGTGGTTTTGTCATGATTGCAGCGATTCAGTCGTTATTTGCAGGGTTGGTGTTGAAAACAATATATCAAAAGAATAGACAGGATTTTGAAATGGAATTATATCGGGTTACATCGGAAATGCAATTAAAAAGTGTAACAGATATGGGTAAAAAGTCGTAAAATTCATATAATTGCTAGGAAAAGCAATGAGAGGATAATAATGAAGAAGAAAATAGCATTCATTTTTTTTACATGTATCATGATTGTCAGTCAGAACATATACGCTTTGGCTGCAGGAATTGACTATGATGGCAATAATATTACGTTTGTAGAAGCAAATGAAAATACTAGTAGTGAAACTGAGGAGACTAATTCGATAAATATTGACGCCTTAGAGGGTATAGATTTTTTCAAGGAAGAAGGCCGGGAAAGCCAAAATATTGAAGACGGGGGATATGTACAAATACTATTTATAGCTATAAGGAGACAGCGTCATCTAATGGACTTACTTTTTCCGTGGAATGGAATGACCCTGTGTTAGGACAAGCTACTACATTCCATGTTTCTGCAACCGGCGGAAGTGGTACCTATTTATTCAGAATGGATGCCCCCAGTTATTCCAATCCCGATGAATGGGCCTTTGAATCAGTGGCTGATCCGAGCCGTGGAGAATGGATAAATTATACAGATTCCTGCAGCTCTTACGATTATAATTTTACAATGACTGCATCTGGTACTTATAATTTCAAATTTTATATCATGGATAAGACAGCAGGCGTCTACTATCTCCGAGTTAATACAAATATTCAAGTGACGGATGAAAAATATCCAAGTGTTAATAGTATAGTTCATTCAGCTGTTTCACAGTGCAATGCTCAAACAGATGGATCTGATTATCAAAAGGCATTATGGCTGCATGATTGGCTCCTGGATCAGCTAGAATATGATAATTCATTGAAATGGTCCTCGTCAGAAAGTGCATTAACGCGAGGTTTAGGTACTTGTCAGGCATACGAAAGCGCCTATTCAAAGCTGCTAACTGCTGCAGGTATTGAAAATAGCGAAACAAGGGATACCTATGATGGCCATACGTGGAATGCAATGAAACTTGATGGACAATGGTATCAGGTGGATTGTACATGGGATGATTCTAATGACAATTGGTACAATTTTGATCAAAGACATTTGTATTTTGGTCTGACAGATGAATTGATGGCTATAGCGCATCCGGGACATGCCAATATTTATACTGCAGATGGATATGCTACCCGCTCTACAGATTTAGCAGATAATTATTTTGTGAAAAGTGGAGATGCTGAAAATTGGGCAGAAACTTATAAAGATAGAATACAAACCCACTTAGATGCAATGGAAACAGAATTTGTGATTGATACAGATAATGCAAGCTATCCGTCAAGTATTTCTGGAATTCAAAATGGGATTATTGCGTATGCTTTAAATCAAAAGGTATGGGAAACTGCAAACCAGAATGTATTATTGCACGTAACAGGTGAGCCAAAGAGCTTTTTATTTGTGGTAACGTATTCTAAAATAGATCAAAAAGATGATGATATATCTGAACTTGATAAACTGGCCGCAGAGAATATCGGAGCAATAAAGGACGGGAGGTATGTTATCAAGTCCGCAATTAACCATAAATTCAGATTAGATGTAAGCGGAGGCTCATCAGAAAACGAGGCTAATGTACAGATATATTCAGAAAATGGCTCGAAAGCCCAGAGCTGGATAATCAGTCATGATGAAAAGGGATATGTGATTATTGCGAACGAAGGAAGCGGAAAAGTCCTTAATGTAAGGGGTGGAGGTACCGCAAATGGAACAAATATACATCAATACAGTTTTAACCAGACCTCCGCTCAAAAATGGATTGCCGTGAAACAATCAGATGGAAGTTTTGAACTCATATCAGCATTAGACCAGAATATGTGCATAGATTTAAGTGGTGCACAGACAGAAAATGGTTCCAATGTTCAGTTGTATGAATCAAATGGAACCAAGGCACAAAGGTGGGTGATAGAAAAAGAACTAACAATAGATAATATCGCACAGGACCATAGAAATGATATAGATGATGGTACATATGTTATCAAGTCCGCAATTAACCATAAATTCCGATTAGATGTAAGTGGTGGCTCGTCAGAAAATGAGGCAAATGTACAGATATACTCAGAGAATGGCTCGAAAGCCCAGAACTGGATAATCAGTCATGATGAAAAGGGATATGTGATTATTGCGAACGAAGGAAGCGGAAAAGTCCTTGATGTAAGGGGTGGAGATACCGCAAATGGAACAAATATACATCAATACAGTTTTAACCAGACCTCTGCTCAAAAATGGATTGCCGTGAAACAATCAGATGGAAGTTTCGAACTCATATCAGCGTTAGACCAGAATATGTGCATAGATTTAAGTGGTGCACAGACAGAAAATGGTTCCAATGTTCAGTTGTATGAATCAAATGGAACCAAGGCACAAAGGTGGGTGATAGAAAAAGAACTAACAATAGATAATATCGCACAGGACCATAGAAATGATATAGATGATGGTACATATGTTATCAAGTCCGCAATTAACCATAAATTCCGATTAGATGTAAGTGGAGGCTCATCAGAAAATGAGGCTAATGTACAGATATATTCAGAGAATGGCTCGAAAGCCCAGAGTTGGATAATCAGTCATGATGAAAAGGGATATGTGATTATTGCGAACGAAGGAAGCGGAAAAGTCCTTGATGTAAGTGGTGGAGGTACCGCGAATGGAACCAATATACATCAATACAGTTTTAACCAGACCTCTGCTCAAAAATGGATTGCCGTGAAACAATCAGATGGAAGTTTCGAATTCATATCAGCATTAGACCAGAATATGTGCATAGATTTAAGTGGTGCACAGGCGGAAAATGGTTCCAATGTTCAGTTGTATGAATCAAATGGAACCAAGGCACAAAGGTGGTATATATCTGATTGATTTTTAAGAATTTTGGAACTTATAGATCAAAAGACTTTGAAATATAAAAAATAAGGATTAATGATATAGTGAAATCGTTTATAGCTGTTATACTGGAAAAAATATGAGAGGGTTATGGTTATATGGAAACTAAAAAGGAAAGAGACTATGCATGTGATTTGATAAGAATACTGGCTACATATATTGTTGTGGCAACTCATGTAAAGTTAGGATTTTGGGAAGATGATCATATAATCAGTACAAGATTATTCTTTGCATGTTTATTTGGTGATGGCGTTTCTATATTTTTTATTCTTTCAGGTTTTTTTATGTTTAATGGCACTACTTTTGGGAATAGGTTTAAAAAATGCGTTTTATCTATTGTGTTGCCAGCGTTTTTAGTAGCTATTGTGACACAAATTATTTATCCATGGATTTCTTCTAGTTCATTATGGGGAGGGATAACATTTTACATTCCTTGGAATGAAATAAACGTTTCAATATTACAACAAAACGCAGGGAATCTTCAGGGGTGCTTTCATTTTTGGTATATTTTTGCCTATATAAAATGGATATTATTTTATCCTTTGTTGAAATGGATTTGTCAGGAAGGAAAAGAACAGAACTTATGTAGGCGGTTGCTTATTATTTTACAGCTTATTTCAGTTCTCGTTAGCAATGCAAAACTATTGTATAATATTTCACTAAACACTTATTCTTTTTTTGATACATCCATTCTTTTGGGAATAATAGGTTTTGAGATAAGCTGCAAAAGAAATTCAATAAAAGGTAATTTGGTTATTCGTTTTGTGAGTTTGCTTACATTTATAGCCATTAATTTTGCTCGGTTAGTAGCACAGGAAAATTTATATTTTATTGATACAAATAATAGCACTTATTTAAATTGGGATAGCATATTCGGAATTCTATGTGCAACGGCAGCGTTTTGTTTTCTTTATTCATGGAATTTTGATAATATCAGTATAAGAACGAAGAAAATGATAAAATTCATAAGTGATAGAACATTTATCATTTATCTGTTCCATGTAATTGTCTATTTCAAGTGCAGTTCAATGGGACTTCAGGGTAAATTTATTCAACTGTGTTCTCAGAGATTAAACATTATTGGCGATACAATTTATAGTGTGTTGTATCCGTTATTTATTTTTGTAATCACTTTTGTAATTTCAATGTTAGTAAGTTTATTTATTAAAATGATAAAGAGTAAATTTAGATTAATTAGGATTTAAATACGAATTCAAGAAAAGTGTGAAAGGATAACGACAATAGTGATGGCACAGGAAGATATATTTGACAAGATTATGCATTTGCCGGGATTAAGGAAGACTGAAAGATTCTATAAAAAGAACAAAGAGGTGCTTTTATATTTGTTCTTTGGAGGGCTTGCATTTTTGGTGAGCATCGGCACATATGTATTGTTTAATGTATCCTGGGGGATGAATGAGTTAATAGCCAATATTTTTTCCTGGATTATTACAGTACTGTTTGCTTTTTTTACGAATAGAATATGGGTATTCCAATCAAGAACGAATGGCACAGGAGAATTTGTGAAGCAACTGTTTTTATTTTATGCAGGTAGAGTAATAACATTGATGGTAGAAGAGGTAATATTGTTAGTATTTATCACCTGGCTTGGCTTCTCTAGCGTATTTGTGAAAGTAATAGCCCAAGTAGTAGTAATTGTGTTGAATTATGTGATTAGTAAAATACTGATATTTAAACCGAAAAAGTTTAGTTGATTTCTTTCGAAGAATGCACATTATTCAATAAGGAACAATAATATAATAACTCCCCGTTCGTATATTTATGCCATAATAGTAATCACCAATGATTATAAATATTATAATACAAAAGGAGATGCTATTATGGCTACACTTGACCACTGGATAACTAATTATCTGAATGACTGTCGTTATCGAAAACACTTGGATGTTAAAACCCTACGGGCATATCGTTCTGACTTGAATGAGTTCACTACGTATATAGTGGATCAGGATGTCGATTTTCTGGATAAACATTCTATTTCCGCTTATGTGAACGATTTGCACAAAAACAAATCTCCTCGTACCGTCAAACGTAAAATTGCCAGTCTGCATGCTTTCTATCGTTATCTTGTCTATGAAGAACTGGTGGAATCGGATCCGTTCTACCGGTTGGATCTGACTTTCCGGCTTCCGTCACAGCTTCCCCGTTATATTCCGACTCATATGTTGAGAGATTTCTATGTTACACTATATGGAAATAACTCTGAGCGTCAGTCTGCTTTTAAGAAAAAATGCGCTTTGCGTGATATAGCGGTGATGGAGCTGTTGATTGCTTCGGGACTACGAATATCGGAACTCTATGAGCTTACTACCGATGCGGTGAATCTGGCAGAAAATGAAATCCGTATCCGCGGTAAGGGTAACAAGGAACGCATTATTCAGCTGACGGAACCTGTCACAATATCTGCATTAAATGAATATTTCAAGTCTTTTTCACAGGAGATTCAGGACACCGGCTTCTTTTTTATTAATAACTGCGGACGGCGCCTGACGGATCAGTCCGTTCGCAACATGATCAACCGGATTGCCGGAGAGGCATCGATTCCTCTTCATCTTACCCCACACATGTTCAGACATTCCTTTGCTACTTTTCTGGTGAATCAGGATGTGGACATTCGCTGCATTCAGGAGTTATTAGGGCACAGCTCTATAAAGACCACGGAAATATACACCCACGTGAACCTTGCTAAGCAAAAAGAGATTCTGGTAAATAAAAATCCCCGCAAGATGATATACTAGCATATGCATTAATAGAATAAGAAAAACCAAATGAAAAATGCAACTGTTCTTTCATAATAATATAGAGAAGTATATTAGGGATGTGAGAAGGAAGTGAGTTATGCAGGCAATGGGTAAAAGAACGGTAAGAAGAAACAAAGTAGTGTGGCAGGATGCCGTGATAGCAATATTGTTTGGAACTATTATTGTGGCAGGCATTCTCTGTGTTGCCCGGACGATATGGTCAGGGTATCACTTTTTGGACGATCATGAGTTGATTCGCATGGAACAGAGTTTTTCACAGGGGATGTCGCTGCATGATCTCTTAAGGGCATGGATAAAAAACGATATGAACCAGCGATTCCGCCCTCTTTATTGGATCGAAAGAGTGACAGGTAGTTACTTGATGGGAAGCAACCTGATGCTATGGAACATATGGACAGCTGTAAAGGGGATTTTAGCATTTGCTCTGTTATATCTGAGTGCCAGATATGTAAAAGCAGGCAGAACGGTAAGCCTTATTTTCCCCATGGTAATTATGTTGGGAACGCAGTTTACTCCCTGGTATCGTAGTGCCAACCAGGAGAGTACCGGATTATTACTATGCGCAGCGATACTTTGCCTGATAGCGGCACAATATGCTCATGGCAGGTATACAAGCCCGGTATATAATATCCCTATTGTTATTCTGGTTATCTTATCCGGATTTGCAAAAGAAAGCTTTACTTTGTTTATGCCGGTGTTCCCGATGTTGAAGCTTTGGCTGGAATACTGGGATGGATGCGATGAAACCTGGCTGGGAACACGTAGAAAAGGGCGACTGCTCCGGTTGGTTAAGGAGAATCTGGCGGTATATCTTTGTATTCTGGCAGCATTTCTGATTAATATTTATATGATTTTGTTTCGTGTAGGAGTTGATCGGATCAGTTATGCCGGTTTTCATCAGGATACCGGTCTGAACCAATATTTGCATGGAATCAGTGACAGCCTGTTTGTGAATATGAAATGGAACACTGTGATAGCAGGACAGCTGATTTTTATGATACTTTTATGCTATCAGTTAGTAGAAAAATACAATATATGGAGATATGTGAGTCTATGTATAATTTTGTTTTGTACCATGGGAATACAACTGGTGGCTCACGCAAAAAGTGAAATGTGGGGCAGATATTTGTTCCCGTATATTATTGCCTATGCACTGCTGTTTGTGCTGCTGGGAAATTATATTTTCAGAAAAGACAGGTTTCGAAACAGCATTTATCAGGCTGTATTGCTGGTATTGTTGATTCTGACAGTGCCGGGAGCGGTGAGAGAAGCAAGAGATTATGCGAAGGATGGTGAGTGGATCCGGGAATATTTTCAATGTATTCTGGATAACGCGGGAGAGACAGATCGGATTGTGGGTGCTTTCGGAGATGAGGAGTTAGATCTGGCAACGGAATGCTGGTTGGAAGTTCATGACAGATCTCAGGCATATTCCAATGTGAACGGTGAATGGAAAAATACAGTCCAGTTAACAGATGCTTTAACAGGTGAGTGTTCATGGGAAGATGTGAAAGTGGTGACTTGTTACAGCTATGCGCAGGTCTATGTATTGTCGCTGATGGACGGTGTAACAGAGAATGATTTTGATTTCTACACATTTGGAAATTACATGGTCATGGTAAAAAAGTGATTTACGGACAGATATATTGCGAATGACTCCGTGAATCGAAAAAGATTACGAAAGAAGTACAAAATGAGTAATAGCATAATTTATTTTATACTGCCTTGCTATAATGAAGAGGAAGCAATTGCTACAACAGCAGGTAAGCTTGGAGAGAAAATAGAGCAACTGATCAGGAAAGAGAAAATAGACAGGAAGAGTTGCATGGTCTTTGTGGATGATGGATCTACAGACGGGACATGGGAAATCATTACAAGGCTACATAAAGAAAGGCCGGATCGTATAAAGGGAATCAGCTTTTCTGCAAACAGAGGGCATCAGATAGCGGTATTGGCAGGATATCATTATGCTTGTGACAAGTGTGATGCAGCTATTTCACTGGATGCAGATTTGCAGCATGACATTGAAGCGATAGATGAATTTATCGAGAAGTTTGAGACTGGCAATCAGATTGTGTATGGAGTCAGGACTACTCGTAAGACAGATGGTTTTTTCAAGAAGTGGTCAGCAGGTTTCTTTTATCAACTTATGACGAAGCTTGGGTGCATGACGATACCTAATCATGCGGACTATAGATTGGTATCCAACACGGTGATGAGGGAGCTGCGCAAGTATAGAGAGCAAAGCATTTTTTTGCGTGGCATTTTTCCGTCTATGGGGTTTCGACATGATTATGTGCATTTTGAGGTACATGAAAGAGTGGCGGGAAAATCAAAATATAATCTATCTAAAATGCTTCGATTAGCGACGGATGGAATTACGGCATTTAGCAGTAAACCGTTAGATGTTTTCTGGGTGGAGGCGGTTGTTCTGTTTCTCTTTGCCATAGTTTTTGGTATATTGGCGGCAATCTTCCGGACTGAAACCATGATCATTGCATTTTGGGGATTTTTATTTACGGACATTATTGTGTTTAATCTGGCAATCATGGCATTGTATATAGGTAAGATTAATTTCGAGGTAAAACAGCGACCGCAGTATATTGTAAAAGAGATACTGGATACGGATGATTGAAGCCTGATATCCCTAAAACTTAAGTGCGACAAAATTGCAAAGGAAAGTCATCAGTGATTTTGGATTTGTGTCAGGAATACAGGCGCTTTCGTATAAGTACCGGGACAGTTCCGGAAAAATCCTGTCATAGGCTTTCCGCAGAGGCTTGATTGGATGCGGTTTTTCATGAACAGAATAAAGATGCCCTTCAATTTCTATGGAGGGAATAAAGCCGAACAGAAAGAGCAGGAGGAGACGATCGTTTCCTTCTGTTTTTTGTATATAATTTCGGACGGTAGTGTAGGTACTGAGATCAGCGATACCCTGCCATACGGAGTCTGTTGATTGTGAGATATTCGGTTTCGAAATATCGATAGGGTATTGATCAAGACGTACCATGTCCTGCATGAGATAGTAGTCACGATAACGCATCATGGATTTTGTGGTAATAGGAGTCTTGCCATAATTTTTATTGTAGAGAGCCGTTAACAGATGAATATCTTCGTTGCCAGAGAGGTCGTTCTCTTTTAAAATCGTAGCATAGCGGGTTACCATTAGGTTCTCATGCTGCGTGAAGCCGTGGGCATCTGCAATATAAAGAGTGAAGGTGTGCTGCAGGGGACGAGACAAAGCAGTTGTCAATTTTCCAAGCTTGGAATCATATGTTTGGATGACTTCACAAAAGGTAATAAAACATGTTTGTAGGATGTCCTCAAAGTCAATATAAGAACTTGTAGAAAAATATTGTCTGCATTGTTTGACAATAAATGACTGATAATTATTCCACAAATAGGTGAGGATAGATTTTGATTCTTCGCAAGGGGCAGAGAAGGAATTATATTTTTTAATCAGTTCTGTTTCAGAAATGTTGATATAGGGATTCGGCTTCATGCAGTAAGGTATCTCCTTGACAATATTATTGCGATATTCTTTAAAATATGATAATATGAATTCTATCAGATGCTATGGAAAATTACAATATATAATTATTATGAAAGAAATTATTAGAGATGAATTATAGATGTTACAAAATCAGAGTAGTTTACCTATGGTGCCGTTTGTGGTTACGGATGGTATTATATTGGAGAGGATACTAAGTGGACATATCATCAAGGAAAAAGAAACGAAAAAATTTATTATTTCAGGAACTGAATGTTATTTCGGATTTCTTGCTTGGAATGATTTATCGAAATAACACTACGCTGAAATAGGCTATCGGTGGGGGGACGGAATTGAAAAGTATAATTGAAAATTACCCGGATTTCCGCAAGGTTGTCCGGCAAAACGAATTGGTCTACCTCTTCGGCACCGGTATTTCGGCAGCTCTGACAGGGAAGAATTATTCCTGGAAGAAATGGATTCTGGACGGGACAGGCTATTTTTCGGATAGAAAGGCAGCGGATGATATTGCGGAGAGTCTTCAGAAGGATTCGTCTACGAAGAATCTTTTGAATGCCGTGAAAACAGTTCTAGCGGTGACAAAACAGGAAAGAAAATATGATCAGTGGATGCACAGATCTTTTGAGGTAAACAGAGTAACAAATCAGAATCTGGCAGAGACCTTAAAAAAACTTTTAATTACCCAGGATGTTTTCGCTACCACGAATTATGATCATTTATTGGAGCAGACAACGGGATTGGCTGCGTTGTCTTACGCAGATACCCAACAGGCATTCTATATGCTGGATCAGCGAAAAAGTAATGCCGTACTGCATATACACGGAGAATATGATTCCATACGGGGCATCGATAATATCATTGCGGACGAAGAACAGTATCGTACGATCCTCAATGACAAGGGTGCGCAGTTCCTTCAGCAGATACTGGGAACGAGGACACTGATATTTGTTGGCTGCGGACAGACTACGGAAGATGCCAATATTGCCCAGTTTATCCGGTTCGCCCGGGACTATCTGCACATTGACAGAGAGTATTATTATCTGTATCGGCAGGGGGAAGAACCGGAGGGATTGCCGGATTTTATTCGGGCGATCCCTTACGGAGAGAAGTATAGTGACCTCCCGGAATTCCTCGAGGATATGGCGCAATTGCGGTTATATGCGAAGATAGAGAGCAATCCGATGGTTACCAGGACAGCATACACAAAGAACACTATGGATGCTTACGGATTAGCAGAGTATCATTATTCCCAACAATATTTAAAATTTTGTGGGCGCAGAATGGAACTGGCACAGTTACAGAATTTTGTGGAGGCAGACAGGATGTTCCTATGGTGGGCTGTTACCGGGCAGGGAGGCGCCGGAAAAAGCCGACTGGCACTGGAATTTTTGAAAAGAAGCCATCGGGATTTCTTTGGCTTTTTTCTGAACTATGCTGTGGATCCGGAGGAAGTACGTCGTTTCAAACCGTTCAATGATACCGTGGCGATAGTGGATTATGTTAAAGGAAATGAGGCAGAAATAGCAGTTATTTTTGCAATATTAATAGATAAATTTTCATCCGGGCCATATAAATTACGGATTCTGCTATTGGAGAGAGAAAATACAACAGAGTTCGGATCCTGGCACCACGATCTGATAACGGCGATGGCGCCTTATTACAGGCAGGAATGCAATGATGCGGAATATAATCTGGAATTAAGCACGAAAAACCACAGATTTTTATACCTGGATGATCTGGACGGGGCTGCAGTGGAGGAACTGATCGGCGCTATCTGCGAGAAAAACGGACTGCCCGCAGACCGCTACCGGGATCGCCGACTGAAGGAAGAGTACGGCAGGAAGTTTGAACAGCTGAAGTTCCGACCTTTGTTTTTACAGATGTTTGTAGAAGCCTGGATTGCCAATGGATGCATGGCTGTAGAATATGATGATTATAAAAGCCTGTTGAAAAATGTGGTAAGCAGAGAGCAGGAACGCATTTTGCAGGTGGTCGATCACAGGATGGATGTATTCAATGCTTTGATCCGCATGATCATATGTGCAGGAGTGGCAGAAGGGATATCTGTGAGAGAACTGGCGATGCAACATCCGGCAGAGTGGGAAACGGTACGTAATTTTACGAAGACACATACGATAACAGGAACGCAGAGAAAAGATTTTTTGACAGGCTTGTTAAAGGATGCGTCACAGGATATTCTGGAGGGCACTGAAGTTCTGCATGTGTTATACCCGGATATTGTTAAAGAATATATGTTTTTGTATTACTTTGAGGAAGAGGATATTCGGGAGGTATCCGGATTGCTATGGAGAAGCTGTCCCGCTGAGTATAATGCTTTTCTGAGCCGGTGCCTGACAGATTTTCAGCGGAAGGAGTCCCTGGTTCGGGTCATCAGGGAGGCTTCTGCGGACTATACGAATGCTAATGCAATGATAGTGAGACAGGCTTTGCTGGCATTTAAGGTTATTAGCACGAAAGAGGATGGCCTGTACTTTCTGAACAGAGATCTGGAGGAATATGAATATTGGAAAAGCATGCCTGTCACCAATGAGCTTCAGGCAATTTATCTCCAGAGCATGTATTTGTGTGTCCGGCAGATGTTGGGATGGTCTCATAAAAATTTTTATGAGGCGATAGACCGGATCGCTTTTTTTCCGGTGAACAGGGATCTGTCAGCCAGAAAAGTACAATATCTTCTGGAGACAATTCACTATCTGGTGGAAAAAAACTGCATAGATTCAGCGCAGGACATTATTAAAAAGACGGAGAAGGCTTTGCGAGAAGTAGCCGAAGGCGAGGAAAAGAAAGAATTAGGGCTAAGTTTGCAGCGGGAAATTATTGTTTCGGATGTTTACTATAAAAAATGGTGGGACATCAGGAGACGACATCGGAAAATATTCCGGAAAGTTGACTGGAAAAAGGAACATCAGTCTGAGCAGTATGCCTATATTGTGTTTTCCGGAGCTCAAAAATGTTGGGAGACCATGGAACTGGGCGGCAAATTGCTGATGTTTACAAATTGGCTTCAAGATTACGCAGTGGATTATGCCAGCGGAAAACGTAACATCTATTTTAATGATAAATCGCATTATTACTATCTCCATGCGAAATATTTCAGTACTGCGGCTACTGCAATGGCAGCAGCCATAGCGGGAATGGACTCTTACGGGATCGGACATATTGATGCACTGCTTGATGAGTTGAAAGGCAATATGATGATATCTGATTTTGCCGGATTGCTTGTGGGGACCAGGGCATTGAAAGTGAGATATGATGATACCGTAACGGATGAGATGATACAAGGGTATCTCGGAGAGACAGAACCACTTTTGGACAGATATCCGGATAACGCTATTCTGGCAGAAAAAGCAATTCAGTTATGGAAAACTGTCTACGAAGTACGATATAAGAAAGATGTTCCACGGGAGATTGTAGAAAGGGCATATGTTTTGCTTTTACGATTCCCTAAGGATAAAAACGTAATGAATCAGTTCCTGGAAATGCTTGAGCAATCCACAGAGCGTGATAGATGGCAGGAATATATCCACAATAAGGCGGTGGTGTGCGGAATGCTGGAAAACATAGAGGATGTGATGTCGCCCGGCTTGCGGGAGTTACTTAAATAGGGTCTGACGCCTATAAAAGTCCTCCAATAAAAGTTTGTAAGATATTGTCGATTAATGTCATATAGTAAGTAGAGGGATATATGTAGGCGCCAAAAGCAGCCTATACCTTTAATATCAGTAACTAATTATGCAAAAATGGAAGAGGCACTGATGAAAAAAGAGACTATATAGGGAGGTACGAACTATGGGATGGAAAGAATGGCGTTATGAACTGGAAAAGGCCAACAGAGAGTATGACTGTGGAATAGTTGATCGGGAGATATATGAGAGCAGGGTAAGTTTTGCTATATATATGATATATAAGTGTGGAAATGAAGATGCGGCAAGAGGTATTGCAAAAGCGCATGGTTATGACCTGGAAGAACTGTTGGAAAAATGGGAACAGGAAGATGAAGGAGAAGATGACGATGACGATGCAATCACTGATTAATATTGATGGTAATGGATTAAAAGATGTACTGATTGACTTAAATGATAAACTAGCCACTGCTGTTGGGTGGATTGCAAACAAAGAAACACCTGAAAAAATAGCGATAAACACATACATTAAGGAAATACAGGAGAAAAATTATGATCCTGTAACGAAGGCCGCCTTAATCAGTAATGCAAAGAAAATTATTAAAGGATATTATAATCAGAGTAACATTGTCGAAATCGCAAGGTCTTCTCTGCAAAACAATGCAGATCCTCAAAAGCTTGAGGATGATTGGCTGGCACGCTTTATGGACAAAGCACAATTGGTATCATCAGAAGAATTTCAATGGATATGGGGGAAGATCCTTGCAAGAGAATGCAATGAACCGGGAAGTATACCGCCGGCATTGCTGTATACATTGGAAAAAATGGATAGGGAGGATGCAGAAGCATTTACTGCGTTATGCAGAATTTCAGTAAGTGTAGAAAAAGATGCTTCGCCCATTGTAATTAGGGAGAGATTTGCAGAGTATGAAGAACTGGTAGGTATTACCTTTGATAAAATAGTCAGTCTTACAGCATTAGGACTGATAGAGACTGATTTGGCAGCAGTTTCGGCGGGATATAAGATGGAAATTGATCCACTTCCTAACAAGATTATATATTATGATATGGAAAAAGAACTAAAGGATAAAAGAGATCTGCAAGTAGGAAATGTTCTTTTTACCAAAGCAGGACAGGCATTGTATTGGGCGATCGATGCAGAGAAAGTGGAAGGATTTTGGGAAAATTATTGCATACCGTTTTGGGAAAAATAGCAGTAATGAGATGGCAGGGAAAACTTATGCAAGTTACGTATATAGGGTTAAGTGAATATTTTGAAAGATGTATTCCGCAAGCAAAAAGAGAAGGGTATTTGTTTATTATATCCTTAATTGCAAGGTATTCTGATGCACAAGATCTTTATGAAAAATTAGAAAAAGATTGGGCATCGCTGAATGATCTAACCGGTGATAAAATCCTATTTGTGTTTTCTACACCGAAAGTCAGAAAAAGAGCATCCTTTTTTCATATGCCGGGAAAAGAACCCTATGAAGGAGTAATGTGTCCATTTGTCGAGTTGCTGGATGGCAGAAATGTAGAGCAAAATAATGGCCCATTTGAATATCTATATGATGGCTATGATAAAATTAATTGGAAACAAAAACATTCACAGACAATTACGGACTTTGCTATGAATTATAATATATCAGAGGAAGAAATTCCGTGTTTGTTTTTGTATGACCTAATGCAAAACAGATACAAGGTAATACCTGTAGGAAAAGATACGGACATTTATGCAATGATAAAGGCTATGGTTGAGGAGATAGCGGAATACAAAAAAGACAGAGAAAATATTGGAGAGCAGTTAGAAAAGTATAGAAATATTGAGCAATATTATTGCTTATATGAAAAACTGGAAAGTGAGGCGGAAAAGGGAAATTCAAAACAATGTGTAGCTATTCGGAGAGTACTTGGCGAGGCACAATCATATAAGGAAGTTAAAGAGGATATTTGCGACTCTGAAATAAAAAAGGATTTGAAGAGGATTGGGCAATGGAAAAGGCAATATTTTAATTCCTTTGAAAAAGATGATGCTAGTAAAAAGAATTATTTGGAGTTGAAAAGAAAAGAACATGATATTGAAAATGAATTTAATTCAATATGGAATGATTTAGAAAGCGTAATGAAGGAAAGGGGAAGAAAAAGAAGAAAGAATAGTAAAGTAACAATATTGCAGGATTTATTAACAGCATGTGTCAATCTGCAGTCAAATTCAATGTATTTCGATGCGTCTGAAAATCAAAGAAATGATTACATAAGAGATTTACTAAAAACAGAGAAGCATGATGTGAAAGATCAAACCAGAAGAGGAATATCAGCTATTGGAAAAAGTGCTGGAGAAGTTGATATTTTAATTGAAGAAGACGGTTTGTCTGTGACTATAATCGAAGCATTAAATTTGGACAGCCTTAATACCAATACCTTGGACAGGCATTTGGATAAAATCTATAGATATGATACTGTTGGAAATGTATTTAACATAATATTGGTATATGTCAGGATATCCAATTTTAGTAAGTTTTGCGAGAAATATTTTGAGCATATAAAAAAATATCAATATGTTTACCCCTTAATTTCAGCTGATGACAGGTATGATGTTGAGAACTTTCCTTATGCAGATATTCGAGTAATGCAAACGAGGCATGATAGAAATGGGTGTGATACTATTTTGTATCATGTCTGTGTGTTGATTGGATGAGGTTTAACAGATGCTGTTCAATTCCCATGAATGGCGCATACGCAAATTTTATTTCGATTTATCGAAACAAGACTGCTGTTAAATCGAAATAAAATAATATGACAAATAAGGTATAATATAAAAAGATATAACGCTAAAATCAGCAGCGATATAATCACAGAGCGACACTGAAAGATAGTTCGAAATTACAGCTATTATATCCTCAATACATATTGTACACGAGGGAACTGCCTCTTTAGGACGTTGATGGATATGATAAACGTCTCAATTTTATATTGGTCGACGCAAACGGGTTTATAGATGTTATGGAAATAAAGAGGCAGACAATGACAGCGAATGGCTATCAGGAAAGAAACAGAAGAATTATAATATATTTGAAGGATAATTCTTAGTTATCCATAGATAAAGGGGACAAAACTTATGAATAGTCAGGAACAGGATCAGACATATAAAAGAGCCTTGGACAATTACTCATCTACATAGCCCTGGCCGGATCACGATGAATGGCATTTCCATACCAATAAAATTCTTTCTTCAAAAGTTCAGCGATTATTGGATCAATATTGTTCTGAGCAAAAAGTGATTTTGAATGCCGGATGCGGTAAGACGGCCTATCATACATCGTCCAAAGTGATTTATATGGACATTGTAAAAGAATATGTGCAAGATTTCCCTGATCATATTGTGGCCTCTGTTGAAAACATTCCACTCCCGGATGCTTCTGTGGACTGTATCATCTGTGTAGGCAGTGTTGCGAATTATGTGGATATACAAAAGATGCTTTCGGAATTCTCCAGAATTTTAAAGAAGGACGGGGATCTCATTTTAGAATTTGAGCGTTCCAACAGTGCAGAATTTCTGCTAACAGCAAATTACGGGAAAACTGTATTCAGACAAGAATACGCCTATAACAATCAAAAACACCTTTTGTGGATGTACCGGGAAAATTTTATAAGAGAATTGTGTGACTATTACCATTTAAAGTGTGTCTGCAAGTACCGATTTCACATATTTTCCTCTTTATTATATCGTTTGTGGGTTGATGAAAATAAGGCTGCAAAATACTATGTTTGGGACAAAATATTGCAGCCGATTGGTTACCTGTTTGCTCATAATACCATATTATTAATTAAGAAGACTATTCCTTAATAATAAAGGAGATTATAGATATAGCACTTGATACAATCGTTAAAAACGAAGTGATAATAGTAACCGGTTTTTCAAATGCATATATGCAGCACACCGCAAAAGTTATAACTGTAAACGCAAAAGTGATAATAGTAAGAGCAATCGATTTTAAAGTATATATGTGTTCTTTTTTTAAAGTAATATTTTCCGGGTCAACCTGTTTACATAAACCATTTTGAAATAAGACGCAATTTACCAATGTTATATCATCTATAGTAAGGGAACAAGGAAATTCTTTTTCAATCTTATCTAAAAGGAACTGTATATGTTCTTCAATTCTGTCGTTATCCTGAAAATGTTGAGAAAAAACATATGAAAATAAATGAGCACTCAAACTTCGCACATAAATTTTAGCTATGCACCTTGAAAATTCAATATCTGGCAGTTATTCAGTTGTCAATGTTCAGACTTTATGCAGCTTGCAGTTGTGTTTTCAACATGGTCGGAAGTGTATTCATAAATGTATCCACCAATTCGTTGATTTTTTCGTCTGAAAGTTCGGTGTTATCTGAAAGCATTGTCCGGAACATTTGAAGTAACATTTGAAAAGCCTGTATCCATGTGATATCGGACATTTCATCTGAAAAGTATAGAAAAAGTTCGCCCAGAGACCGATTATCATTGGATTCCCTGCTTTCCAGCGACAGCATCATGTATCGTGTAAAAACAACCGCTGTATGTGCGGCCATTGCATCATAGGAAAGAGAGTTGCATTCTTTGCTGAGGTTAAGGTAACTTTTGCACACCTTGAAGAATACCTCTATGTCCCAACGTTTTCCATAGATCCGGATGATTTCGCTCTCATCCAGATTTACATCAGTGGAAATAAGGCAGAGATATTCCTTGCGTTTGTTGCGATTGCGAACATAAACTACTTTGGCAGGAATGATTTCACCATCCTTTACAACATCAACCATAACGGAGAGCAGATATCTTGATCTTCCGCGTCTCTTTTTGTTTTTGTTGTAGATGGAAGTTAGAGACATATCTTCGCCATTGTAACGAAAAAACATCTTTGGTGTTTTCTTAACCATACCGATTACATCGTAGCCCTTATTTTTTACAGCATGAAGAGTACTTGGTGATGAAAACCAACTATCAAAAAGAACATATTTCGCAGGAATTGCAGCTTTCCTGGCTGCATCCAGAAGCGTAAGCATAGCTTGTGTTCCTTTTTCCATTGATAGCTTTCTGCGTCTGTAGCCAACGGTTCGTTTGTCTACTTCTGTTGCTTCATTGATACGGTTTTTTCTGTTTTCTGTGGAAAGAAGAACGCCGTTGACTGGCAGGAAGGTACTTCCATCGGACCAGCCTGACGTAAGCATTCGAAATCCAAAGCGATATTTATGTTTTGCATGGTGATAGACTTTGGCAAGGAGTTCAACCTTTTTTGAGCGGTTACGCTCAAACATGGAATCATCAATGATAAGAACATTTGCACGATCCTCAGAATCCAAAGGAAGAATGGCATCCCTGATGATCCGGGCTGAAAGTGTTGTTGTGAAACGGATCCAGTTGATCTGAATCATTTTCATAAAACGATATGCAGTATCCTTCGCAAAATCAGGAGTGTTGCGTCCTGTGATCAGATTTATGTACATGCTTCTGTTAGAAAAGATCAGAAGGAACAGATACTGGAAAATTTCCATTACTGGAACCCCTTTCTTTTTGTAAGCATTGGATGCCTTCAAAGCTGAAGAAACATGAAATCTCGAAAAAATCTTTTGATAGATTTTGAAATCTGCTTATCATTTTGAGTTGCTTGTGTTATACTTTTATTCATAGCATGAGCCTCTGGAAGTATATTTGTTTCTGAACAACTCAATTATACCAAACCAGACGGTTTCATGCTATTTTTATGCCAGTTATTATTGAATTTTCAAGGTGCATAGGCGCTTATTTAAGTGCGAAGTTTGAGTTAATAATTAAAAAAGGTCCATTTCTATTAAGACGACATTTATTTTTGCTTACAATACTTCGATTAAACGAAATGGCATTGCTATTAAAACGAAGTGCCGAAAAAGAATAAGTATAGTATAATAATATCAGTTAGTAGTAAAAGATAGAAAAATAGGGAAATATGATGAGATATTACAATGGAACAGTTATAACTATTAAGAATAAGGGGGCTGAGATTGAGATTACATAAAAGGTGGAATAATAGTATATGGTGAGATAAATAAATATACACAAGTAAACATAAGAAAAGAGGGAATAGAATGGAATGCGAAAATGGAGAAAAGACAATAGTCATACATAGACCGTATTTTATGCCGTGGTTAGGATATTTTGCAAAGTTGGTATATGCAGATGTTTTTGTTGTTATGGATGATGTGTTTTTTACAAAGAGGCATTATATAGACAGAGTTCAAATAATAAATCCACAAGGAGAATTGATGTGGTTGAGTTTAAAAACTGGAGAAAATTATAATACAAGATGTGATCAAATAAAATTGCCACAGTCATTTTTGGTTGATGAAATTGCAAAAACATTAGCACATTCTTATTCAAAAGCAAGATACTACAGAATGTATTATTCTGAGATAGTAGAAATACTGGAAAGAGCGCGTGATTTTTCTGATGGTCTAGTTGAATTTGATATTAAAATTGTGGAGTTGATATTAAAATTGTTATCGTTACCATCACCACAAATATATTATGGTAGCAACTTTGAGTATGTTGATAATCCTACTGAAAGATTAATTTTATTATGCAAGGAGACGGAATGCTCTAAAATTATAATGGGCTCGGGAGGGAGCGTGGATATTCATAATATATCGAAGCTAAAAGAAGAGGGAGTTTCAATACTCTATCAAGATTTTTATAACCATCATCCTTCATACTATCAAACAAGGAGGCAAAGAATAGGATTTGCTAAAGGCCTTTCGATAGTTGATTGCATTTTTAATGAAGGAATAGATTTTACAAGAAAAGTATTATTAGATGAAAAATTTAGACCATATGAGTTAATATAGTTAGGGCGGTTAGACAATTCTTAGTGTACAGCCTCAGAGCAGCATCTCGTTGTGCGTGAAAAAGAAGAATTCATACATATTAGTATGTTGATTGAAATGAAGAAAACTCTTATAACTTCGCTTAAGATGCTTTGCTGTGTGGACTTTTCTTATAATTATCTATATCACAAAGAAATTAATTTTTTTAGTATTTATACTATTAACTTAAAAGCAGTAGAAGGGAGTACAGCATGGAAAAAATTATAAATTTTGAAGAAAGAAACCAGCAAGGAGAATTAATTAGAGCTCGCTTTGTAAAACCTGTTGTAGATGAAAAAATCCCATTAGTTATAATGCTGACGGGGGATGGACCAAGGGGTTCAAATAGTATGAGTTGGATTAATCTTTCTCCGAGATTAGCTAGAAAGGGCATAGCGACATTGTTGTTTGACTTTGCCGGATTGGGAAATAGTGAAGGAAATAGAAGGTATTTGACATTATCAAAAGGTATATGTGATTTTAAATCGATTTTTAACACAATTAAAAGATATGATTGGATAGATTTAAATAATATAGGCGTTATGGCGTCAAGCTATGGGGGAAGTGTGGCATTGCATTGTCATGAAATATTGAATACTGTAAAAGCAATTGGTTTAAAATCACCGTGTTGTTTTTTACCGGATGCATATATTAATGAAATTTCGAATGATAACTTTAATGAATGGTTGAAAAATGGTTTTTGCAAAGCAAACGGATATGATATAGAAGTACTCAAAGATGCTTTTAGCTATAACATATATGATGATATAAGAAAGATACAAACAAAATGTCTAATTACACATGGAGATAGTGATGAAATTGTACCATTATCTCAAAGCAAATATTTAGATGCATTGTGGCAAGCACCCCATGAATTAGTAGTGTTTGAAAACTGTGATCATGGATATTCGGTTGGGAATTGTTGGGAAAGAATGGCAGAATTATTTGTTGATTTTTTCGATGTGAATTTGAGGTAAAAATGAAAGATGCAAAAGAAAGAATAATAAAAATTACAGATATTATAACAATTGTTGTAGCCATTATTATAAGTGTTATTGCTTTTATAATAGATGGGTATAATAGTTATGTTGATAATGGAGTGAAAATTGATTATGCGTTTGTAGCAACTTCTCTTTTGCTTGCAATAGCTATTCATTTTATATTAGTTGGGTTTTTAGAAGATGAAATAACTAGTAGACAGAAAGAATTGACCCAAGGTTTGGAACAGGCTGTTGGTACTATTATTGATTCTCTCAATGGTGTTGAAGTAATTTTTTTTGATGATATAAATGAAGTAGATATGTATATTGCGAAAAGAATACTGGCAGCATCGGAGTGCGTGTATGATTTTAACTGGCAGGATTTCATGCCAATTAATCCATACCATAGAAAGTTAGCCGATAAGGAGTATGCTGCAACTAAAATAGATGCAAGCATAAAGTCTTTTTGTTCCAAAAAAACAATGAAGCCAAGGATATATAAAGAGATATTTACCTTTTCATATCCACAAAATATTGGAAAAATGCTTAATCATATAAAATATGGAGATGTTTATTGTTGCTCATATTATGAAAACAAAGATATAAACACTAGATTTCCCAAACTTCAATTTGTTGTTATAGACGACAGAGAGGTTGTATTCGTTTCATCAGCCTATAAACCAAATCTATGTTCTATAAAAAATACTAGGATTGCAAGTATATTTTGTAATTATTTTGAGCAAGCATGGGAACTGAGTAAAAAAATAAAGGATAGGAATCAGGTTGATGATGATCTTATTAAGGAAATTAGTGAAAGATATAAGTAGTTACTCAAACTTCGCACATAAATTTTAGCTATGCACCTTGAAAATTCAATACCTGGCAGTTATTCAGTTTGCAAATGGTGCATCCCATCGGTCCGTTTTGCGGAGCAAAACGGTCGCGATACGTAGCTGAGCGGTCGGACGTAGTCCGCTTTTAATTACCTGAATTATCCATTATAATGGCAGTAGCTGCTATCTGGCAGTCAATACATTATGAAGGAGGATAATGGTATGCTTGATTACAAAGACATCATTATCAAAAGCTATGCCCTGAACATGTCCGGTGCAGAGATTGCAAGACAGTTGGGATGTAGCAAATCAGGAGTCAATGACTTCCTTAACGCATTTAAAAAATGCGAGGCGCTAAGTTTTCCTCTCTCTTCCGGTGTATATTCCATTTAAGTAGTGCATCTTTTCCGGAAATTCAGAGCACCTAAATCCGATATTTTAGAGCAGATATTTCCGCTCTATAGTGCAATCGCCTATAATGAATCCATGCACATAAAATTGTGTAAATTCATTACAGGAGGTCGATAACCATGACTGATTATCGAGAAATCATCAGATTGCATAGTCTGAAGTTCAGCAATGTAGCCATTGCCAACAGCTTATGCTGTTCACGCAACACAGTTTCAGAGGTGCTTAAGCTTGCTGAAACACATTCTCTGGAATGGCCTATTCCAGAAACTCTGACTAACAGAGATATTGAGTACCTGTTTTATCCAGGCAGGGGCAATAATGAGGGAAGAAGACTCCCTGATTACGAGTATGTTTACAATGAACTGGACAAGCCCGGTGTAACACTCTTACTTTTGTGGGCGGAATACTGTGCAAAGTGTGAAGCTGAGCATACGATTCCGTATCAGCATTCACAGTTTAATGACAAATATCATGCCTATGCTGCATCAAAGAAGGCAACTCTTAGAATCAAGCGCAAACCTGGGGAAACAATGGAGGTAGACTGGGTAGGCGATACGCTTAAAGTTTATGATGTTGCCAGTAGCAGCGACATATCTGCATATATATTTGTTGCTGTTCTTCCATGCAGTTTGTATGGATATGCGGAAGCATTCCCCGATATGAAATCCAACCACTGGATAGAAGCTCATATCCATGCCTATTCATTCTTTGGCGGTGTAACACGTATTCTTGTACCAGATAATTTTAAAACAGGTGTGATCAAAAACACACGGACAGAGCTTACACTTAACCGATCCTACCACGAAATGGCAGAGCACTATGGAACTGCAATTATTCCTGCCCGTCCGGTAAAGCCGAAGGATAAACCAAATGCGGAAGGTACTGTAAAAGTTCTTGAAACATGGATCCTTGCAGCTTTAAGAAACCGGAAGTTCTTCACTTTTGATGAGCTTAATAAAGCCATCCATGAAAAACTTGAAGAATTCAATACGAAACCTTTCCAGAAAAAGAAAGGAAGCAGGATATCTGCATTTATTGAAGAAGAAAAGGACTTCCTCATGCCATTACCTGCTTTCCCGTATGAAACGGCTGTCTGGTCAACTGCCACCATACAACCCGATTATCTCATAAAAATCGGAGATTGCAAGTATTCTGTCCCGTATGAATTTATCGGTAAGAAGGTCGATATCCGTGTCACTGAAAACAGTATTGAAGTTTTTTACCATAACAACCGTATAGCATCGCATGTGCGTAGGCTGTACTCTCCGGAACCGATTTATGTACCAGAACATATGCCTGAAAATCACAGAAAGTTTCTGGAATACAACACCGACGGTTTTCTGGACTGGGGAAAGAATGTTGGCTGTTCCACCCTTATTGTAGTAAAACATTTTTTATATATGCATAAGGTAGAACAACAGGGTTACAAATCCTGTGCATCGTTGATGAAACTTGCGGATCGCTATGGTACGGAACGTTTGGAAAACGCCTGTGTCAAGGCACTTAGTTACACGCCAAGCCCAAGTTTGAAAAATATCAGCACCATTTTGAAAAATGGTCAGGACAAAGTGGCAGTAGAGAAAGCTGCTTTCAGTGCTTTTAATAAAGAAAGTTCCAAGTATGGCATTACCAGAGGTGCCTCCTATTACGAAGGAGGTGACCGTTCATAATCCGTCAGTCAACCATAGATAAGCTGCATGATCTGCGATTATCTGCAATGTCAGATGCTTTTGAATGCCAGTACAGGGAGCCTGAGACCTATCAGGGATTATCCTTTGAAGATCGCTTCGGTATGCTGGTTGATAAAGAATGGGATAAGTGAAAAAGCATAAAACTGCAAAAGCTTATCCGCAGTGCTGAATTCCGTTATCCCAATGCGTGCATGGAAGATATCGAGTATCATCCTGACCGAAATCTGGATAAAGGACAAATGCTGGAATTCTCCACCTGCCGGTATATATCCGATGACCACCATATCATTTTAAAAGGAGCCTCCGGGAATGGCAAAACATACATCGCCTGTGCGCTCGGGATCGCAGCCTGCAGGAACTTTATCAAAGTACGTTATGTACGTCTGCCGGATCTATTGAATGAGCTGGCTGTTGCACATGGGGACGGCACGCTGAAAAAGGTAATTAAAGCATATCAAAAGATTGATCTTTTGATTCTGGATGAATTCCTGTTAAGCCCAGTATCTACAGAACAGACACGGGAACTTCTTGAGATCATTGAAGCCCATAGTGTAAAAGGCTCTGTGATTTTCTGTACATAGTTTGAACCAAAAGGCTGGTACAACCGCATTGGAAATGAATGTGATGCCACTATTTGCGAAGCAATCATCGGCCGAATCATTCATAATTCCTACGAGGTGATGATTGATGGCCGTGTATCCATGAGAGAACGCCATTGCATTAACGCTTCCCGGAAAGAAGCTGTCCATGACTGACTATTGCGCCTTCAGCAAAGACCATAAATGCATCAAATTTACGGATTATGAAATAACCCGCCACGAATTAGAGGAAGCCGATGAACTGTGTCATGATAATTGGAGAGAAATCCAGCACTTAAGAGAATATATTGACCGTTTACAAGTACTTCTTACAGAACACGGAATAGCTATTCTTGATGAATACTAATTAAATGCTGCACTCTGCTCCGGAAAGATATGCACTATTTTTCCGGAAAAGGGTGCTCTGAATCTTTGGAAAGCATGCACTATTGCATTGGAATACTCATCCGGAGGGAAACACAGTAAGCGCCAAATAATCCGGAGGCACCTATAAATTTACCCCAACCCATTTCAGGTTGGAGTATTTTACTACAAATTTATTCTCATATTTTTAGAGTTTGGAGTTTTTCACTCCAGGGTGCCAGCTCTGCAAGCTGTTCATCACTCCAGTTTTCATTCGGCCTTTGTTC
This sequence comes from Waltera acetigignens, assembly GCF_025567015.1. Taxonomy (NCBI): domain Bacteria; kingdom Bacillati; phylum Bacillota; class Clostridia; order Lachnospirales; family Lachnospiraceae; genus Waltera; species Waltera acetigignens. The sequence goes on along the minus strand of NZ_JAOQJO010000002.1, from coordinate 163,453 downwards.
CAGAACGTAGCTGAGGTATTGATAAATGTTCAGGTTGTGTGCCTTCGCCATCTCTACCATCGTGTAGGCAATAGCACTGGCTTCTGCACCTTCTACGGAATCACTGAACAGCCAGTTCTTACGTCCTACTGTGAAAGGCCGGATGGCATTCTCGCTAGGGTTATTAGTAAAACTGCAGCGCCCGTCCGCCAGATAGGTCATGGATGTTTCCCTACGGTTCCTCACATAGGTCAGTGCCTTATCCAGGCGGCTGTTGCGGACTGGATTCTGGCTGTCGACCCACGCCCAAAAGGCCTCGAGAACCGGTTTTTCCTTCTCGAGACGCATTTGTTTCCTTTTTTCATAATCCGTTCCGCACTTGCCAGAAATGCTGCTTTCCAGTCTTGCCAGACGGTCGCAGTAATGCACTCCCTGTACTGCCGGCTGGTTGTAATCCAGCTGCTTTCCTTTCGGGATCGCATCTACAAAGTATCGGCGGATATGTGCCCAGCACGAGCACCGTTTGATGCCGGATACCTTGTTATACCCCTGGTAACCATCGGTTTCCAGATATCCCTGAAAGCCATCCAGAAAGTCTGCTGCATTGTCTCCGCTCCTTGTCGGGGTATATCCGTACAGCAGGATGACCGGAAGACCATCTTCCCCGGTGCGGTACAGCCACATGAAGGACTGGCTTTCTGCACTGCGTCCGGGTTCTTTCAGGATCTGTACCCGGGTCTCATCCGCCATGAGAAATTTCCTCTGCAGAAGCTGGCGGTGAAAGTAATCATACAGTGGCCGGAAATAATGCTCAGCACTGTAGATGATCCAGTTCGCCAGGGTCGTCCGGCTGACAGCGGCGCCATACTCCTTCCAGTCCTTTTCCTGACGATAGAGAGGCATGCCGTTTGCATACTTCTGATAGATCGTCCAGGCAACCGTGGAAGAAGAGGCCGGACCCTTGCCAATAAGTGCGGGCGGTACTTTGGATTTGACGATCATAGACTTTTCCGTATCGCCCTTTCCTTCCTTACAGTCAGGGCAGCCATAGCTTTCCGTGTAGTATTCATAAACTTCACATTTGGCAGGAGTAAAAACGAGTTCCCTGCGGACGTATTCTTCTCCGATACGTTCCATCGGGGTACCGCATACCGGACAGACCTTATCTTCTTCGTTCAGCGGTATTACTTCCTTATGAACCTTGAGACCTTTAAAAAGTTCCGCATGGGTAGCTTTTTTCTTCCTTGGACGCAGCTCCCGGCTGTAGTCTTCTTCCGGAAGTTCCGGATCCTGTTCAGCTTCAGCTTCATTAAACAGATTCAGCTGTCCGGGAATGTCCGCCGGTGTCTTTTCGCTGGAAGAGCCGAAAAGTTTTTTCGTCAGATAGTCCACCTGTTCCTGAAGCACCATCTCATGGGCAGTCTTTTCCTCAATGATCGTTCTGAGGGAACGGATCAGTTCTGTCTGTTCGGACATCATCATGTTCAGTTGTGAAATGGTATCCTTCAGCTCTCGCAGCTGAATGTCCTTTGCACTGGAAGCCACACTTTTTCTCCTTGGTTTTGATACCTTTATTATACCAGAAAAAGCAGGCTTCCTAAAGGAAAATCACTCCTGAAAAATGCTGAAAATATGCGGTTTGCAGGCGTTTTTCTGTGCATGTTTTTATTCCTGTTTCAGGGCTTTGGGCTGGTCGATATCAATACCGGACATGAGCCAGTCAAACTCTCTCCAGGTCAGATTTCTGACCTCAGACTGTTTCCGCGGCCACTGGTATCCGCCATGCACTGTCAGTTTTTTATAGATCAGTACAAAACCATCTGCATCGCGGTACAATGCCTTGATCCGGTCCCGGCGTCTGCCACAGAACAGAAACAGGGAACTGGATGCAGGATCCAGCTTCAACTGTTCTTCCACGACTGCACAAAGTCCGTCAATGGATTTGCGCATATCGGTGTAACCGCAGACAATGTAGATCCGTTCCAACCCTGAAATATCGCCTAACATAAAGACCCTTTCAGAATCTGAAGCGTTCTGGAAAGCAGCTGTGGATCCGTTTCATTGGTGACGCGTATCGTTGCAGATCCAAGAATGATCTCTAATGTATGAGGATTGTCAAGGTACGGAGTATGCTGTACCGGGAAACGTTCCGGTACTATGTCAATGGGAACCACGTCCTGTTTGGGGCGGGGATTCTCAGAATGACCATAGGCAGGTGTCGGTATCTGGGCAGCTTCCTTTCGAAGCTGCTTTACCCAGTAGTAAAAGGTGCTGACAGCAATGCCGTGCTCGCGGCACCAGTCAGTATCTGTCATGCCACTGGTCCGGCATTCATTGATAAGTTTCAGCTGTTCTTCTTTTGGAACTCGGGAGTTTCTGGTGTTTGCCATGATGTTGTCCTCCATAATTGTAGTTGTTGTAGTAAAATAGTCTAACTACGATTATGAAGTTAGAGGCGGTTGTTGGCTAGCCGCGGGATTATTTGGCGCTTACGATGTAAATAGTAAAGAATGGCTTGCATTTAATTTCTATGACAGTATTATGAGATGGGGCGTTCCTGTTTTTGTTATGATCAGTGGAGCATTGTTTTTGAGCAAAAATGAAATATCAACAAAAGTGATATTCTCAAAGTATGTGCTTAGAATAGTTACGGCGTTTGCTGCGTGGAGTTTCATATATTATTTAGTATCAAAAGGTGAAATCGCAGAGCAATTTGTAGGATTGTTTTCGCCGGGAAGGGTTGGGAGGCTCGCAGGTATTATTACAAGCTATTATCATTTATGGTTTTTGCCAATGATAGCCGGAATATATATTTGCCTGCCTATAATTAAAAAGATTTCAGAAGATGATAAAATATCCAATTATTTTTTAATAATATCTTTTGTATTTTGGTTCTTATTACCTCAAATAAGTCAGCTTGTAAATGATTTTGGTAATGAAAAAATGATCCTTATTACAAATGCAATTAATGGAAATATAAACAATATGAATATGGGCCTTGTATGCAGCTATGTATTTTACTTCATATTAGGGTATAAAATTTCTAAACTGGAATTGAACCAAAAGCAAAGAACAGCAATATATTTGGCGGGGCTCTGTGGTTTCTTATTTACGATTATTCTCTCATGGGCTCTTGCGATTAAAATGCAGACGCCTTTAGAAACATATTATTCGAATACATGTATCAATGTTTTCTTAGAGGCCGTTGCTATATTTACATTTCTTAAGAACATTTCATTTGAGCAGGGACTATGGTACAAAAAAGTGATATTGAAGATATCACAGTATAGCTTTGGCATATATTTAGTTCATATTATAGTTATTGAGCAATTGGGCCGCTTAGGAATCACTGCCTCACGATGGAATCCGGTTATTGCGGTTCCGTTGGTTGTTTGTATAGTGTTTATTATTTCGTTAGTTATTTCGGCAATTTTAAATAATATTCCAGTTGTAAAAAAGTACATTGTATAATCAAAATACTTCATTGCAGATGGTTATTCTATTTGTCCATATATCATCAATAAGGCGCTGAAGTGCGGAATGTTGAAAAAATAGAAGGGATCTCCATAAAATGAATGGAGTGTTGGAAAATATAGGCGTAAGTGAACAGTGGATTTTTTTGAAATCATGAAATCGAGAATGAGAATGAGAATGAATGAGAATGATTTAATAAATTAAGAATAAAAACGTGAATTTTTCGTAATAATATATTGAATTACTTGCAAAAAAGAATTATCATACAAGTAAAGAGGAGAAAAATCATATGTTATTACAATTCAAAGTGAAAAACTACAGATCATTAAGAGATGAGTCAATACTTGATATGGAAGCAGCGGGGCTTGGAGATCAGAAAGAATGCTTACTGAAATATAAAAATAATTCATATCTTCCAGTTGTTTCCATCAATGGTAAAAACGGCGGCGGAAAGAGTAATCTGATTCGGGCAATGTGGTTGGCCGCACAGTTTATTAAAAATGCACAGCGTACGCAACATGAGACGGCAGAGGTTCCGGTAAGACCGTTTGAATTAAATGACTATTCAAAAAACGAGCCGACTTCTTTTGAATTTGAATATGAAGAAGAAGGTATCTGGTATTGCTATGGTTTTTCTGCTACGAGAAAATGTATTTGCGAGGAGCATTTATACTGGGCACCCAAGGGACAAAAGTCTGTTGTGGTTGATAGAAAATATCAAGATTTTTCATTCCCTGTAAATGGAGATAAAAAAATAAAGGAAATGATCAGTAAGGCTGTTGCACCGAATCAATTGTTTTTTGCTGTTTCCTGCACAATGAATTATGAACCTTGTATTGAGGCAATGAAGTGGTTTAGAACAAAACTGTTTTTCTCCAGAGATTATTCTGATTTGGGTAAGAATCTATTGGAATATAGTGATGATTCTGAAATGTTGAAATCTGTAGCTTCTATTGCTAAGATTGCAGATATTGGTATTTCAGATATGAAGTTTGAGATTGACAATAAGGCGATTACAAGTCTGGATGACTTACCGGAAGATTTTCCCATGGAAAGCAGACTGCAAATCGAGAAGGCATTATCTCAATTTAAAGAAAGCTTGTCTGGAGATGCGGATAATGTCAATGGAACTATACAATATAATGAATTGAAAGCAACATCATTTCATACCGGTTTGGATGCAAAGGGAAAGAAAACGGAATATCCGCTAAGCCTTTCAGATGAATCGGATGGTACCATTCGACTGATGGCAAGAGCGACGGCGTTGGAATCAGCTCTTAAAAATGGTGGCATTCTGGTTATTGATGAAATAGAAGACAGACTTCATCCAATGCTCGTAGAATATATTATTAAGCGTTTTCAGCATAATAATGAAACAAAAGCACAGCTGATTTTCACAACACATAGTGTAGATATCATGAACCGTGAAATGTTAAGAAGAGATCAATATTATCTTGTTGATAAGAACAGCGAAACAGGTGTGTCTGAATTATATTCTATATCTGATTTCTCAGTTAGAAATGATGAAAAAGTTGGGAAAGCTTATCTTCTGGGAAAGTATGGTGCAGTGCCCTATATCAGGGAGGAATAGCTATGGCACGGAGAAGTAAGAATAAGTCTCGGAATCCTTATATTATTGTTTTTTGGGAGGGGGAAAGTGAAGAACAATATTTTAAATTTCTGAAAGATCGATTTCATGAGGTTGCGAACCTGAATGTGCACAATAAGAAAGGATTATTTGGGGCAGCCGATAAAGCATTTAGTCTTAAGGGTGTTTACTCTGATGATGTCTTAGATGTTGATGAAATATGGCTTGTGTTTGATACTGAAGTGGAGATGCGGGCAAAGTGGAAGGAAAACTGGGATATTGTAAAAAAAATAAGAAAAAAGTGTAAGAATGCAACTGTAAAATTATTTATGACAAAAGGTTGTATTGAGTATTATTTTCTTCTACATTATGAAAAGACACAGCCATTAATTGTGACAGTTCAGGATAAAGAAAATCTTTTGAAACGTCTTTCGACAAAAGATTACTGCCCGGGGTATAAAAAGGGTGATAAAGAGACTATTTGGAAGATTGCTGAAAGGTACACAATGGCTATAGAAAATGGTGAATGGTGCTTAAAACGGATTGCAGACGAACTTAAGGGAGTATCAACAGAGGATGCAATAACAGAAAAATTCTATTTTACTGATAGTACCTTTACAAATACGCACCGTGCAGTGCAATATTTATGCGATTTGAAATGGCAGTAGTATAACAAATATTTTCTATTGGAACAATCCATTGACAGAAAGACTGTGCGAAAATACAGCCTTTTGAAACTAATGAAATTCCCAATCCCTGCCGAAATATAATTACAATACTAATTACAGAAAGAGAAAATACAATGAAAAATAAGAAGTACATCAGAAACCTATCCATGATCGCCGTAAGTCTGTGCATCACCCTGACAGCCTGCGGAACAGAGAACTCCGGCATATTAACAGCGACCGTTGAACAGGCAGTGGAAGCATCGGCAGAGAGTACAGCGGCTGCCGGACAGACCGCAGAGACGGACAGCGAGACAGAAGGTCCTTTAGCACAGCGTGATGCGTTGGAGTGGGAACAGCGCCTGGATTACACAACGGAGAGACAGGCACAGTTAGCGGAGCTTACGGTGGAACTGACACAGGATACAGAGGAAGTGCAGAGCAAGGCACAGCCGGTGTTGGATGCCATGGCAGAGGGAAATGCAGATGCAGCAGTGGATAGTATCCTGGCAGAAGACTGGTACACGGTAATGCTGTCGGATCTTCTGATCGGACAGAGAAATTATACCGGCACCACCGACAATGGGGACTGGAAAATGCTGATTTTATCGGATGAATTGGGACAGCATTGCACTGCGATAGAGTATCCGCTTGCTGATGGCAGAGAATTTTACGTACAGGTCAGTGATAACGAAATCCGGTATTACGTCTGTGCTGAGAATGAAACCGGTGCGTTTACCAGCGGGAGCCTGAATCTGACAGATGGCACCTATACGGGATATGAAGGAACGTTATCTGCAGCAAACCTTCCGGAGGGGAAGCTTACAGTTCATATGGGAACTACGGATCCGGAAGCCGGGGCAGCAGAAGCATTTCGTAATCGAAGTGCACAGGCGGTGACCTATGAAGGAGAGTTTACGGCAGAGGGAAAGCCTGCGGCAGAGACTCCGAAAAAGCTGCAGAAGGAAGGTAATGCTGTTTATGCTGTCAGACAGGAAGGCAATAATATTTTCTACCTGACGGTAGCGGAGGTAGAAGTACAAAATGCATTTACACCGGAACAGCTGGGAATGGTAACAATCTGGGATTGATCAGTAAACGGAGAGCATAGTTATGATAGTAAAAGGAATAAAGAGATATAGTTGGATTCTGCTGGTAATAATGCTGGCTGTCTTCTGGAAAGCCCCACTGCATGCAGAAGCCGCCACAACACAGGTTGATAATCTGGTACTGATGGTTAATTTCAGTGAAGATGGCGATAATACCTTCAGCACAAACTTCAATAAGTATCAGGAAATGTACACCGGTACGGCATCAGCGCCGAAACGTTCCCTGGAAAAATATATTTCAACAATATCAGATGAACAGGTCAAGGTAAATAATTATTTCCCACAGGTAGTAAATGGACAATTCATACCGATCACTATCACCGGAACAGCACAACAATATCCGAATGCGTCCGATGGAGAGCTCTTTGTGGGAGCTGTCATTAACGCAGTAAACCAGGCTGGTTTGTCTCTGCCGTCGAAGCTGGACAGCAGATACAATAATGGATATATAGATAATCTTACGATTATCGTCCAGGTAGATAAGGATAAAATGACAGGAGCATTCGGCTCTCGTAAGGCAGATTGGGGAGATTCCAATACCCTGTTAGGTGGACAATGGAAAGTGGGGGCTTATAATGTGCTGCCGACTAACATGCTTGGGGTCGGAACGCTCACGGACTCAGGATATTCACTGGCTTCCCATGAATTCCTGCATACACTGGGAGCACCGGATCTGTATCGTACCTCGGGAGAGACTGGGGATCCGGTAGGGAGATGGTGGGATCTGATGGCAGGACCTAATTATACAGCATCTTATCCTTTGACCTATACACGGAAGGAACTCGGGTGGATGAGCATTGGGACATTGACGGAGAGTGGGACATACACCCTGCGGCCGGCAGAAGAATCCTCCGGCACCCGGGCATATATTCTGAAGACTTCCCGCAGTGATTCGGAATTCTTTGTGGTGGAATACCGGCAAAAGCCTTCCCCTTCCGAGCGGGAGGACTATGATTTCTATATTCCGGAGAGCGGACTGATCGTCTACCGGGTAAACAATGCGGTGGAGAATCATACCAATAAGGCAGGGGACAATTATATTTATGTGTTCCGGAAGGATACGCTGGATCCGGCAAAGGCACAGGAAGAGGTAATGTACGCCACGGTGGGAGGACAATACCGCAAAGCTCTGGGAAGCAGCGATATGGATGCTCCCTATACGGCAGATACTATCTTTTATTCGGATGGAAGTAACAGTGGAATTGTGATTGACCAGGTTCAGCCTGGGGCTGACGGAAGTATTTCATTTCATGTGGAATTCCCGGTACTTTCTGCTGACAGTTACTGGCAGCAGAGAGGAGAGAGTATCACCGGACTTTGTTCTCCTGCAATTACTGGGGATGCGGCGGGCAGCTGTCTGTATCTGGCAGGTATTGTAGAGGAACAGGGATGGAGCCTGTTGAAAATATATTCTTCACAGGCTGCAGACGGTAGATGGACAGAAATGCCGGGTAGTGCTATATCTCAAAAAATGTCACCGGTGGATCTTCTGAATGTGAACGGGGATATTTATGTGGCCTATATGGACACTTCAGGTTATGTGCACGTGTCGCAAGCGGATTCTATGGGTCTGAATAGCGTGTATACTTCACAGACAGCAGTCTGGCCACAGCGTCTGGAACTATTTTATGAACAGGGGAAACTGTGGGTGAGCTGGATGGACGACAAATCCCTTCAGGTGATCAATCTTTCAGATCAGTCCGGCCCGCTTCCGGCATTGACGGTACAGGGGGCGAGTATCTCGGGTGCAAAGCTGTTCTATTATGGTGGTAATTGGTATGCTTCCTATTGTGATTATATGACACCAGGGGCGAATGGCAGAGTCGCTGTCCTTCAGCAGCAAGGTTGGCAGGATGTGTATACCATGAATAGTCTGGGAAAGATCAGTTATGCGGATGTCTGTGTATCTGGTAATGTATTGTATCTGGCAGCCCTGAATAATGCGACTGCAAAGACAGCCTTGATTACATATGATGGTACGAAATGGAATGAAGAAATTCTGCCGGAGGAAATTCAAAGCACGGATACCGTAAGGCTGGCACTGAAGGACGGGATACCGTATATCTTCTGGACGGCGGGAAATGATAAAAAATTGCAGGCAGCATATCTGTTGGATGGCAGCTGGCAGAAGCTTGCGTCCACCATAGGGACAGATATCAATAGCTTTGATGTGTTTTGCGGGGGCAATACATTGTATGCTGCCGGAGCTACGACTACCGGAATCACTTCTGTAAAAACAATGAAGACGGTGGAAAATCCGACGCCAACGCCTACACCGACACCAACACCAACCCCGACCCCAACCCCAACCCCGACACCGAAGCCCCAGGTTACAGAACCGGAAGTGGGAAATGGCAATGTTGTCCTGGCTCTCCCCGCAGGCTATGACAGAAGTGCAAGGCTGTATATTGACGGTGTAGAGTTTTCCGGCACAGCATGGCAGAATGACGAGTCGAAACGGCTGATAAGCATCGGAAGCACAGGACCGTTGGGGACTACGGCACAGACAGCTATGGCAGTTCAATACAATGCATCAGGCATTCCCACCGGCATGTATGTATGGAGCCTCTCTTATAATGGAAGCTATTATACGGCTGCGGCGATCCCTGAGTTTGAGAATCTTTTTTCCTACCACGGATTTTCTGTGCGGTATACCGGCAACACCGGACTGAGATGTACCTTTGGTATAGATTCCGCAAAAAAACAGCAGCTGACCGGTGCTTCCGGACTGCAGGGATACCGGATCAAGGAAATCGGTACGCTGATTATGCGCCCGGATCTCTATACACAATATCCTATGGTCTATGGAAGCAATAAATTAGGCGGAGGAAAAACATATGGTGTCATCAACGGCAGATTCAGCGATAAGGTCATCAGAAGAGTGAATGGCAGAGATCAGTTTGCAAATGTCCTTACGAATCTTCCACCGGCTCGTTATAACACAGCGTATATCTTCCGCCCCTATACAGTCATGGAAAAGGACGGTAGCAATGTGGTAATCTATGGACCGGAAATGTCCCGTAGTATGTACACTGTCTGCAAACAGATTTTGAACCGTGGAGACTTCAGACCGGGAACGTCTGGTTATAATTTCCTGAAAAATATTGTGGACAGCGTAGAAAAGTAGAGATAGGAGCAATTCTGAATGGAAAGTAATAATAAAAATAAGAAAAATACAGTATGGATCATACTGACCTGTGTATTTGCACTGACGACATTAGTGTTGGGAATGGCATTATATCGTTCTCAGAGTGACAGGAAACTCCTGGAGCGTCAGCTGGCGGGAGCACAGGATGTGGTGGCAGTGACAATGGATCAGCAACAACAACTGGCAGGAGCAGATAATTTACAGGAAATCCGCATTATGAACGGTATATTACAGCAACAGGATAAGCATCAACAATGGGTAGATGTGGCACCGGTAGAAGATCTGCTGCAGGCGGATCCGGTACTGGCAGGAAGAAACAAGATGCAGGAACTGATCACACAGAACCGGGAAGCAGTGCAGAATGGAACCATCAGTGCAGAACAGATTTCTCCGCTGATGGCTAAAGCAGGTACCTTGACAGGCGTAGCACTGGTATCCGCATCCCAGGTGGAGAGCAGCAATAACAAAACAACTGCACAGCCACCGAAAGCACAGACAGGCAGTAATAGTACGACAACGGTAACAGCACCGGCAGCAACTCCGGTGGCAACACCTGCTCCGGTACAGCAGCCGGATAACAATAATAACTCTGATAATGATCATTCCGACAATGACTCTTCAGATAATGGAAGCTCCGATAATGGCAGTTCAGACAGTAATTCCGGTGGAGATTCCTCTGATAGTGGAGATGGCGAAGATATCGGATGGACGGATGAGATTCTGTAGAAATGAAAATTCCCAAACCATAGTTTAAAGAACTGATGGTTTGGGAATTTTTGTAAAGATGTTAAACAGTAATGCTTTCTATAATAATTATTTCTCCAAATCAATTGTCTTCAGCAATTCCTGAATCTGTTCCACGCTCAGCCACTCGGTATTATTGCCGGAGCTGTAGGAGAAGCCTTCCGGTACTCTCTTGCCGGTAGGAACGGCACGTCTGGATTCACTCCATACCATCTGAGGATATACGATGAAATGCTTATCGTATTCATAGGTATTCAGCGAGTCTTCTACTGTGACCATGATCTCATGGAGCTTTTCACCTTCGCGGATTCCTACTTCGGGCATTTTACATCCGGGCAGCATTGCCTGTGCCAGATCGGTAATCTTAAAGGAAGGAATCTTGGAGATGAAGGTCTCACCACCCTTGGATTCTTCCAGAGCTTTGATCACCAGTTCCACACCCTGCTGCAGGCTGATCCAGAAACGGGTCATGCGGTAGTCGGTGATAGGAAGTTCGGTACCGCCGTTTTTGATAATGTTATGGAAGAACGGGATCACGGATCCGCGGCTTCCTGCTACGTTGCCATAACGAACGATGGAGAAGCAGATGTCCTTGCTTCCGGCATAAGCGTTGGCAGCGATGAACAGCTTGTCGGATACCAGTTTGGTGCCGCCATACAGGTTAACGGGGTTAACGGCCTTATCGGTAGATAAAGCAACGACTTTCTTGACTCCGGTATCCAGTGCGGCATCAATGACATTCTGCGCACCGTGGATGTTGGTCTTGATAGCTTCTGCGGGATTGTACTCACAGGCGGGAACCTGCTTCAGAGCTGCGGCGTGGATGACATAGTCGACACCCTCAAATGCTCTGGTCAGACGCTCTTTGTCTCTGACATCGCCGATGAAGAAACGAAGCTTGTCCGCATACTGTTTGAACTCGTTCTGCATAATGAACTGCTTGAATTCATCGCGGGAATAAATGATGATCTTCTTTGGATTGTAATTATCCAATACATACTTGGTAAAAGCTTTACCGAAGCTGCCGGTACCGCCGGTGATCAAAATGGATTTATTATCTAATAACATAATGTCCTCACTTTCGAAACTTAAATTCTTTATCATAATAACATATTGTATGGAAAAACGCAATTATTACGCAGTTTATATTATCCTAATGATATTTAACAAATAAATAAAAGCAAAAGGGATGCAGTATGAAGTATAATAGGAATAAAAGAATGCCTTACGGCAGTAATTTAATAGCGATCTGCGGAGGTGAAAATATACTTGAATATGTCAAAACCAAATAATTTAGCCGTTTTATATCCTGGCCTCATTAGGCAGTGGGATTATGAGAAAAACAATGGACTTACTCCGCAGGAAGTTACTGCCGGTTCTCAGAAGAAAGTATATTGGATCTGCGAGAAGGGGCATTCTTTCGACATGGATATCCGAAGCAGAACGAAAGGGCAGGGGTGTCCTTATTGTAATAACAGAAGAATTTTGCCGGGATACAACGATCTGGCCACCTTGAACAAAGAACTGGCAGCGGAGTGGAATTGGGAGAAAAACGGCAATCTGAAACCTACGGATGTGGGGACAGGCTCTAAAAACAGAGTTTGGTGGAAATGCGATAAAGGTCATGAATGGCAGGCACGTGTGATTCAGAGAAATGGTGGCACGGGATGCCCGGTGTGTGCGAATAGAATCGTTTTAAAATCCTATAATGATTTTGCATCACAGCACCCGGAGCTGCTGTCGGAATGGGACTACGACAGAAATGAGATTGACCCGTCAGAATGTGCATGCTTTAGCAGAAAAAGGGTATGGTGGAATTGCAGAAGAGGGCATCATTGGAAGGCGACTGTCAGCGACCGGAGCAAGGGAACGGGATGCCCTAAATGTTCAGAGGAACGCAGGGTATCTTTTCCGGAAAAGGCAATCCTCTATTATTTGCGCCTACATATAGAGAATGTACAGGCAAATTACAGGGACGAGAACATAGCACCTTATGAACTGGATATTTATTTGCCGGAATATCGTCTGGCAATTGAATATGACGGAACTTACGGACATTCTAGGGGAAACGGAATAGCCAGAGATCTTCGGAAAAACCGGAAATGTGAGGAAAATCACATTGCACTGGTCCGGATACGGGAGAAGGACTGTCCGGAACTGAATGATTCTTCTTTCGATTACAGACTGGAAGACAGAAATGGATTAAGGGATGCAATTTATTTTTTGTATCAGTATTTATCAGATAAATACGCAGTTGAGATACACATGAAAGAGGATGAGGTGGATCCGGAACGGGATGCGGCAGAGATTTATTCACTGATTGCATTCAGCGAGAAAGAAAATTCAATTTTGAAAAAGGCACCTCAGATTGCAAAAATGTGGCATCCCACAAAGAACGGCCGGGTAACGCCGGAAGATATTTCTGTCGGGTCCAGTAAAAAGTTCTGGTGGCAGGGAGATTGCGGTCACGAATGGATGAGTACAGTTTCTTATGAAATCAGCAGTGGAAAGTGTCCTTATTGTTCCGGAATGCGGGTTTTACAAGGGTTTAATGATCTGGCAACGGTGAATCCGGCAATTGCAAAAGAATGGGATTATGAAAAGAATGATGAATTATCCCCGGAGAAAATTACTGCCGGAAGCGGTAAAAAAGTATGGTGGAGATGTGAAAAAGGTCATTTCTGGTATGCTTCCATTGTTTCAAGAAATCGAGGAAATGGTTGCCCTATCTGTGCAAATCGTATTGCTTTAAAAGGATACAACGACATTACTTCAAATGAAAGACTGCTGAAATCATGGGATTTTGAGAAAAATAGTGGACTGGATCCAACAAAGCTTAGCATTGGATCAGAGAAAACAGTATGGTGGCTTTGTCCTGTGTGTGGATGCGAATGGAAGGCAATGATCCGCCGACGGGCGGAGGGAAATGGCTGCCCGGAATGTGGGAAGAGGATCCGATATGCAAATTCCAGAAGGAATATGGTAAAAGACAGAGGGAACCTTGCGGAGAAGAATCCCGCTCTGCTGGAAGCGTGGGATTGGGAGAAGAATACAGTCAGTCCCTATGAAATCCTGGCAGGATATACGAAAAAAGTTTGGTGGAAATGCAAACAATGCGGAAATGAATGGGAAGCCACGGTGATCTCCAGAAATAATGGACGGGGCTGTCCTGCTTGTGCCGAAAAGAGCAGAGCCGCAGCGAGACAAAGGAAGCTTTTGAGTAAAAAGCAGCCGATTACCATGACGCATCCGGAACTGATGCAGGATTGGGACTATGAGGAAAACAGCAACCTGAATCCTGATTTTCTGACAGCGGGTTCCGGAAAAAGAGCAGGCTGGAAGTGCCATCTCTGCGAGACGAAATGGACGGCAGTTATTGTGGAAAGAACCAGAGGAAAGGGCAAATGCCCGAAATGCAGTAAACATTGAGAGGAGGAACGGCATGTATCATCCAACAGTAGAGGAATTGAATAAAACACCATGGGAAAAACAAATGGCACAGCAAATGACTCTTGATAATTCAGGGGTAACGTTATCCTATCGCAATGTACTCTATATCATTCAACAACATTTAAAGACTTTATATGGGGATATGGCAGACTGGAACAAAAATCTGGGAATCTATTTGCGGTCAGAGGAAAGAAAGCATTCGACATTGTTCGTGGATAAGATAGAAAATGTACTGGAAATTACTACAGATCATTTGCAGGCTGCAATGCAATTTGAAGAACAGAATCAAAGGATGGCCGCAATGGCATGTGAACTGTATCAGAACTGGTGTAATACCCAGAATGTGCAGTCACTGGCACAGGCTGCGGAGATACTGGGAGTGTTTCCGGGAGAGAGCAGGATTTCTCTAAATGAGTATTACGTAGTATTTCCCGGAGAAAAAGAAGAACGGAAAAAAATCAGGGCGCAAGTTTTGTCGGACGAAAATTCTATCAGGCTTCTTTCGATGGTTGTTAATTTGATGGTTTCGTTTTACCGGGATGGTTTATTGTGTACCTATCCCGGTGTGGGGACAATGATTACGCAGCCGAGAGGAAAGCTTTTCTGGAGAGGAGAAAACGCATCTTACGGCTCTTCGAAACCGAGTATTTACAGGAGCACCGGAAATTTGTCCCCAGGGATATTCCAGGCAGTGACTAAAATGAGATACGATGAGTGTGGCAAACTGTTGGATCAGATGGAGGCACCATTGCAGTGGTCCAGACAAATCAGCGATGTTTCTTACATGGCGATTATGCAGCATTATGGATTGCCCACGCATATGCTGGATATTACCGGTGATATAAAAACGGCTCTCTTTTTTGCGTGCTGTAAGTGGAAACAGGAAGATTCATTTAGCAGATGGGAGCCTCTCAGAAAGTGTGATTTTGAGAAAAAGGATTCCAGACCCAATGTGGCTGAAATAGGTGGAGATTCCCGGTATGGAATGATTTATAAGGCAAGGACGGAGATAGAAGATCTGATGTGGCTGGTAGTGGAAACCGCAAAAAATAACTGTGGGGAAAATTCGGAATATCAATCCATGGAAAAGCATGTGATACCGGTGGGGTATCAGCCGTTTAACCGGTGTAGGTCGCAGCATGCCTATATGGTTCTTGGAATACAGGATCTGTATCTGGATGCACAATTCGATAAGGCGAAATTCTTATTGGATGAGGATTTCTGTGAATGGATCTATGAGGAAATGGAAAAAGGCGAAAAAATATATCCTCATAAGGATGTCCCCGATATTACCAAATACATTTCAAAGATAGCCAATACACATATATTTAGCAAAAGTGTTTTTGATGAATACTGCAAATTAAATCAATACAATCAAAAAAGAAGTGAAATATTAAAGAATAGTCTGAAACAGGAGGGATTTTTCATTAGTGACAGAGAACTGACGTTTATAGAACCCGACAAATTAAAGCAACTGAATGAAAAATATACGTTAGAGGATGCCCGGAGAATAGCCGATATAAAACCGGTAGCCAAGCCTATGATAGTGATAACCGGGTAAATGGTAACAGCACCTGAAAATTTTGGTGCATAAACTCATGATAAAAAATTCATGATAAAAAATTTAAAAATGTTTGTAAGATTTTGTCATTTATTGTCATGTACTAAATAGAGGGATTTTATATTACAGGACAAAGGTGGTAGCTAAATGTATGATACTGAAGAAAAATGTATGGAATTGGCGGAGAAACTTAAGAAAATATGTGAAGCCAAGGGAAGTACACCGTACAAACTTGCTAAAGAAGCAGGTATTTCTTCGTCTACAATAAGTGAATTCTTGAAGGGAAATTCAAAACCAAGAATTGATACATTACTGATTATTTGTAATCAACTTGGGATTTCTATGACGGACTTTTTGGAAGAACGGGAGGTTATGGAACAGTATGCCAAGGAGGAAGAAGAACTGGTAAAAGTATATAGAAGTTTATCAGGAGAGAAGAGAAAGCAATTAGGTACATATGTGAAAATGCTTGAGGAATATAGCGGGAGAATAGATGACTGAGAATAAAAAATTGAAAAGAAAATTAATTGTACAGTCATTTTTGCCATTGTCGATTCTTATAGTAATCAAAAGCGTAACGAAGGAAACGCTTGGGAAAATATATTGTTTGCTGGATAGCATACTACATAAATGCAATATCATTGAGATGATTCAAGAGACAGGACTGAGGGACGATATTTGGCAGATTTTAATTGGTATTATTGCACTTTGGTTTGCAATCAGTGGATTCATTACGTTCTGGCAATTTCGGCAGGCGCGTTTTACAGCATTTAATGATGATGGGGATAAAATTGTGATAGAAGACAAGATACAAGACTCCGGTATCAGCTTTTTTATGACGTTTATACTTTCGCTGTTGGTGGATAAAGTAAGTACAGTTAATGAGTTTATCTCATATATACTGGTGATGTGGTTTGTTGCAGAACTTATGGTCAAAACGGATTTATATTACCAGAATCCTGTATTGATTTTATTGCAATACAAGCTTTACAGGGTGAAATTTACTTCTGACATAGCGAATGTACCAAATCCCAAAACATATATTGCTATATGCCGTGAGGAACTGGACGAAAATAAGGTAGTAAAATGGAAATATATTTCGGATGATGTGTGCCTTATGTACAACAAGAACAGAAAGGAACAGTAAATGGAAGATGTAAGAGAAGAATGTACAATGCAAAACATAGTAACGGAAATAGAAACTATGTTTTGCGATGAAGAATATGGATTCGAAGTATATGCACTTATAAAAGGTGATGAAAAGACACTAAAGCGCTTTGCGTTCTATGAAAAAAGTAAAAACAATCAAGATAATTTCAAAGACAAAATTCAGAAAACAATTGCTGAGGTTGTGAAAAGAGATTATGGAGTTGAAGCATCACAATATGTAAGTGTAGATTATGTGGCGGATGATCAACACAGAATATATGTGCTGCCACAGAACGAACAATATGCCCCTTTTGAATATTTGAAAGCTGTTGAGCCGAAGGAAAATTATTTTGGAGTAAATGACTTTGACAATGTGGATGCAATACTCTTTCGGTTTAAAAGAGAGAGCAGGTGTATATGGGCATATCAAAGTGTTCAGCCTATATTGATTCCGAACAAGAAAAAAGAAAATTTTTTGGTCAAGGCGATATCTACAGAAGATATGGACAAGTTCGAGGAATTTACGGATAGAATTTTTACGATAACTCAAAAAGTAAATTTACTGGTGGTGGGAGAGAATATACTGACCAGGGATATAAAGCTGATGCAGAGGCACTTTGGCTTTGAACAGTATATTCGTTCAGAAGCCATGAAAGTTGTGGAGGATATAACCAAAACGGGTCTTGTGGAAAACAATTTTAAATTACAGGAATATGTAAGTCGTCCATCAAAGACATACGCCAAAAAAATGCTTCGAATTAAGCAGTACAATGTTGTGAAACTGAAATCAAAGGAGTTAATAAAGAAAATTCAAAAAACGGAAAGATGGCGTGAAACATTTACGATTATAAATGGAAAAATACAGCTAAACACTTATAAAGACGTAGAACACTTGATAGATCTGTTTGATGAAAGGTATACAAAGTCATTAATAACAAATGATGAGTTTGATACAGATGTAAAGCGAATAGCAAAGAAGAATGAAACGTGATAGATAATCAGATATTATCAGTCGGTTTTTAGTATTCCAAACAGCCCAAAGGAGGATTTAATTATGAAAGTGAGCGTTATCGTTACAACCCATAACACAGAAAGGTATCTATTAAAATGTATGGATTCCATTTTTAACCAAACCTTATCAGACATTGAAATTATTATTGCAGATGATGCATCTACAGACAGTACTCCTCAAATAGCAACTGAACTTGCCAAAACGCACGAAAATGTTTTGTTTTTGCCGCTTTCTACCAGCCTTGGGCCTGGAGGAGCCCGAAATAAAGCGCTCCAACAGGCATCTGGAGAGTACATATCATTTATTGACAGTGATGATTGGATGGACCTAAATTATCTGGAAGTAATGTATAATAAAGCGCAACAATTAAATGCCGATATTGTTACATGTAGTTTGATGCGAGAATACGATTATATTACTACTTCTCCCGTATATAAGTGCAAATACGATCAAGATTATGTGCTTTCTGGAGAGATTGCATTTCGTATTATGACAAACGAGTATAATTATGGTATAAAGTTCTTGCCGTCAGCTTTAAATAAAATATATCGAAAAACTTTTTTGACGGATAATTTATTAACATTTCCAGAGCATATTTTTTTTGAAGATCAACCTTTTTCATATAGTTGCACGCTGGCTGCAAATAGAGTGGTTTGTGTCCCTCAAGTTGTGTATCACCACTATAAACGTTCGGGATCCATTGTACAGTCATTTAATCAAAAGAATATAGACGATATGATGACTGCATACAAAATGATTAAGGAATACCTGCAGAAAAATAACATTTATAAAAAATTTCGATTTAACTATTATTCATCATTACAGCATTTTTATAATTTAATTGTTCGACAAATATTTGAGTTTGTCCCTGACGAAAAATCTAAAAAAGAATATCTCAAATATTCTTTCATTCGTCTGAAGGAGGTTATAGACATAGACGAATATATTGATTTTTTATCTTCTGAAGAACTGCGAAAGCATATTCAACCGAATATCACTGATACTACTATATATTAAAAGCAACTCTATATCCGCATGCTATTACACTTAATATAGCATGCGGATATCTATATAATATTTCCCTTCCCGAAGATGCCCGCCTAAATAAAACTCTAAATCATCTAATGAAAATTCATATTGATTTATATATTTTATGTTGTGACTAATAACAGGAAGGTACGTTGACCTTTCAGCGAATAATGTCACTTCTTTTTCCAGTTCATTTATTGCTGCCATTTTTTGATGCTTATGCAAATATACTAATGCCGAATATGCTGCTTCAAAAGCAAGTTGACGCACTTTCAATGGTCGCTGCGTTTTCATATATTCCAGCCTATACTTCTCACACAGTGGTAAATCTCCTTTGGTTAATGATAGAAGAGAGGTAGCAAAAATGTGTCTATTATAATCATGAACAAAGTTTTCTTTTAATAGATTATTTGCGACAATGACTTCGCTGATATCTACTTTATCATTAATACAATCGAGAAATATAACAGCAAAATTATACATATATTTTGTCTTGGCATCGCAATCCGGTCTATTCTGTACCAGACTGTTATATTCTCTAAGTATTTTTTGCGCTGTATCAAAATCATTTGTAAGATTACATAAAATCAAGCGATACGTGGAAAAAGGAATATCTTTTGAAAACAAAAAATCTTTTGCCGGAATTTTATCCAAACAATTAATTCCATTTTCACTGTCAATAAACATTTTTACTGTGTTTACAGCGTATTTTATCGATGGAAGATCCCAGCCGAACAGAACTTTCCAATTATTTTGAACAGCTGTTGCCATTCTGTTAAAGCAATCTATTTTTTGCAAAGCTTCTTGATACTTATTGCTTTCATAGAGTGAATTGATTATTTCCCACAATGCAATATATCGAATTATTATTACTGTTGTGTCTGATACCGAAGCTGCCTCTGTATATAAACGTTGAAACAGATCATATCCAGAATAAGTTGTTCCGGCATTTGCATTTGCATAAGCAAAATATGCAAAAAACATAAAATAATTTTGAGTACAAACACCGTTTTTGAACTGCCTTTTTACAGTGTCTTCCAGAAAAATGTTTTCCAAAATATAATAAATTGAATAATATTTCTGCTCAGCAAATAACTCCTCCATTTTGCTTAATGCTTCCTCTACGGTATTGTTTTCCTGGCTTTTTAGTTCAAGTTGTAATTTCATATGGTAAACATCTTCAAAGGGAATATGTATACCATTATATGGTTTTAAAGAAAAATGACTAATAAATATATCTCTATAGTAATCATGCCAACTCACAAAAAAATCATCATCATTTTTTCTGATTAATTCGGCATCTAATAGTAAATTAAGGGTTTCAGCAGATTGTGGAATATCATTTATTAACTTACGATGTATTCCTGATAAGGTATAATAAATACAGGAACATAATGCTTCCGCATCAGCATTTCTGCTAAACGTATTTTTGAATTTAGAAATTATTTCATTTTTGAGAAGCTCACATCGCATAAATGAGTGATATGCTAGCTTAAAATCGTCGATATTTTTTATAGCATCGTTCAGTGTAGACAAATATTTCAAAAAATATACCACTTCTATTACCGATCCAAAAAGTGTTGTTATGCCAGCAGCATCAACATCAATATTTTTATTGCCAAGAAGTGTACATATATCATTACTGGTGACGTTCACTTCAATACTATCAAAAAATTGTTTTTTACCATTTCTATATTTTTCCATAGAAATTTTTTGATGTGAAGTTATAATGCAAAAAACAGGGTATTCCCGACTTATTAGTAACTTAAGCATTTCCTTTAAAATATTTCCGTATTCACGTGGTACTTTATGAATATCATCCAAAAGTATAATGCGATTATTAATACATATGTTGCTGAGAAAAATATCTTTTAACAGTTCAGGATTTTGAACATATTTTATAAAATCTTCTATTTCGGTTGAGAAAAAAACAAAATTCCAAAAAATATCTTTGATTTTAGGAAAATTTTTTCGTAATTCATTTACATAATCCGAATCTAAATCCTCAAAATATAAATACGGGAAAAACAATTGAAAAATAATTTTTTTAATAACCTTTATGTCATCTATTTTATCGCCTGAAAAAGTATAAGTGCTACATAATATATGCTGTTTTTCTTTCATTAACTTATTTTTAAATAACTGTAGGACATAAGATTTTCCAATTCCGGAACTTCCATATATTGATATTAACGAAAATTCACAATCCGGATTATGGGTATGATCTGTCAGATCCTTACATAATTTATCAACCAACTTATTTTGTGATGGAATGTCAAAAAATATATTTTCTGAATTTATAATTTTTATTGCAGTTGCCGGAATAATTTGTATTTCAAAATCTTCTGTACTAGATTCGTTTTCTAATAAATAAGCAATGGATATGGGCTGTAGCGTCTTATATTCGCCAGGTGAATCCAATTTTGAAATAGGCTCATATTCCAAATTTTCCGGTATACAGGCATAAAAAACATAATCATTAATTCCCTTTTTTAAATGAATTTTTTTCGAATCCTCTGATAGTAGTTGGATATTAATACAGCTATTCAATGTGGCGTCAAAATCCTTGTATACAGAAATGGAAAAGTGAATTTCATATATTCCACCAACGTATACAGAAGATAGCGGTTCTTGAAAAAAATTATTTCCAATAGAGTAAAAAGAAAGTTCTTCAATATGGTTGAAATATGGTTTTTCTAATTGATTATACATATCAAGAGTACATTTAAATTTAGATCCAAAAAAAGAAAACGGCTTGTCTAAAAGCCAGTTTTCCAAATGACTTTTTGTATAGAATTTCACCTCGCTACAACTATTGGAGAATATCAAAGCTTTTCGAATATCCGCAATTGTTTTTGATGCTATCTCTAAATTTGTAACAAAAATGATTTTTGAAATATTGCGTGACAAAATTGCGCTAACAATAGTTGCATCCAAGCGATATCTGCTTATTATGCTATTTTCCTGAGTTGCCTCAGCAGAATATTTAGCTTCCATCCACCAGACATCCACATTATTTGCATATCCAACAAATACAGCAAAATCCGGCTTTGGAGTGTCTGAAACTTCTCTGGCCAGAATTGCATCATGATTTCCGTCTCGCGTCTCCTTTGTTGGTTTCCATGAGCATCCATTTTGTGGTTCATTTTCTTCTACAAATTCAAGAGCCAATTTTTCAAATCCCCTAAAACCATCTACTATTGTTTCCCAATTAATATTCATTCTATGCAACCACCTCTATTTTTATAAATAATTGTAAAATTAAATGATAATATCTGATTATCAGTCAGTTACAACAGAATAGAGGAATCGCCGGCATTGAGGAGAATGTGCCGGCGATTGTTTTTTGCGATTTCGTTATACTTGAAAATTTTTTCTGGGATGTTTAGAGGTAAGAATATCCCTTTGTTTGGATAATGCGACATGAGTATAGATTTCAGTAATATTAATAGAACTATGTCCTAGCATTTCTTGAATATAACGAATATCGACATCGGCCTCCAAAAGGCTTGTGGCAAAGGTGTGGCGAAACATATGTGGAGTAATATGAAGGTCAATTGCTGCTAAAGATACATATTTATTAATCATCCGCCGAATTGCCTGATCTGAGACGGGAGTTTGATTTTGGTTAATGAAGAAAAAACTACAGGGATTATTCTTATCGTGAAAACTGTTGCGATATTCAGTCAGAATATGTAAGACATCATCATTACCTATTTGCATGCGCCGCTCCTTGCTTCCTTTCCCATAAATTAAAATAGATCGGTCCACCAGATTGACATCGCTTGTTTTTAAGGAACATAGTTCGGAAATTCGTATCCCGGTGGCAAAAAGTAATTCAATGATAGCCGCATCACGTAAAGCATTTTGGCGTTGATAGGTAGTGGAAGCCTGAATGCGATATGCGTAGATAGTTGATAGCATTGATTCCACAATTGGGAGGGGGATTGTTTTGGGTAAAATGGTTGGTTCACGGAATTTAATTTGAATTTTGTTGAAAGGATTTATAGTAATAATTTCTTTATATTCCAAATAATGAAAGAACGCTTTAACTGATGCAATTTTCCGCTTTACGGTTTTAGGCTTATAGAGTTGATGAAGCTTACTGATGTAAGTTTCCAAAACGGAAGATGAGACGTCAGCTACATCAGAAATGTGAATAAACTCTGAAAATTGTCTAAGATCAATCTTATAGGCTTTCAAAGTCTTAGAATTTAGTCTTTTTTGAAACTCACAGTGTGTCAGGTAATCGATAATTTGTGCGTCTAAATTGTTCATTACAGAAACTCCTTTGTTATTTTTTGATAGGCAATGTGAATTATTATATCGGATGTTTGCAAGAAAACAAAGGGGTGAATTGAAAGATAAGTGAACGATAATTAGAAGTTATCTGTTGAATGTGATCCGGTAAAATGGCAAAAAATATATAGTTATTTGCCAGTGCATACGATAGGAGATGCGAGTGGTTATGTATAAAGCTAGTATAATTGTCTCATTAAGTAATGAATATGCATTAACAGAAAATTTTTTTGGTAACCTGCTTGGTATTATAAATGGAGATATAGACGTGTTTGCTGTGGTTGATGGAGAAACTGATAGAAAAACAATTCAATTTTTAGATAAACTCAAAAATATGTACCCAAACATATCTGTTATTTATAATAATGAAAATATTGGATATTCCAAAGCTAACAATATTGGCGCATTTTTATCCTCCTCCCCATATTTGATTTTTTTAAACTCAGATACATTTCCTATTGATGATTCACTGTACAAAATGATAAACTTCATGGATAAATCACCCGAAATTGGAGTTGCGCAAGGACTAATTTTATATCCTCAAACTAATCTTGTGCAAAGTGCTGGTCATATATTTGGTTTTTATAAAACTTCACATGCATTTGATGGATTGGATCAACAAGCCCCTATAGTACATAGAATGGCTGAACGGCAAGCGTTAGGTTCAGGATTTTATATCACTAGGCGTTCCCTTTTTGTTGAAGAAAATGGTTTTAACGAATTATTTTACAATGCATGGGAAGGATTAGAATATTCTTTGAAAATACATTGCAAAGGATATAAATGCATGTATTATCCAGAAGCAAAGGCTTACCATGTAAAAGGCTCTGGGCGAAATCGCAGATTTCGAGATGAATCATATCAGACCGGTTATTTTTGGCATTGCTGGGGAGACAAAATTAAAATAGATATCCCGGATATATATCACGAGCAGTTACAAGAAGAAGACTACAAATACCATTATTTATTGATAAACGGAAGCTCAATAAGAGATAATATATGGTCAATTCTTCTTAAGGAGCTTCCATTCAACTTTATTGGACATTATAATATTGAAAAATCTATGGTTAAAAATTCGATATCCTTAGAAGATTCTGTTCCGGCATCCTTTTTACAAAGTAAGTCAAATCTTCTTTTTGTGGTAGACAGCTTTAAAGATATTATAAATAACCATCGGATTTTTAGTTACAGAAAATCTTTTATGGTGCATGATATAATTTTAGACCTTCATGGTAATGTTATATACCCTCAGATTTATTTGAAAAAGTGAAAATTACCATACTCTGGGATCTAAGTTATATGATGGAGAGGTCTCTTTTGCGTTATAAATTACAGCGTTGGATTGTTTAAAATTAAGATGCGTATTTCTAATTATTTTATGATAAGAGGTTCCTGCTAAGGCTAAATTTTCATATGGTATCGGATCACTATACAGAAAAGTACCTATCATGCAACAAAGATATTTGATCCGTTCATCATTTTTCATAATAGCGGGGGCCTCTGCCTCTAACAAATGCTGTAATGCTTCTTCCCTTTTGCCCATTAAAATATAACAAACTGAAAGCTTCAAATGACATTTATAGTATTGAATCCAATATTGGTTTTCAAATAACGCTTCTTGAGATAACTGCAATTGTTCAATACTGCCGGTTCCGAGTAGAAATTTGACATATTGTATTTCGCATTGACAGTCTAAATGCCTTCTGTGCTCAGATGGCATTTGAAAATGTAAATCTGCAAGTTCTAAATATTTTAAAGCTAATGAAAGATTAAGATGATAAATACCCTTTGCATAATCCATATAAGTATATCCTAAATGTTCATCAGACTCATATTTAATAGCTAATCTTACATTTTTCTGCAGCCACTTATTTGCAAGTCTTATTTTATCTAATGCAAGATAAGTCACCATCATGCGATTTGTTGCAGTTAAAAATGATCGTGCTTCTAATTGTGGATTCTTTGGTTCAATAATACTCCAACTTTTTCTAAACTCATTTATATAGGCCGGGAGTGTTTTAAACTCTTGAAAGCTCCAATATTTTGCATCGATAATCTGCGCTTCTGCCTTAAAATATAAATTATCTTTCGCTTTTAATTTATAGTTTGATGTGATTTCATAAAAAATACCAAGAGCTTTTTGGCTTATATCGCAATGCATATAGCTGAAAGCTAAAAAATATTTTACATTCTCTATTTTTTCTGCAGGCCCTCCATAATATACGGATCCCTTTTTAAGAGATTCGCACAAAGAAAGAACCTTGCTATATTTATTATTTTTAAAACATACATCAATGTATTCATAAATTGAATCAAAATATAAATTATAATATTGAGGATAATACTCTATTAAGGCACACTGGTACAATTCTTTGCGATCTTTATCTCGTACCATAAAGTTTTGTAAACAGGGAACAATTTTTTCCTTATAATCCTCAATAACTTTTTGGGGGATATATTTGTTCCAAATTTCAAAATTGGGATAAACATAGTCCCCGTTATGTATGATATATTTCTTGCCAAGCAGATACTTTATTTTATTAAAGGCCAGTTCCTGCAAAACAGCATAGGGTACTCCGTCTTTCATGATACAGATTAGCAACAACAGTACATCATCAAAAACAAAGGTGCCTTTAATGTATCGAACTGCATTGTTATAAAAAGAGTCGATATAAAATTGCTTTATTTCTCTAGAACTATGAAAACTACCAATTTCCTGCGCAAAAGAATGTAACAATCCCGGGTATTTTAGATAATGTTTATTGGGGACAATCTCGTTCAAATTATTAACGGTAAAGGGAATACATTCATTTATTATGCCAAGAATTTCGGCATCTTCAATATACTCTAAAGGTATGTTTTCCATATTTGAAAAATCAAGTGGCTCTCTTCCGGCTATAACAAAAGAAATGTTCTTCCGAGGGTTGAAAGCATTTAATATTTCTTTAAAAATGGAATAATTGGTTTCATTAAGCAAATTAACATTATCTATAAAATAAATTCGTTCATAAGCAAAGGCATTGCAAGCTTCGAAGATTTTTTTGGTTTTTGAAAAAATAGAACCACACAATGTTTTTTGAATTGTTAAGTAATCCTCATCTTGTAATGCCTGAATTAGTAATTCAATGTTTTTACTATTAAAAAAAGAATTTGCAATGCTGTTTTCGCGGCAATAATGCGTAAACGCAGTGGCACTAATACTCAGACTATAAAAATTGAAGACCAATGTAAAAATTAATCGGCAAATATCTGCACCATCAGTCATTTGACCAGTAAAATTAATATATATAATTTTTTTGTCTGGTGTAATTCCTTTTAACGTATCATTTTTCAGATTATTAAGTAACCAACTTTTTCCTGAACCATGTGGGCCATATATATTATACATTTTATTATTCGCTGATTTGATTCCGTTCTGAACGGAAATATAAACCTGTGACTGATTCGAAAATATTCTTCCCAGCGATGCAAAACGCAATTTATAATTTCCACAATCAATGCGTTTATTGTGCAATTTGTAATATATGTCAAGAGAAAATTCTTTGTTAATATCAAATTCTTCTTCTAGCTCACCTAAGTTTAAAGAAAATGTTGTTATTTCCGGAGGAACGGTTTCCTTATACAATAATTCATTGTTACAATAGAGAAAAAGCGGAGTAGTATCAAAACCATATGCAGTGAATTCTCCCTCCAAAATATAGTTATTTGATAAATATAACGGATATACTACTTCATCTTCTAAAACACTATCTATTGTATATGAGTCGCTTTCGTAAAGTATGCGAATACATTGAAGCTGAACGTTAGGTGCTGTTGGAGGCGTATAGTTTACAGGAGTATTGAAAAAGAATGTTTCTACATCAGGGTTTTTCTTTAACCAGTACGCTAAGGCATATCCATCAACAAATGCAATTTTTTTAACTGTTGATAAATAGTAAAATTTTTTTATTCGCTCTATTAAATTATTTCCCATAGATGTACTGGATATGAAAAAAATTTTAATCAGATTTTTTTCAAACATAGAAGACACTAATGTAGAGTCATATTTCCTAGAAGATATGTTTTCATCCGTATGTATAGTATATTTAACCTCCGCCCACATGGATGTTCCACTAAATTCACAAAAATTTTCAAGATCTCTATTACCATCCCGTGTGGCTTTAGTCAGTCTCCAATTTTCCAAGGGAAATCTTTTTTTCAAATATACTTCAACTAAAAACTCAAATTTTCTTGAATCCTGTGTTGTTGTTTCTCCTTGATATGAGATTGTGTCTTTAAAATTCCAATTTAACATCTTCTGTACCTTATCACATTGTATTAAACATAATCATGTAGTATCTATTATCCAAAAAACGCAATCAACAGATAACTTCTAATTATCCCTTATAATCCATCCGCACTATATATAAATAAGTATATTATAAAATCATACAATTTCAAGAAAATTACATTTCGAAATACCGAAGGAACACAGCGGTTAAAACGAAGGAGTATACGAAGGAGTATAAATCAAAAAGTATGTAAGATTCTGTCGACTTTTGTCATGTATTATATAGAGACATAAATAAATGGCAAAGGCGGTAAAACTATATGTACAATACCAAAGAAAAATGCAAAGAGCTTGCGGAAAAATTCAAACAGATCTGTGCTGAAAGAGGCACAACGCCTTATAAGATCGCTCAGAAATCCGGGCTATCTTCCTCTACGGTCAGTTGTTTTCAGGCGGCTACAACGGTACCGAGAGTAGATACCCTGATGATACTTTGCAACCAACTTGGTATTTCGGTCAGTGATTTCTTTGGAGAACGGGAAGTGTCGCAGACACAGACTGAGGATGAAGAAAATATCCTGAAAATGTATCGTAATCTGCCGGAGGACAGGAAAATGGCTTTACGGACTTACCTGAAAATGCTGAATCAGTATCAGGAAGAATAGGGACAAACGCAGCATTCTGTGGTATGATGTGATAGTGACAGGCCATATGCGGCGGAAAAAATGACGCAGGAGGCCTGAAAGAGAACATCGAAAGGTATCGTACGATTATGAATACTATGACACAGGATACTTCCACCGGTCTTTGGAACAGTAAAAACAGAAAAATTTTCTTCTGGAGCATCCTCGCACTTGCCATGATCCTGCGTTGCATCCGTTTTGCCACAGTGCCGGACGGTATCAACCAGGACGAGGCCATGGGAGCGGTGGATGCCTGGGCATTATCAAAATACGGAACCGACAGATATGGTACTTTTCTGCCGGTTCATTTTACTGCCTGGAGATACAGTCAGATGAGCGTTCTCCTTGCTTATTGCATGGTCCCCTTTATCAAACTGTTCGGATTCAACACGGTAACGGTGCGTCTGCCGATGGTACTGATCTCCTCTGGCGCGGTGGCATTGGTATATCTTGTGGGCAGGAAATTATTCTCTGAACGGATCGCCCTGGTGGCAATGCTGCTGACCGCTGTGAATCCCTGGCAGTTTATGCAGAGCCGCTGGTCGCTGGATTGCAATCTCTTCCCGCATATTTTCCTGTTGGGATTTTATTTACTGCTTCTTGGATTGGAAAAACGACGCTATTTATACTTGTCCATGGTCTTTTTCGGACTGACATTTTACTGTTACGGTATCGCTGCCTATTCCGTAACTGCATTTCTTTTTGTATTCTTCATATGGTGCCTGTGGAAGCGCCGGCTGAAATTCCGCTTTTGAACTTTTCCTTTGCACAGCTGGGGAAAAATGCCTGGGCTCTGTTCAGCCATGTATTCCTGCAGCTGCCGGATATTTTCTTCAATTCGATTCCGGCTTTTGGCCCGTTGTATCATGTGTCGATCCCGTTTGTCTTTGCGGGGATCATTGTATTTACCATACAGCTCTTCCGGGAGAAAAACATTGAAAAACAGACACGGATGCTGGCATTATGGGGCTTCCTGGTCACCGGAATCTGGGTCGGCCTGATCACTTATGAAGTTAACATTAACCGTGTGAATATTATTTTCTATCCGATCATCCTGTTATGTGCCTACGGAATCGGTCTGGCGGTTCGGAAGTGGAAAAAGCTGTGGCCGGTGGTCGTAGCTGCCTATGGAATCAGCAGTATTCTGTTCTTCGGGACTTATTTTACTACCTATGCGGAAGAAAGCAGAGAGTACTATAACAAAGATTTCATGGAGGCGGTGGCGGAAGCGGATTCTCTGGAGGAATACGAAAGTCTGTACATCACCGGCAATCTGGGCTGGCAGTTCAACCGGGATGCCACGGAAATCCTGACCCAGTATGTCTGTAAGATAGACGCACAGTATTATCAGGGGAAGAGTAATGTCTCCAACGGAAGAGAGCTTCCGGCTTATGCGGACCGGTATCACTACATCTATCCAGAACAACAGGCAGCAGAACTGGTGGAGATGGTGGGAGACGGCCTGCTGGTATTGTATCAGGGAGATCTGCAATACATTGATTTTTCCTATGATGTAGTGGATACGGTAGGAGATTATCTGCTGCTTACCGTACAGAATTAAGAGAGGACGCTTATGAATATCATACTTTTATCGGGCGGTTCCGGACAGCGGCTGTGGCCCCTGTCCAACGGGATCCGTTCCAAGCAGTTTATCAAAATATTCCATACGGAAGACGGCGGCCTGGAGTCCATGGTGCAGCGAGTATACCGGCAGATCCGGGAGGCGGATCCGGAGGCAAAGATCACGATTGCCACATCCAAGGCACAGATCTCTTCCATCCACAACCAGCTGGGAGAAAATGTCGGTATCAGCATGGAGCCCTGCAGAAGAGACACCTTCCCGGCGATTGCACTGGCGGTGGCATATCTGCAGGATGTGCAGGGAGTGACAGGAGAAGAGCCGGTGATCGTATGTCCGGTGGATCCGTACGTGGAAAAGGATTATTTCGAAGCTTTGCAGCGGCTGGAGGAGCGTGCGGCACAGAGTGCGGCCCACCTGGTGCTGATGGGTATGGAACCGACGTATCCCAGCGAAAAATATGGCTATATCATTCCGAAAACAGCGGAAAATATCAGCCCGGTGGAAATGTTTAAAGAGAAACCGGACAAGGAGCAGGCAGCGGAATATATCAGACAGGGAGCGCTGTGGAACGGCGGAGTGTTTGCCTTCCGCTTGAATTATGTATTGCAGAAAGCTCATGAACTTATAGAGTTTACCGATTATGAAGATTTGCTGGCAAAATATGAAACCCTACAGAAGATCAGTTTCGACTATGCGGTAGTAGAGAAGGAACCTGAGATCGAGGTCATGCGTTTTGCCGGAACCTGGAAGGATCTGGGTACCTGGAACACCCTGACGGAAGCCATGGACAGTGCATGCGTCGGGGAGGCGGTGCTCAATGAGACCTGCCGGAATGTCCATGTGGTGAATGAGCTGGATATGCCGGTGCTGTGCATGGGATTGCAGGATATTGTCGTGGCGGCCAGCCCCGAGGGGATTCTGGTATCGGACAAAGAGCAGTCCAGCTATATCAAACCATATGTGAGCAGTTTTACCCAGCAGGTCATGTTCGCAGAAAAATCCTGGGGAAGCTTCCGGATCATGGATGTGGAAAAGGAAAGTCTGACGATCAAAGTGACATTGAATCCCGGACATAAGATGAATTATCACAGCCATGAATTCCGGGATGAGGTATGGACGGTGATCTACGGAGAAGGCCGGGCAGTGATAGATGGTGAGGAACGCAGAGTAAAGGCCGGTGATGTGCTGCGGATGCCGGCGGGATGCCGGCATATGCTTCTGGCAGACACGGAACTCCAGGTGATCGAAGTACAGCTGGGAAAAGATATCAGTGTACAGGATAAGAAAAAATATCCTCATCTAAAGCCTTTATAATTGCTGTGCCAAACAGGAAACGTCCCTCTTCGTTGGGATGAACGGCATCCACCAGATAGCAGGCAGCATTTTGGGGATTCCATTGCAATGCCTCGTTGGTATTGAGAAAGAAAACGTTCATGGCCGCCGCGGTTTCTTCGGCACCGGTCACATAATCGTTCAGAATTTCATTCAGATCATTGTTGAAAGCGGTACCGTTGGCGAACGCTGTAATGAAATTCGAGGAAGCGATCAGAATTTCAGCATCCGGGTAAGCATCCTGCAGAGATTGCACCCCTGCTTGCAGACCGTCACGGTATTGCTCCACAGTATATCCCGTAAAATAGTCATTCAATCCGTAATTGATTACGAAACAAAGTTTTTTCTCCCCGGAGATTTCGGCAGTATCTTCCGATAAAAAGCGCTGTACGGCACTGGGGAAGGATTTGTCATCGGGGGTCAATTGTGTGGCGGAGGAACCTCCGATGGCACGGTTGTGAACGGAGGCTTTCGTCAGGGCACCGATAATGCCGGGGATGGAGGCAAAATCCTGATAGTTTCCGAATACACTGTCACCGAAAAAGACGATGTCATAATCGGACAGATCGGAGTAGGAAGCAGGGGCATTAATGGCTGCCTGCACCAGGGTATCAAACTGTGTCAGACTGGAGTTATCGGCATCTATACCATGGTATTGCAAGGTGCCGCTCAATACCAGCAGCATGACGGAGCGGGCAGCGACAGCATTTAATTCCAGAGGAGTGTCATAGGCATCAGGATTGGAGATCAGCCATTCTTCTCCGCCGGGGAAGAACAGAGAGACATTTTCCCGGACAGACAGGGGAGCTGCCAGAACCTGCACCAGATTTTCGTAGGTTTCGGTGTCACTGCTGTGGGCCTGCCAGTATTCCAGAGAAGGACAGGAGAATACTATGGTAAATTCAACACCGGAATAAGAATCGACATATGCCAAAAGGTCCTCATCGAAAGAGGCATAAAATCGACTGTTATTATGGAAATTGCTGTTCCACAGCAGTAAGGGGTCCAAAATGAGCAATACGTGAGTGACCTCATTTCCGGAGGAAAAAGCAGTTTCCAGATAATCGGAGATATCGGAAAAGGAAGTCAGGCGATGGGAACAGCTGACAGCATCGTAACCCATATAGGTAGAGTAAATGTCTTCCGGGAAAGCTTCCGGCGCATACATGGAGCAGAAGACCCCCTGATAGGATTCCTGCTGCAGGCGTCCAAGATCGGCGGAACGTTTTCCGGGTTCATATATTTTCACATAGAGAATTCCGGCGGCTGTTACGGCAAGCAGCAGAACTACAATAACGATACCGGAAAAGAGTTTCCATGATTTTATTTTCTTTTTCGTATTTGAACTCATAAGGCGAAGAGATCCTTTCTGTGAACAGTAAGTATGGATTTATAACGGTTTTATTATACCGCAGCAAAGCGGTGGATGCCAACACCATTGTTGTTTTTCTTCCTTCAGTATGATAAAATTAGTAAGTTGAGTTGACAAATGGAAGTATTTTTAAACATAGATGCCGAAAAGGATCAGACAGGAGGATATTTATGGAAGAATTAGCTGTTTTTGGAGGGAAACCGGTCCGTGAGAAGCCTATATTCTACGGACGACAGTATATTGATCAGGAAGATGTCGAGGCGGTGACCAAAGTATTGACTGCAGATGTGATCACCAGCGGACCGCAGGTCAGCGATCTGGAGAAGCACTTGTGTGAGATCACACATGCAAAATATGCAGTGGCAGTATGCAACGGAACGGCAGCCCTGCATCTGGCGGCTCTGGCCGCTGGTTTTGGCGAAGGGGATGAGGTTATCGTAAGCTCCATTACATTTGCGGCTTCTTCCAACTGTGTATTATATGCCGGTGCAAAGCCGGTCTTTGCGGATATTAACCCGGAGACTTATAATATTGATCCGGCATCCATTCGGAAGCTGATCACCCCCAGGACCAAGGCGGTTGTCGCAGTGGATTTCACCGGACAGGCTGTGGAACTGGATGAGATCAGAGAGATCTGCAAGGAGCATAACCTGCTCCTGATCGAGGATGCAGCCCATGCGATTGGGACAACCTATAAGGGAAAGCCGGTGGGAAGTCTGGCGGATATGACCTGCTTTAGTTTTCATCCGGTGAAAACGGTGACTGCGGGAGAGGGTGGTGCTATTACTACCAATGATGAAAAGCTGTATCGCCATTTGCTGCGTCTGCGTACGCATGGCATTACCAGAGATCCGGAAGAGATGGTACATCCTACCGACGCACGCTGGTATAACGAGCAGGTGGAATTGGGCTTTAACTATCGAATGACTGAATTTCAGGCTGCATTGCTGTTGAGTCAGCTGAAGAAGCTGACACGGTTCTCTGAACGCAGAAAACAGATCCGCAAACGCTACAACGAAGCCTTCGCAGACATGCCGGAACTGATTCCACAGAAGGAGATCCCGGAGTCTGACACGACCTGGCATCTGTATGTACTGCATCTGAATCTGGAGAATCTGAACTGCGACAGACGGCAGTTCTTTGACGCGCTGTATGCAGAGAATACCTGCCCACAGGTACATTATCTGCCGGTATACTGGCACTCTTATTATGAAAAACTGGGTTATGAAAAAGGGCTGTGCCCGAATGCGGAGAAATACTACAACGAAGTCATGAGTATTCCTCTGTACTACGGATTGACCGACGAAGACGTGGAAGATGTGATCCATGCGGTGAAAAAAGTGGTAGCATATTACACGAAGCTGAAATAGGATCCGACTGTGAAACCTGGACGGATAGCGGGAAAAGGCGGCATGAGACAGAAAACAGCAGAAAACAGTACGGGAAAAAGAAATAATGTCGAAAATTTCATAGAGATCGTTGTGTTTGCCGTACTGGTGGGGATTGCTTCGGCGGTTACTCTCTGGCTGTTTTACCGGCAGTGCGTGGAAAGTATGTTGGGGACGGGACTGTATCATTCCGATATGAAGGCATACATTCTGGAAATGCAGGGACTGGACAGCGGTTACAGCTTTCCCTATCCGATCCTCTTCAAGCTGGCGGCAGTGATCCATCTGGTCACAGGCAGTCTGCCCACCGGAACGGAACTGGCCATGGCGCTGGCAACGATGTTGCTGAACAGCGTAGCGATGATCGCCCTGAAAATAATGCTGGACAGGCACGTGGGGGCGGAGTTGCGTAAAGCCATGCCCGGGAAAGCCTGGCTTCCCGGCGTACTCACAGGAACGGTAGCGGTATCCCTGTTTTTCGTATCCATGGTATATCCGCCAACGGGAATCTATCTGCCGGGGATCAAGTACAAGTATCTGGGAGTATTTACGGCAAATCCTTTCCATAATGCTACTTATATGGCGGCACGACCCTTTGCAATCCTGGCATTTTTCAAGTATGCAGAGCTGATGCCTCTGTATGAACAGGACAATGCCC
Organism: Waltera acetigignens; assembly: GCF_025567015.1. NCBI lineage: Bacteria > Bacillati > Bacillota > Clostridia > Lachnospirales > Lachnospiraceae > Waltera > Waltera acetigignens. The sequence continues at coordinate 128,961 of NZ_JAOQJO010000002.1, read as the reverse complement.
ACAAGGAGTATGGAAGAGATTATATCCTCTTTTCTGTGTATCTGTTACTGGCAACGATGGCGAAGCCGAGCTTTACGATCGTACTGGTGGGGGCCGCGGGAATTCTGATGCTGTGGAGAATGTTCCACAGCAAATTCCGGAACTTCATGCCCACCATTTGGCTGGGAGTATGCTTCCTTCCTACTTTTGCGGATCTGTTGTACCAGTTCCGCGGTGTGTTCGTCCCGCAGGAGGGACAGGAAGGCGGCATCGGTTTTACGCTGGGACATGTGTGGCTGCAGTATTGCGGTAATCTTCCGCTGGCTATCGGTCTGGCTGTCGGTTTCCCGATCCTGGTGCTTCTGTTGAACTATAAGGAGTTGTGCAGAGACAGCATTTACCGCTTCTCCTGGCAGATTTACGGTATGAGTTTTCTGATGGCGTTTTGCCTGTACGAGAAGGGATTCCGGGAGATGGATTTTAACTTTTCCTGGGGATATATGTACGGTATCTTTTTTGCATTTGTGGGAGCACTGTTGGTATTGCTGCGGGCTACCGGAAAGGCGGATACGAAGAAGAAAAAGGGACTGGCTGCGATACAATGGCTGGCCTATCTGTGGCATCTGGTGTGTGGCCTGTATTACTTCTGGGGCTTTTTACAGGGTGCCATGTATTATTAGAAAATACTGTTTCCGTAGGATTTTCGTAAATAAGCCGTTTATAAGCATTCTCGTACAAAAAGTATTGTAAGATAGGATTTTTTGTACGAAATTTGTTCAAAATATTTTATTAACGAAAATAATAATTTTTTTAGGCTTGAAAAAACATATTTTTGTATTTTATTTGTGAATTTTGAGGTTTAAAATACAAACGAGAACTCCCGTGAACCGAATGGAATGTTATTTTATTCGATTCACGGGAGTTTTTTGCTTTTATGAATTTGAGTGACGTGTCAGCGTTCTGTTGCTGCGCCATGCTGCCAGACGCACCAGTCCATCATGGATCCCGGCGGCACAGTAAGGCATCAGCAGCAGGCTGTACACGAAAATATAGCGGGAATTGGCTTCCCAGATCGTGTGGAACAGGAAACCGCCCAGCACGGCGATCAGTCCCGTATAGGTGTAGAGGCAGATGTTGCGGAAACGGAAATCGTCGTTGACTGCGGCATTCGCGGAGCCATTGCCGGGACGGCGCTTTCTGGCTGTAGCAATACAGAACAACAGCATGCCCAGATACAACACATTCTGCCAGGCATTGCCCCATTCGATATAAGCAGAGGCAAGAGAACCTTCATAGACTTCCTTCAAAAAGTCGCTTCGCCCACCGTAGGTGGCCAGAGTGGCCTGCCGGCTGGCATAAGTACCGTCTGCCCATTGAGACAGATGCTTGTGGAGATAGAAGTTCACGGCATAGCCGGGATGATCCCGGAAATAGGCTATACGCTCGTTGATCGCCGCCCGGCTGATTGCATTGGCTGCGTCGGAATTCATCCCGGCAGCATCATAGGTATCGATATTGAAGCCGTTGTACCAGCCGCATCCCCGGGAAGATTCCTGCATCCCCATGGCAAAATAGGACATGGCGGTGACACCGGAACTTAAGGTATTGCCGGCTTTTTTCTCGTAGCACTTCTGCACCAGCGGCAGGACTCCCACGGAGGTAATGGTAAGACAGACTGCCATAGCCATCAGGCCGATGCACGCCCTGCCGCTGCGTCCCGGACGCAGCGCTTCGAAGAACAGCACCAGCAGCACAGCAATAATGAGGATCAGGGAGTTCTTGCGCAGCATCACACTTAAAGTAAGGAACAGGATACTGCCAAGGGCGGTAAAGACCGTAACTGCGGATAATGCGTGGGAAGTACCCACGACGCTGGTGTCGTCCGGGGAAGTGGTCTCCACGGAATGTGCCGGAATACAGTCTGCCAACAGCTTTAACAGAAGAAATAGTCCCACAGAAAGCATTGCGAAGGAAGGGATCTCGCCATAGACGAAGGAACTGTACAGGATCATAGGCAGGTTACAGCATACCAGAATCAGATAACAGCAGGAGACCGGTTCCCAATCATCCGGCCACAGATAGCGCAGGGAACGGTACTGGAACAGAACGGCCACGCACAGCAGGCAGACATAGACCAGCTTGACAAAATGCCAGGCGGGAGCGCTCAGCCCGGTGAGATTCCACAGGCGGAGCAGCAGCTCCAGAAAGGCCATCAGGCCGATCTGCTGTGGATAATAGGACAGATAAGAGAAGGTGGGGTGGATAATATCTTTATTTCCAAGGATCCATTCAGCGGCAGCATTGTATACAGATAAGGCGTCCGCAGCAGGAACTGTGCGGCCGAAGACGATGAGCATCCCACCCAGAAGCAGGATCAGCCCCAGAGTAAAAACAAGCAGCCCGCGGCGGAATTTTGCACCGGCCTTGCCGGACAGAGACAGACAACAGGCAAATAAAAGCCCGTATCCGGCAAGCTCCAGCAGATTCCACAAGGGATTGTCAAAGCGCAGAAGCACCTGCTGGGTCTCCATGTTTTCGGCATAACAGGTAGTGAGAAAGCTGCCAATAAACAGAAAAACTGCCAGCAGCAGTGTCAGGATCTTTACGATATTTACAGACAGACGATAAAACTTTTGCATGGGAAAAGTCCTTTCTTGCCAGCAAGCACCGGCGAGAGACTGGAAGTCTTCCGGAACTTTTGAGCGCTGCATTTTCACGCTTGATTATAGCATAAAAAAACAGTGGCTGTAAATCAATAAGCGTGGTACAATAGTTTTATATATGCAAAAGGAAAGCCTGATTTATCAGGCGGTTTTGCAAATTTATGTGATGCTCTGAATGATAAAATGAAATACGAGGAATGGAAAATGGATAAAATTGCGGTATTGATTCCCTGCTATAACGAGGAAAAGACCATCGCCAAGGTGGTGTCGGATGTGAAAAAGTTCCTGCCCCAGGCAGTGACCTATGTATATGATAACAATTCCACCGACCGCACTGTGGAGCTGGCTACGGAGGCAGGAGCAATCGTACGCTATGAATATGCACAGGGAAAGGGAAATGTAATACGCCGGATGTTCCGTGAGATCGATGCGGAATGTTACCTGATGATCGACGGAGATGACACATATCCGCTGGATTGCGCACAGGAGATGGTAGACAGGGTATTGCAGCACCAGGCGGATATGGTGGTGGGAGACCGGCTATCCTCTACTTATTTTACGGAGAACAAGCGCCCGTTCCACAATTTCGGCAACAGTCTGATGCGGGCGGGGATCAACAGCCTGTTTCATGCCAACATTAAGGATATCATGACCGGTTATCGCGCTTTCAGCTATGAATTTGTAAAGACGTTCCCGGTATTTTCCAAGGGATTCGAGATCGAGACAGAGATGACGATCCACGCGGTGAACTACAACATGCAGGTGGAAAACGTAGTGGTGGAATACCGCGATCGTCCCCAGGGCAGTGAGTCCAAGCTGAATACCTACAGCGATGGCTTCCGTGTGATCCGTAAAATGATGCAGCTGTACAAAAATTACAAGCCGCTGCACTTTTTCGGTATGCTGGCCCTGTTATTGATCGCTGTTTCCGCGATCCTGTTCGTACCGGTCTTCCTGGAATATCTGAATACCGGTCTGGTGCCCAGATTCCCGACACTGATCGCCTGTGGCTTTATCCTGCTGGCGGGGATCCAGTCGTTTTTTGCCGGTATGATGCTGGAAGTCATGGCGGCCAAGGACCGGAAAGATTTTGAATATCGCCTGAATCGCGTCCATGGGGAGCATCAGGTGCGTAAAGGGTTGTAATATGCAGGAAAAGAAAATTCTTCCCAGACGCAAAGGCGTTGTATTGCTGAGTGTTCTGGGATGTCTGTTTGTATTTTTTGCAAAAACAGAAAAAGACCTGGCATCTGCGGGAAACATCCTGTGGACGGCAGGCTACATCGGAAGTACTTTGCTGTGGACGGTAGTGCTGGGGTGCCTTCTGGGATTTCTTGGAACCTGGGTGGTGCATCGACTTTGGAACCGGGCACAGACCGCCGAAGACACCGGGAAAAAGCAGGCTGCATGGTATGCCCGCCTTTCCGCCTGGCTGCAGCGCCGCTCCGGTGTGCAGATATTTTTCGGAAGTCTGTTGTTTCTGCTGTTGGCCTGGCTGCCGGTATATCTGGCATATTATCCCGGAATCTGTGCCTATGATGCACCGGTGCAGACGGGACAGATCATGGAACATTATTATTTCGATCATCACCCCATTGTGCACACTCTGTTTCTGCAGGGGATGCTGTGGCTGGGAAGTCATATCTTCGGCAGTGTGAATGCCGGAATGGCATTCTATACGGCAGTACAGATGCTGTTGCTTTCGGGAAGCATGGCTTATGGAATGCTGGTACTGCATCACCGTAAAACTGCCGCAGGGTGGCAGCTGACCATTCAGTTACTGGGGATGTTTTTCCCGTTTCACTGGTATATGAGTGTCAGCATGACCAAGGACACGGTATTCAGTGCATTTTTGCTGTTGCAGCTGGTCAGTCTCGCAGATCTGCTGTGGGAAGACCGCAATGCCTGGCGGCCCGGGATCCGGGATCTGCTGTTTGCCCTGGGAACCGTGGGGATGATCTTATTCCGTAACAACGGAAAATATGCAATGATCGTATTGTTGGCTTTTACATTCCTGACCTTTTGTTTCGGAAAAAAAGCGAGGAAGCTCTGGGGGAGACTGCTGGTGGTATGCGGAGCAGCTTTCTGCGTAGGGCTTTTTGTGCTGTCTGCGGTATTTTCCGCCACGCATGCGGAACAGGGAGACCGCCGGGAGATGCTGAGCATGCCGATCCAGCAGTTATCCCGCTGTATGATCTATCACGGGGGAGTCAGCGTCCTTGCGGAGGATGACAATACCATGGATGCGGCGGACAAAGCACTGATCAATGATTTTATTCTGGATGAGGCGTATCGGGATTATGATCCCGGAATTGCGGATCCTGTCAAAAGACATACCAACACTTATGTGGCACGCTACCGTTCCGGTGAATTTATCCGGGTATATCTGCACCTGCTGACGCAGTATCCGGGAGATATGATCAATGCGGCACTGGCTACCAATGCCGGGTTCCTGTCTCCGTTTGATACGACCCATGCGGATGTGAACCGTGTGGAGGGCAGAGCAGGATTAAGCTATGTGCAGACCAGATGGGAAGAAGACACGCTGAATGACAGAGGGATCTACAAGGACAGCAAATGGCCGTGGCTCTTTGAACAGCTGGAGAGCTGGGCGGAGAACAACAGTTATCTGCGGACTCCGGTATTGAAATATCTCTTCGTGCCGGGAAGCTATCTGTGGTTGTATCTGGCCCTGGCAGCAGTGCTGGTGATCGTAGACAGGAAGCGGTTCTGTCTGCCCCTTGCCATTGTGGCAGGCTATTACGGGACCATGTTGTTCGGGCCCACCGTACAGATGCGATATGTATATCCGGTGATGCTGGCGCTGCCTTATGTACTGGCGATTGTCACCGGCAGGAGGAAAAATGGATAAACTGATCATCGGTGCGGGACTGTATGGCTTGTACGCGGCCCTGTACTGTGGAAAAAGAGGACAACAGGTAGAGGTACTGGAGATCGAACAGGCTCCTTTTACCAGAGCCACATATATCAATCAGGCCAGAGTTCACATGGGCTACCATTATCCCAGATCTCTGTCCACCGCTATGAAATCAGCGGGGTATTTCAAGCGTTTTGTGGAGGACTATTCCTTCTGTATTCATACGAAGTTTGAGCAGATCTACGCGACTTCCAGCCATTTTTCCTGGACAGACGCAGCCGAGTTCCGCAAATTCTGTCAGGATGCGGGGATCCCCTGCAAACCTCTTCCGGTGGAAGAGTATTTTCAGCCTGGCTTGTGTGATGGAGCGTTCCTGACGGAGGAATATACGTACGATGCCCATATTTTGCGGGATTACCTCATGGAGGAGATTGCAAAATATCCCGGCATAAAGCTGCATTTCGGACGGAAGATCACGGAGATCGAAAAGCAGACGGACTGTTATGAGGTGACGGCACTTCACGAAGGAAAACAGGAGGTCTACCGGGCTCCCTTTGTCCTGAATGCCACCTATGCTTCTGTGAATCAGATCCTGAGGAAAGTAAAGGGCGCAGAGACTCAGGATTTCGGACTGAAATATGAACTGTGCGAGATCATTCTCTGCAAAGCCAGCGATAAGATCCGGAATATCGGTTTTACGGTAATGGATGGCCCCTTTTTCTCCATTATGCCGTTTGGAAAGACCGGTTATCATTCCCTGACTTCGGTAACCTTTACTCCTCATAAGACCAGCTATGATGCGACACCACAGTTTCCCTGTGTGGGAGAGAATGGCAACTGCTGTCAGGGAGGTTTTCTGGGGAACTGTAACGATTGCCCCGGCAGACCGGAGAGCGCCTGGGAGTATATGTCCACACTGGCACGGAAATATATGCGGGAAGAGTATGCGTTCAGCTATGAGAAATCTTTGTTTTCCATGAAGCCCATTCTGAAGGCTTCGGAGATCGACGATTCGAGACCCACAGTAATCCGGGCTCTTTCCGAAGATCCTGTTTTTATCAGTGTATTATCGGGCAAGATCAATACCGTATATGATCTGGATCCGTTTTTAGATTAATCGCGAAGAAAAAGGAAACATTATGGAGAAAGAAGCAATACAGAATAAAGAGAAAAATTTCGTATCCTGCGTGCTGTATCTGCACAACGATGGAAAAAATATCAGAGAGTTCCTGAAGACTGTCTGCGGGACCATGGAACAGAATTTTGAAAAATATGAGATCGTCTGTGTGAATGACTGCTGCATGGATGATACCATTGAGGAGATCCACCGGTATCTGGAAGAAAGCAATACCCGCCATGTGGTGAGCCTGATCAATCTGAGCTTTTATCAGGGGGTGGAAATGGCCATGAATGCCGGAAGAGATCTGGCTGTTGGAGATTTTCTCTTTGAATTCGACCGTTGTCTGCTGGATTTTGAACCGTCCCTGATCATGGATATCTATCATAAGGCATTGGAAGGCTATGACGTGGTGGCTGCGGCACCGAAGCGGGATGTAGCATTTACCTCCAGACTTTTCTATGCGGTGTACAATTTGGGAAGCCGTAATACCCATAAGCTGCGTCAGGAACGTTTCCGCATTATTTCCAGACGGGCAGTGAACCGTGTGAACCAGATGAATGCGTATATTCCTTACCGCAAGGCCATGTATATGAACTGCGGACTGCGGGCGGAGACCATAGTCTATGACAATAAAGAGATGGCAAAGGGAACCAGGAACCGGGAAGAGCGGAATACCCGCAGTAGTCTGGCTCTGGATACGCTGATCATTTTCACGGATGTACTGGAGAAATTTTCCATGCTGATCAGTAGTATTCTGTTTGCAGTCATGGTGATCATGTTCGGGTGGATCGTTTATTCCATCTTCAGCACGGTACGCCCGGTGGAAGGCTGGATGAGCCTGATGACTCTGATTTCTTTTGGATTTTTCATGATGTCGGTGATGCTGACATTGATCTTCAAATACCTGTCCGTCATTCTGAATATGAGCTTTAAGAGACAGCGTTATGTAATAGAAGGAGTGGAAAAACTGACAAAATGATGTTTACGATAATTTTTCCGGTATTAAATGAGCGTCTGCGGCTGGAAAGCGGTGTGACACGGACGGTGGAGTATCTGCGCAAGATCGCATTTGAAGATTATGAGATCATTATTGTGGATAACGGTTCCGAGGACGAGACCCCGCAGATCGCGGAGATGCTCTGTCAGAAATATGAAAAAGTAAGATATGAGAGAATCAATGTCCGCGGTGTCGGTGCGGCTTTCCGCAGAGGTGTGGAATTGAGCCACGGTGACGTGGTGGGATATATGGACATTGATCTGTCTACCAATATCAAACATCTGGGAGAGGCAATCCATCTTTTTGAAACACAGCCTCAGATCGAATACATTAACGGCAGCCGTTTCGCCAGAGAATCCGATACAAAGGGAAGAAAATGGTATCGCAAGATCACGTCCCAGGGACTGTTGATTCTGTTGAAACTGTTCCTGCGGATGAAGTCCACGGATGCCATCTGCGGCTTTACCTTTGTACGCAGACAGACTGCTCTTTCCCTGATTGCGGGCTGCAGTCAGGATAACGGCTGGTTCTATATGATCGAATTCCTGTTACGGGCGGAGAAGCGGGGCGTGAAGATCCTGGATTACCCGGTGGAGTGGCAGGAAGATTACAATACTACTGTTAAGGTATTTAAGACGATCTGTAATTATCTGGTACAGATTGCAAGATTGTTTAACGAGTTTTATATTAAGAAGCATATATAAGATGCCAGGGGAAAAAGGTCTAAGCCCACATGAACTCGCTCATAAGTGCGTAGCACGGAACAATCCGTAGGCATCAAGGTTGAGGGCTTTTGCCCCGGAAACGGAAGAAAGAAGGATAATACCATGGCACATATTAAAAGAATCGATCTGACAAGAGATGTGGAGGCGCATGCGGAAGCCTACCGGAAAGCCATTGAGAACGTATGTAAAGAGACCGCTTTTTCCGGCGGAAAATATGCAGATGCCTTTGACAAAGAGTTTGCCGCCTATGTGGGAAGCAAATTTGCCAGTGGTGTCAACAACGGTACCTCCGCTTTGCATCTGGCAATGCTGGCATTGGGCGTAGGCCCCGGGGATGAAGTGATCATTCCGGCCAATACTTATATAGCAACTGCATGGGGGGTAAGCTATACGGGAGCCACACCGGTGTTCGCAGACTGTACACCGGATACCTGGGAGATCGATCCTTCTGTACTGGAGGCTAAGATCACGGAAAAGACGAAAGGCATTATCGGTGTTCACCTCTACGGTCAGCCTTTTGACTATGCGGGAGTCCGCAAGATCGCAGACCGTCACGGACTGTTTGTGGTGGAGGATTGTGCCCAGGCTCACGGAGCAAAGTTTGAGGACAGAAATGTGGGAACGCTGGGAGATCTGGCCTGCTTCAGCTTCTACCCGGGCAAGAACCTCTACGCCTTTGGTGAGGGCGGCAGTGTTACCTGTCAGGAAGAAAAATATTATAAGCATATCGACCGTCTGAAGAATCAAGGCTGTGATGTGCGGTATTATCATGATGAGATCGGTTACAACTATCGGCTGGAAGGTCTGCAGGGGGCAGTGTTGAGTGTCAGCCTGAAATATCTGCCGGAGTGGACGAAGAGACGGCAGGAGATCGGACATCGTTATCTGAAGGAGATCACAAATCCGTTGATCACCATGCAGAGACATCCGGAGAACACCACTCCGGTCTTCCATCTGTTTGTCATCACGGTGCCGGATCATGAAGACTTTATCCGGTATATGGCAGAAAATGATGTGGAATGTAACATGCATTATCCGGTACCCTGCCATTTACAGAAGGCTTATGCCAATCTGGGCTATCAGCCGGGAGACTGTCCCAATGCGGAATATCTGGCCGCACACTGCGTGACCCTGCCGCTGTTCCCGGAGATGCGGGAGGATGAGATCGCCAGAGTGATCGATCTGTGCAATGCCTATAGACAGGCATAAGGAGTGAATATTATGCAGGATACCATGCGGACAGAAATAAAAAAGCGGATAGCGCCGGAACGGATTCCCGGAGTTTACCGGGATACCGGAGCAGGAATCTATTTACGGCTGATGACCCGTGAGGATACCGACCGGATCGTGGCATGGCGCAACAGTGATGCTGTGCGGAAAAATTTTATCTATCAGGCTCTTTTTACCAGAGAGTCCCATGAGAACTGGATCCGGACCCATGTGGAGACCGGCGATGCGGTGCAGATGATCATCTGTGATCTGGCAAACGACAAGCCACTGGGATCCGTCTATATCCGGGATATTGACAGACATCATAACAAGGCGGAATACGGTATTTTCATCGGAGAGGCCGATGCCAGAGGCAGAGGTGTCGGTACGGCAGCGGCAAAGCTGATGCTCCGGTACTGCTTCGAGGAAGAACAGCTGCACAGAGTGTATCTGCGGGCTCTGTCGGAGAACGGGCAGGCGATCCGCAGCTATGAAAAAGCGGGATTTCGCAGAGAGGGACTGTTGCGGGACGATGTGTGTATTGAAGGCGACTACCGGGACATCGTCTGGATGGCAGCAGTGAATTCCGGAAATGATCAGGAAAACGAGGAATAGAACACAATTATGAAAAAAGTAAGTTTTGTAATCCCCTGTTATCGCTCGGAACATACCTTACCCCATGTGGTGAAGGAGATCCGGGAAAAAATGCAGGAACTCACGCAGTATGAATACGATATTTTTCTGGTGAACGATGCTTCCCCGGACAATACCATGGGAACCATAAGGGATCTGTGTGATAAATATGACAATATCAAGGGAATCGGCTTTGCCCGGAATTTCGGACAGCATGCGGCACTGATGGCGGGACTTCGTCATTCCGACGGCGATTACGTGGTGTGTCTGGATGATGACGGACAGACACCGGCGGATGAAGTGGACAAGCTGCTGGGCAAGCTGGAAGAGGGTTTCGATGCCGTTTACGCCAGCTACGAACATAAACAGCATTCCGCATTCCGGAATATGGGAAGCAAGGTCAATGAGCTGATGACCCGGATGATGCTGGATAAACCGGCGGATCTGTATATTTCCAGCTATTTTGCAGTGAAGAGATTCGTGGTGGAGGATATGATCCGCTATGAGAATTCCTACCCCTATGTCATTGGACTGGTGCTCCGGGCCACCAAAAACATTACCAATGTGGCGGTGTGTCACAGGGAAAGAGAGGAAGGCAGTTCCGGATATACATTGAAAAAGCTGCTGGGCTTATGGTTCAACGGATTTACCGCATTCTCGGTGAAACCGCTGCGGATTGCCACTACACTGGGTGTGGGATGTGCCGGTATGGGCTTCCTCTATGGAATCTATACCATTATCAAGCGTCTGGTGAATCCTAATGTGCCCATGGGCTTTAGTGCCCTGATGGCAGCCGTGGTATTTTTCGGCGGCATGATCATGATCATGCTGGGACTGATCGGGGAATATGTGGGACGTATTTACATCAGCATGAATAATTCTCCCCAGTATGTGATCCGGGAAAAGATCCATCTGGGTGAGGAAGACCGGTAAATCGAAATAAAACAGAAGGGTAACAGGAAAACGGATGAAGAAAGAACGTTTTGTGGATTGGTGGAAACAGGACAAACGTTATATGACACTGCTGAAAGCGGTACTGATGGCACTGCTTCCCCTGCTCTGCTGTCTGGTACGGACGGCAGCGGAAGGAAGAAGCATCGGACAGGTGTATCTTCCCTCTTCGGAATGGAACGACGAATTATTCTATTTCAAGCAGGTGGAGGGAATCGTAAATTACGGTTTTCCCCGGGGATATTTCGGTTTTAACGAAAGTCATGCGCTGCAGTTGTCCTTTGCAGCATGGAGTCCGGTGCTGGTATTTCCCTGGATCCTGTGGGGACTGTTATTCGGCTGGAATCTGCTGTCTCCGGTGATCTGCAATATCGTGCTGCTGACAATCACCATGTTTGTATTTGTCTGGCTGGTGAAGCCCACCTGGAAACAGCTGGGGATCCTGACGGTATTGTTCAGCCTGTATTCCCTGTTTGTCAGATATATGCTGTCCGGTATGCCGGAGGTGATCTGCTTCAGCTTGCTGATCCTGTTCTACGGACTGGCCATGAGCTATCTGAAAAGGGAGAGCCGCGGGAAACTGATCGCCATGTTCGTGATCTCGGTACTGCTGACCCTGATGCGGCCTTATATGCTGCTGTTTCTGGCTCTGGCCTGCTATTTCTGGATCTGCCGTAATAAAAAGGCAGGGTGGATCGGATCGATTCTGATAGTAGCGGCAACGGGAATTACCTATGCCCTGATCAAACATTATCTGGGAGCGGAATATTTTACACCGCTGTTTTATACGGACTGGATCACTACCTTTTTCACTGATGGGATCGGCGCGGGCTTCCGCAACCTTTTCGGAACACTTTACTGGAAAGGACTGGAATTCTACAGACATTGTATCGAAGGGGGACGGAATGGTCTGGCTTCCGGAGCCTTTTTTGACGGTTATCTGTTGGTGCTGCTGATCCTGTTGGTGCAGAGTTTTCTGGACATCCGCACACTGCGCCGGGCGAAGCGGGTGGAACGGATCGCGATGGAGCCGGAGGATAAGAAGGTACGGGAGGCGTTGTTCGGACCGTACACACTGACAGAGGACAGAAAACGGGAACTGCACAACCAGCTGGTTATTGAAGTGCATTTTGCCCTGAGCCTCATCGCCATGCTGTTCGCACATTTGCTCATGTACAAAATGGTGGAAGGCAGCAAACATTTCCTGACCTTTATCGCAGCAGGCATTTTCATCGTCAGTATGCTGGAGACCAGATATTATAAGAAAGCGGTGCTTCTGGGAGCGGCTTTCCTGTATCTGTACAGCTTCAAAGCGGTGGAGCCTTATGACTATCAGATTCCCTATGTGACAGAGGAACGGCAGGCACAGGTGGAGTACTGGCGGGAAATCTTCTCGGAAAAACTGGCCATGGATACAGAACAGGTGCCGAATTATGAGAATGTAGTGATCTGGACCTTCGGAGATGAGACCCCGGAAGGCCATCAGAATCTGAAATGGCAGCTTTTGTACAGTGCACCGAAGGGTTTTGGCATCAGCTGCTGTGAACGGGAATATATTACGGAGCATCTGACAGAGCTGCAGAGTCGTTATCTGGCAACGGTGAGCGGTGGAGCCATCGATGAAATGTGCCGGACGGCAGGGTATGAAGAGCTCGGCAGGGATGCGGATATGGTGCTGTACCGGAGATACTGATAAAAGATCGAAAGATATGGAAAAAGATTTTGAAATCTGATATGTGAAAAAAGACAGAACGGGAAGGAACTATAGACGTAATGGAGACACAGAGAAGAAAACAGCATAATTTCACAGAGAACAATATGTGGGCACTGCTGTGGCATGGACTGCCGGTGGCGGCATTGCTTCTCTGGGGAGCCTTCTGCATTACCAACAGCCTCTGGTATGATGAGGCTTATTCGGCATCCATGGTATCCCTGCCCTGGAAGCGGCTGATCTATATTACAGCCACGGATGATCACTCACCGTTTTACTATGTGCTGTTAAAAAGCTTCTATCATCTGTGTGGGGGAGGAACCCATTTCTGGGCACTGAAGCTGATGTCCGTGCTGTTCATGCTGGGATATATGCTGCTGGGAAAATATTATGTGGCAAAATTGTTTGATCGTAAGATTTCGGTGTATTTTATGCTGTTTTCCCTGCTGATGCCGATCTTCAGTGTACAGGCGGGAAATGTGAGAATGTATGCGGTGGCCCTGTTCTTTCTGACGTTGACGGGACTGTCTGCCTATGACATTTTCAGAGAACCGGCCCGGAAAAAATGGATCGTATTCTGCATCGCCAGTATCGGCACGGTATATTGTCATACCTTTGCACTGATCCAGACGTTTTTATTCTATCTGCTGTTTTTCGCGGTGATCCTGATCTGCCATAAGAAGGAGCTGATCAAGGGGTATTTTATCTCCGGATTTACGGTGGCGTTGGTGTTTTCTCCCTGGCTGGCGGTGACGATCCGGCAATTTGTCCTGCGGATGCGCTATGATGACGGTTCCACTGCGGAACTGGCAACGCTGTATTCCGTGATGGATTATTGTAAGGAATGGTTTTCAGCGGTGGAGACTCCCATCGGCATTGTCGTACTGTTGGGAATGGCATTATGTCTGGTACTCAGTTACGGAGCCGTGGACTGGGTGAGACAGAATCATAACATTGCACCGGCCATCGCGTTTAGCACATTTGCCCTGACGGGTATCGTGGGAGGCGTGATCTCCGCTACGGTCAATAACTGTTTTATGGGCCGTTATGCGTTCCCGGGCATGGGTTTTGTCATGCTGTGGTATGCCGTGGGATTTGCACAGATCACGGAGAACACAAAAGGCAAAAGCAGGAAAATATGGGCTGCAGGCCTTCTGGGAACGGCAGGTCTCTGCTTCCTGTTACAGTATACCTCCGAGATCAGGCTGGAATATGATGACGGTCTGGCAACCTACGAGAATTTCGTGGAGGAATACATGACGGAGAATGATGCGATCATCGGACCGTATACGCATACGATCTTTTTGAATGTGTATCATCCTGAACTGCATTACTACACGATCGCATATAAGCTGTACAGTCTTCCTTTTGTGAATACGGAAGCACTGAGCAGTTACAGTCAGCTGGACACTTATGATAATCTGTGGTATATCTGCTTCCAGGGGGGCTACCCCAATGAAATGGAAGATGAGTACAGCTATGAACAGGTATTGGAATTTCATTATATGTATTATGATTTTGCAATCTTCCGCCTGGAGAAGCTGGAGGAAGAGTAGCACAGTAATGGACGAATAAGAAAAAGGAATGGATGAAAAGCATGGAAAAAGTGATGCAGAAATGGAAGAGCTACGGGAAACACTTCCAGCAGAACCGCCTGTATATGGGGATCCTGTTACTGACAGCGGTGTGTGCCTACGGCTATAAGGTGACCAATGCAACCATCGGCATCGATGATACGCCATCCTTATATTATTTTGAAGAAGGACTGATCGCCATTGTGGGGCGGTGGGTTCTGTTTTTGCTGAATAAGGTGGTATCGCTGGCAGAGTTTGTTCCCTTCGTGACGGATTTTGCGGCAGTTGTGATACTGGTGCTGGCAGCAGTCGTCTGGTCTGCATTGTTTTATTCTGTATTGGGAGAGAAGGTTCCGACGGCAGGCTATGCTTTCTTCGGTGCTGTCTTTCTCTCCAGTCCCCTGATCAGTGAAGTCTTTACTTATTTCCTGCATAACGGTATCGCCATTGGCTACCTGTGCTGTGGCATCAGCCTGTGCTGTGTCAGGGAATGGCAGAGCAGTACCCGGAAAATGCAAAAAGGATCCGGTATCCGGCAGAAACTGGGATGCCTGGCAGTGGCTAAGATCCTGACGGCGGCAGTCTTTTTATGGATCGCCATGGGATGTTACGAGTCCTTTATGATCCTGTGGCTGGCGGGGCTGATGCTCTTGCTGCTGACGGAGCGGATCGCACAGGGACGTCAGGAGAAGGACATATTTGCCACACTGGTGGCCGGTGCGGTGGCGGCGCTTGTGGCCATTGTGCTGCGTAGTGTGATGATCGTGGTAGTGACGAAAGCATTTCACCTGGAATATCTGCGGGGAGAGGCGGTACAGCGTTCCGTGACGGAAATGCTGGGCTGGATGCTGCAGCCGGGGGCTTTCGGGGAGCTTGCCATGATCCTCAAGAGGACCTTTGTGCTGTATGGTGTGTTTGCCTATGCGTATCTGCCGATCCGGATTTTTATATTATCAGCGGCTGCGATCCTTGTGGTGACGCTGGTGCGGGTGATCCGCGGCAGAGATCTGTGGGCACTTCTGTTGTTGCCTGCCGCTTATTTGGCAGCGTTTTCTCTTCTGTTCATTGAAGGAAAAGCCACATTGTACCGTTCGGCACAGTTCCTGCCGGTCTTCTGTGGATACGGAGCGCTGCTTTTTGTGTATGGGATCTGGCAGCTGACGGGAACTTTGGCCCCAAAAGCGAAGAATACGGCTGGCAGAAAAATCTCTGCTGGTGTGAGGGCACTTGCAGTTCTGGTGCTGGCGGTGATCCTCTGGAACCAGTGTATGGATATGACCAGATGGTTCTATATTGACAAGAAAAAATATGATGCGGCAGTGAAGACCGTGGATCAGATTGCAATGGATCTGGAACGGGACTTTGATACTTCAAAACCGGTGATCTTCACGGGAAATTATGATATTCCCTATAGCATAGTTCAGGGTGCCTATGTGAGCTACAGCAGCCCTGTTTATTATAAGATGAAACGATTGGCGGATCTGGTGGACCCGGATCTGCTGGATAAATACAATCGTGGATCCAGAGGAGTGTGGGTGGCACAGACACCGGCACTGTCTGTTATCGACTGGGGACGCTATGCCTTTGATTCTGATGCGGAGTTGGTGAAATTTTTTGAAATGCACGGGCATCAGCTGGTGGCTCTGGAGGACATCAGTCTTTATGCGGCAGCGGAAGAAGAGTCTCTGGATCTGCCGGAATATCCGCAGGAGGGTTATATTGTAGATAAGGGGGACTATATTATTGTTCACTTCTGATGAAAAACCTGCAATAGGCAAACAGATCAACCGGTTCCTCTTGTGGCTGGACAGGATTCCTCTCTGGTGGACCGGAATTTTGATCGTGGTTGTATTTTTTTTCCCCTATTTTATTCTTGGGGATGGCTGCATCTTTGAGATCAACGATCAGCTGGATGAAAGCATTATGAACTATATGCTTCCCGCCAGACATTTATGGGACGGCAGTACGGTATATCCGGAGATGCTGGGCGGAGTCAATGCCAGCGGTATGCAGCCATCGGCCATTTTATTCCTGCCGCTGTATTGTCTGTTTTCTGCCAGGGTGGCGTTTCTTACACAATATATGATCTGCTTTGTGCTGGCGTTTCTGGGAATGTATCTGTTGGTAAAGGAGAGCACGGAGAGCAGTATTCTGGCGGTGATAGCCGGGGCATGTTTCTGTGTGCTGCCCTTATATCCGGTCTACGGTCTTTCGGAATTCGGCATTCCTTTGGTGGCATATGCCTTTCTGTGTCTGTGGAAACGGAAAAGAATCCTTCCCGCATTGATGTGTACGTTACTGTTCGGCCTGACCAGCCACCTGGTGTATACCGGTTATGTGGTGCTGGGATTGTGGCTTTTGGCACTCCTTGTTGCTTTCTTTCAGAAAAGAAAGAATAAATGGCCGGTTCTTGGATTTGCAGAGTTGCTGGTGACTTATGTCATTGTCAACTGGTCACTGATCCTGGAGATTCTGGTAGGAGACAGCAGTTATGTCAGCCACCGGGAAGAGATGGTGTCTTCTGCGACTCCCTTTTTTGAGACTTTTTGGAGCATCTTCCGGAACAGCGCACAACACGCACCGTCCTTACATAAATATCTGATCCTGCCGATTGTCATATTCCTGCTTCTGGGAGCATTTTGCAAAAAGGAAGAAACGGACAGAATGATATACAAGGCGGCTGTTATCAACTTTTTATTCCTGATCGGCATCGCATTGTTTTATGCATTTTGTCATATGACGGTGGTCGTTGATTTCAAAAACAGCGTCACGGGATTTTTACACTATTTTCAGATCCACCGGTTCTATTGGCTGTATCCTGCGGACTGGTATCTGGAGTTCGCACTGGCGGCAGCGGTATTGTGGAGAACGAAAGTGCCGCATACCGACAGCAGGATGCTGCCGGGAAAACTGGTGATCCTGGCAGTATGTCTGTTGCCGACGCTTCAGCTGTTGAAAGTGAATTCCGGAATGTATCTCAATGTGAACCAGATCAATAACGGATCCGGAATCACGGGATATATCTCCTGGGAAAGCTGGTTTTCAGAGGATCTGATGCAGGAGATCGATGATGCGATTGGCCGGGACAAGAGCACCTATCGTGTGGCACATCTGGGAGTCAGTCCCGCACCGGCACTGATGCATGGTTTTTATACGGTGGACGGATATTCCAACAATTATCCTCTGGAGTACAAGCACAGATTCCGGGAAGTTATTGCACCGGAGATTGAGAAAAACGAAGAAGTGCGGGTATACTTTGATACATGGGGGAACCGCTGTTATCTGTTCAACAGCATTACCGGCAATTACATGCGCCTGCAAAAGGGAAACACACTGGTCTATGAAGGCCTGGAATTTGACATGGAGGCATTGCGGGAGCTGGGATGTGAGTACCTGTTCTCCGGAGCTGAGATCGGCGATGCCGACAGGATGGGCATGGAACTTGTGGGATACTTTGAAACAGAAGACTCTTACTGGGGGATCTGGGTGTATAGATTGTAAAGGTGCAGCCGTTGCAACAGTTCAGCGCAAGGCCAATTCATAAAAGCGTCTGCTTCGCAGCCGGCGCCGCATCGCGGCTCATCTTTTATTTCATTGACCTTGCGTTCCGCTCATAGAATGACAGAATCGTTGCCTTGTGTGCAAGCACCCAGGCACCAATTCTGTCATTCTATGGCTGAACTGTTGCCCCAACTTTCTTAAAATTTCATAAGATTTTTTACTGGAAGAGAAAAGTGTGCTATAGTGTAACTATTCATGGAATCCGTATTGCAGCGATTCTGCGGATGGGGAGTGAATAGTTACTAAATTATACGGCAATAAGCAATAATAGAGATTATATATGAAAGACAGAATCTATATCTGTCACACATACTATCATGTATATGTGACTTTTTTAAAAGAACTGAAATTAAGGGCGGAGGCAGATCCTGCGAAGAAAGCAGGGGCTGCTACTTTAGTGCTGTCCAAAATGTCCAATAATTTCGAGAACCTGAAATCCCGGGTGGAGAGCACGGGACTGTTCGAAGAGGTACTGGAATTTGATGAGAAGCGTGAAGATTTCTTCCCGGAACTGGAAAAATACCGGGAGGACACCGGAAGCTTTCTGGGGAATCTGAAGAACCGGATCCGCTTTACGAAGGAGTACGCCAGACTCGAGGCTTCTTATGTGCCGGTAGATCTTCGGACTTACAAGGACATTTATGTCTACTGCGATTCCGATCCCATCGGCTACTACCTGAATCAGAACCATATCCGCTATCATGCCGTGGAAGACGGCCTGAACTGTCTCAAGAACTTTGACGCGGCGCGATATGACAACCGTGGACATTTTAAGATCAAGGCATTCCTGTCCATGTATCTGAACCTGATCTTTGTTCAGAACGGCTACGGAAAATACTGCATGGATATGGAAGTAAATGACATTTCCGCCATCCGCTATCCCTGTCCCCGGTATATCGAACTTCCCAGAAAGCCGCTGGAAGACCGGCTGACAGCGGAGGATAAGCAACTGCTCCTGCAGGCATTCGTGAGAAATAAAGACGAACTGGAACACCAGATCGAAGAGAGCAATAAGGTGGGAGATAAAATATTGATCCTCACGGATCCGGTATGTGCACTGGATGTGAGAGAACAGATCTTCCGGGATATTATCAAGATGTATGAAAAAGAGGGCACCATATTTTTAAAGCCCCATCCCAGAGACCTGCTGGATTACCAGAAGCTTTTTGCGGAATATCCCCAGTTCGATGCATCCATGCCCATGGAGATGCTGAACTTTTTCCCGAATCTGCGTTTTAAAAAGGTGGTAACCATATTTACGGAGGTAAAGGGACTTCCTTTTGCGGATGAAGCGGTACGCCTCGGACCTGATTTTATGGATGCCTATGAGGATCCACTGATCCACAGGCAGAATGAACAGATATAAGTTTGGAGACCGTCAATGATACAGATCATCAAGAAATTACGTGTCCTGTTGGACAAAAAACAGAAAAGAACCATGGTGGGACTCATTATCCTCATGGTGATCAGTGCCTTTTTGCAGACTGCCGGTGTGGGAATGCTGGTGGAGGTCATGCAGATCGTCATTGATCCCGAAGCGGTACAACACAGCCGGGTGGCGGAAGCCTGCTATGAGATCATGGGTGTGGAGAGCTATCGTACGTTCTCCATTATTGTCATGGTGCTGCTGATTCTGGTATTTGTGGTGAAGAACCTGTTTACTTATGTACAGCAGAAGCTGACTTTATCCTTTGTCTATACGAACCAGTTCCGCACTTCCGAGCGCATGATGCGTAATTACCTGCGCAGAGGTTATGAATTTTATCTGAATGCGGATACCGCTGTGGTACAGCGCAGTATCACTTCCGATGTCAACAATATGTATGCACTGATCCTGGCACTGTTACAGCTGTTATCCGACAGCGTGGTTTCCCTGTTTGTCATCAGCTACTGCTTTATTTCCAGCGGTACCATGACGATCCTGATGGCGGTGGTATTGCTTCTGTTGATGTGGCTGATCAAGAGAGTGCTGAAGCCCATCATGTACAAGGCAGGTAAGGACAATCAGGACTATTACAGCAGTCTGTTCAAATGGATCTCCCAGACGGTACAGGGTATCAAGGAAGTAAAGATTTCCGGCAAGGAGCAGTATTTCGTATCCGAGTACCGCAAATGCGGAAAAGGCTACGTGGATGCCGTACAGCGTTACAGCCTGTACAATCAGGTGCCGAAGCTGCTGATCGAGACAGCCTGCGTTGCCACTATGGTAGGATACATGATCTTTCTGGTGGCCACCGGTGTGCCTACAGAAAATATGCTGACAGTGTTCGGAACTCTGGCGGCAGCGGCACTGGTACTGTTGCCCTGCGTGAACCGTATCAACAACCAGATCAATTCCATCGCCTATTTTGAACCTTTCTTCATGGGTGTCAGCGATAATTTACAGGATGAGATCAACGGACAGAATATCGACATGTCCTTTGCTACCGATGAAGATGAAAAGCTGGATGTAAAAGAAAGCATCGAGATGAAAGATATTACTTATGCCTATCCCAATACGGAGCGTCTGATCTTCGACCATGCGGATCTGAAGATCCCGGTGGGTGCATCGGTAGGTATCGTGGGTACTTCCGGCGCGGGCAAGAGTACCGTGGTGGATATTCTGTTGGGACTGCTGGAGCCCAGTACGGGACATATCTATGCAGACAGCGTGGATGTAAAGGAACCGGGCAATTACCGGAAATGGCTGAAGAATATCGGCTACATCCCCCAGATGATCTTCATGCTGGATGACACCATCCGTAAAAATGTAGCCTTCGGTGTGCCGGAGGACAAGATTGATGAGGACAGACTGTGGGAAGTATTGAAAGAGGCACAGCTGGATGAATTTATCAAGACTCTGCCGGAAGGTCTGGAGACTGGCATCGGCGAGCGGGGTATCCGCCTCTCCGGAGGACAGAGACAGCGTATCGGTATCGCCAGAGCGCTGTATAATGATCCGGAGGTACTGATCCTGGATGAGGCCACTTCCGCACTGGATAATGATACGGAAGCAGCCATCATGGAGTCTATCAACCGACTGCACGGCCGCAAGACCTTGATCATTATCGCCCACAGATTGCAGACCATTGAAAAATGTGACATTGTCTATCGGGTAGAAGACGGCAGAGCAAAAATAGAACGGGGAAATCTGTAACGCCTATGAGTAAAAAACTGAGCATCATCGTGCCCGTCTATAATATGGCGACGGAGGGAAAACTGAATTATTGTCTGGACAGCCTGGTGGGACAGACCATCCGGGGACTGTACGATTATGAGATCCTCTGCGTGGATGATGCTTCTACAGACGATTCTCTGGAGATCCTGCTGGATTATCAGAAGCGTTATCCGGAGCTGGTCTGTGTCATTCCGAACCCTGTGAATTTAAGACAGGGCGGTGCCAAAAATGCCGGACTGCGGGTGGCGCAGGGGGAATGGATCGGTTTCATCGACAGTGATGACTGGGTGTCACCGGACTATTACGAGAAGCTTCTGAAAAAAGCGGAAGAGGCCGGAGCGGATCTGGTGGGCTGCGATTACAGTCTGGTGGATCATCATACCTTTGAGGTCGGGAAGGTCATCGTCAACAATACACCGGATCAGACCGGGGATCTGACGAAGGAAAAGCATGAGAGACTGTTCATGCGTCCCGGCAGTATGGTGCTGAAAATTTACAAACATAGTGTGATCCGGGAGAATCATCTGGATTTTCCGGAGCATATTTTCTACGAAGACAACTGTGCAGGCCCCTTGTGGAGCCTGTACTTTCGACGTTTTGAGAGAGTGGAGGAACCGCTGTATTATTATTACCAGCATGCGGTGTCCACGGTACATCACATCACGGAGGAAAAATGCCGTGACCGCATGAAAGCAGCAGAGCTTTTGTACACGGAATGCGAGAACAGAGGGTTCCTTGCGGAATACCGGGAGCAGATCGAATACCGTTTTACGGAGCTGTATTATGTGATCACTTTATTCTCCTATCTGTCGGGAGTGGAGAAGCCGAAGCTGTCTTTTGTAAAAGAACTACGGGAGGGGACAGAACGACATTTTCCGGAGTTCGACAGGAACAAATATTATCTGGAATATACCGGGCCGGAGGAACGCAAATTCATCGCCATGCAGAAAAAGAGCGATCTTTGTTTTTATCTCTATTACAGGATCCGGCAGTTTGTATGGAAGCTACGGGCCTGAAGGGCGGCCATGGGGCATGAGAAAGATGAGGTTAGGAAAATGAGCAGATTAGCGATTATCACCGCCAGAGGTGGGAGCAAGCGGATCCCGAAGAAAAATATCAGAGATTTTTGTGGAAAACCGATTCTGGCATATTCCATCGAGGCGGCATTGTCCAGCAGACTTTTTGACCATGTGATGGTATCCACGGACGATACGGAGATTGCGGAGATTGCGAAAAAGTACGGTGCAGAGGTGCCGTTTTTCCGCAGTGAGGCGACTTCTGGAGACTTTGCCACCACCAATGATGTGCTGGCGGAAGTGTTGGCGGAATATGAGAAGCGTGACATGCATTTTGATGTGGCATGCTGCATCTATCCCACAGCGCCTTTTGTGACAGCGGAAAAACTGAAAGCAGCGGTAGAACAGCTGGAAGCAAGCGATGCGGACACCCTGATTCCGGTGGTCAGCTTTTCCTACCCGCCCCAGCGGGCCATGGTAGTGGAGCAGGAACGGTTGGTATTTAAATATCCCGAATATCTGGACAGCAGATCCCAGGACCTGCAGCCCCATTATCATGATGTGGGACAGTTCTATGTCTTCCGTACGGACCGCTTTGCAGTGAATAAGAAGCTGATGGTGGGAAATATTCTGCCCCTGATCGTATCGGAACTGGAAGTGCAGGATATCGATAATCTGACAGACTGGAAGATCGCAGAGATGAAATACCGTCTGATGACGGAGGAAAAATAATCCCGGAGGAATCTGAGACTATGGCAACAGGCAGACTGGCAGTATTGTCCAATGTAAATATGAATATGGTGATCCGTATGTTACAGAAACAGGCGGAAGTCTACGATGCGGAAGGCTATGGAAATGAACTGGGAGCTTTGCTGAACCCGGCTTCCTCTTATCATGCGTTTCAGCCGGACATTACCTTTCTGATCATGGATCTGGCAGAACTGCTGGAACATGACTATGATCCGCAGACAGCAAAAGAGCGGATCGGAAACTGGTTTCAGACGCTGGAAGGCTGTCTGTCGGAGCATGGTGTGTTCTATGTCTCCGATGCATATCTGTGGGCGGTGGAACTGGCTGTGCTGGCGGATCCGGAACGCAAACAGCAGCTGGAGAGCCTGTGGAGTATGGAATTGCAAAAGCTTGCGGTGAAGCATGCGAATGTGAGGATATTCCCCTATCGCCGGATCATAGAGCATCAGGGCGAGGAGAAGGCGTTTTCCCTGAAAATGTGGTATATGGGCAAAGTATTGCTGGGGATGGAGACTCAGTCTCTTCTGGCGGAAAAAATAGTACAGCAGGCGGAACTGGAGGAACGCACCCCTAAAAAGGTGCTGGTCCTGGATCTGGACAATACCCTGTGGGGCGGTCTGGCCGGAGAGACGGATCACACACCGGTGCTTTTGTCGGAAGACCACAGCGGTCTTGCTTATAAAAATCTGCAACGGGTCATAAAGCTGATGCAGGAACAGGGTGTGCTGTTAGCCATAGCATCCAAAAATAATGAAGAGGATGCCATGGAGATCTTGGAACATCATCCCCATATGCTGCTTGGGCCGGAAGATTTCGCAGCCCGCAGGATCAACTGGGACCCGAAGCCGGACAATATCCGTAAGATGGCGGAAGAACTGAATCTGGGAACGGATTCCTTTGTCTTTTTTGATGACAGCGAAGCGGAACGGGAAATGGTACGGCAGATGCTGCCGGAGGTGACTGTGCCCGATTTCCCGGCAAGACCGGAGGAACTGGCGCCCTGCATGGCAAAGATTTATGAAGAATATTTTGCCCGGGCAGTGATCACGAAAGAGGACCGGGAGAAGACCGCACAGTACCGGGCCAATGCTGGCAGAAATGCCATGGCAGAGCAGGCGGTGAGCTTTGAAGACTATGTGAAAAAGCTGGAGATCTGTCTGATCCCGGTGGATCCGAAGGAACATTTGGACCGGCTGACACAGCTTTTGAATAAAACAAACCAGTTCAACCTGACCACCAGACGCTACACCAGAGAGCAGATGCAGCAGATCGTGGAAGATGCCGGAAAGAGAGTATTTCTGTATCAGGTGACGGATGCATTTGGAGACAACGGAATCGTGGCAGCAGCCATCGTGGATACTGACGGAGAACTGCCGGAGATCACGGATCTGGTCATGAGCTGCCGTGTCATGGGAAGGAATATCGAGAATGCGGTGATCGACCGTATCGAGGAGCAGATGCAGGAGGAAGGATATACCGGACTCCGCGGCAGATATATCCCGACAGCCAAGAATAAGCCGGTGGAAACTCTGTATGAAAAGCTGGGTTACCACAGGACGGAAAGTACACAGGAGGGCGGTACCTGCTATGAGATCACACTGGCAGAGAGACCGGAGAGGGCCTACTGGCTGAAGGAGACTTTATACGATTGACCTGGGGCTGGGTGACGGCTGCCGGACGGAAGACCGGACAGAGGTAAATGTTAGAAAAAATGAGGATAAGCAGAGGATAACCATATGAAAGAGAAGATCATAAAGCTGATTGAAGATGTATTAAAGGTTCCGGCGGGAACCATCACCGAGGATACCATGATCGAAGATGTGGAGCAGTGGGATTCCCTGGCGCATGTCATGATCATCGGACAGTTGGAGGAAGAGCTTGGTGTCAGCATTCCCTTAGACGAAGCCATTGATTTAAAAGGAATGCGTGAACTGTTGGAAAAGGCGGGCTGCGAATGAGTGTTACATTAAGAAAAGTGACAGAGGGAGACCTGGAACAGATCATGCGCTGGCGCATGGATCCGGAGATTACCCGCTATATGAATACGGATCCGAAGCTGACTCTGGAAGGGCAGAAGAAATGGTTTGCCAAAGTGCAGCAGGATCCGGATGTGAGCTACTGGATCATTGAGATCCACGGCACAGCAGCCGGCGTCATCAATTACACAGGGCTGACGAATCCCACAGGAGATCTGGGATGGGCCTATTACGTGGGCGAGAAAAAACTGCGCAGCATCCAGACGGCACTGGCGCTGGAGATGAGTATGTATGACCATGCGTTTCTGGATCTTGGGAAAAATGCGGTATACAGTGATGTATTCACCCTGAATCAGGGAGTCATCCAGCTCCATAAGATCTGCGGTTGTGAAGTCGTGGAAGAGAAAAAAGCCCACGTGGTGAAAAACGGAGCTGCTTATGACGTGACATATATGCGCATGACAGCGGAACACTGGAAAGAGATCCGGGACAGCAAGAAGTACGAACATATTGTATTTCCTTAAGGAGGCACTATTATGAACAAAGAGATCATGATCGGGAATCATAAAATCAGTGAAGATTCTCCCACTTTTGTAATTGCAGAGATGTCTGCGAATCATCTGATGGATTTTGACAGAGCAGTGGCTATCATGCAGGCGGCAAAGGATGCCGGTGCGGATGCCATTAAAATACAGACTTACACCCCGGATACCATCACACTGGACTGTGATGATCCCTGCTTCCAGATCACACAGGGAACCATCTGGGACGGAACCACACTGCACAAGTTGTATGAGACCGCCTATACTCCCTGGGAGTGGCAGCCAAAGCTGAAAAAGATCGCAGAGGAGATGGGACTGGTATTCTTTTCTTCTCCCTTTGATCTGACCAGCATTGATTTTCTGGAAGAGATGGAGGTACCGGTATACAAGGTGGCATCCTTCGAGATTAACGACATTCCTTTCATCCGCAAGATCGCCCGTACCGGCAAGCCGATTATCATGTCTACCGGAATTGCCTATCTGGCGGATATCGAGCTGGCACTGCGTACCTGTAAGGAAGAGGGCAACGAGAATGTGATCCTGTTGAAATGTACCTCCGCTTATCCGGCACCCTATGAGGATATTAATCTGAAGACGATTCCTTCCATGAAGGAAGTCTTTGACTGTGTGGTAGGTCTTTCTGATCATACCATGGGCTGTGCCGTGGCCGGTGCCGGCGTGGCGCTGGGAGCCAAGGTGGTGGAGAAACATCTGACACTGCGCAGAGCAGACGGCGGTGCGGATGCGGCATTCTCCATGGAACCGGAAGAATTCAAAGAGATGGTGGATCACATCCGCATGATCGAGAAAGCAGTAGGAAAGGTGACCTACGATCTGACACCGAAGCAGAAAAAGAGCAGAGAACATTCCCGTTCCCTGTTCGTGGCACAGGATATGAAGGCCGGGGATGTGTTTACTCCGGAGAATCTGCGGTCTGTGAGACCTTCCTGCGGACTGCATACCAGATATTATGAGGAACTGTTGGGCAAACGGATCACCAGAGATGCCAGGCTGGGAACCCCTATGGACTGGTCTCTTGTGGATTTCACAGAGAAGGAACAGCAGTAAGGAGCGGAAATGTATTATTTTCGTGCGGACGGCAGTGCTGTTACGGGGGCAGGGCATCTGATGCGTTGCCTCACGGTGGCACAGGAATTACAAAAAAGAATAGAGCATCCGGAAGAACTCTGCTTTTTGTGCGCGGAGCAGGCATCTGCGGAACTGTTGCAGAGCTGGAACATGCCGGTGAAAATCCTTGGGACGGATCCTGCCGACCTGGAAGGAGAGCTTTCGGCGCTGGAAGGACTGATCCGTGGAAGCGGGCATGTTTTTCTGGTGGACAGCTATGCGGTGACGGATGCTTATTTGCAGGCATTGCACCGGTTTGGCAGGGTGTATCTGCTGGATGATATGCAGCAGCATGCATTTCCGGTGGACGGTGTGATCAATTACAATCTGTTTGCTTCCCGGGAAAAGTATCGGGAACTGTATGGAAGCAGTACTGGACAGTATCTCGGAGCTGCTTATGTGCCGGTGCGGCAGCAGTTCTGTGAGGCGGCAGCACAGTATATTTTGCAGGATGATGTAACGGATATCCTGATCACCACCGGTGGCGGAGACAAAGACAACATTGCGGGAGAAATCCTGCGGGAACTGTGTGAGCACAGTCTGGCGGGAAAAAATATAAGGTATCATCTGGTGGTGGGAAGGTTTAATCCGAACCGGGAAAAATTGGAGCAATATGCATCGGAGCAAAACAACGTGGTTCTGCATTGCGATGTGAAAGACATGGCGGGACTGATGACGGCCTGTCAGCTGGCGGTGACTGCCGGTGGAACGACAATCTATGAATTGTCAGTTCTGGGAGTGCCTTTTGTCTGTTTTTCTTACGCAGAGAACCAGGAAGGGCTGACGGAATGGCTGGGAAAGCAGGAAATTGCCGGATATGCCGGAAAATGGCATTACACACCGGAAGAGACAAGGAAAGCCATCGGCAGCTGGTGCCGGAATGTCTGTGAGAACAGGGAACTGCGGCAGAGAACCTATGAAGCGGAGAGAACCCTGATCGACGGGCAGGGAGCTGCCCGGATCGCAGAGATCCTGCAGACGGCGGGAATAGAAGAATAGAAGGATAATATCTGAGGTTTATGAAGAAAAACGGCAGCTGGAAGAAAAAAATTTTATATAGTGTGACAGCAGCTGTTTTGTTCGTGCTGCTTTTGGTACTGTTTTTTCCGGGGGACCGGGAATATCAGAGGATTCCTTATGATGTAGTGTTTCTGGGAGACAGTGTATATGGTCTGTGCCGTGATGAGACATCCATCGCAGCGAAGCTTCAGGAGAAGACAGGTTTAAAATGCTACAACGGTGGGCTGGGAGGAACGGTTCTTGGCAGAGCGGATGCGGAGAGAAGGCTGGGATATACCAAGGATTCCATTTCTGCGGCCGGACTGGTACGTTCCTTTGTGGTGAAGGATTTCGGTGTCCAGAGGACCGTGCACATCCGAGAAGCAGCCACGGATTATTTTGAGGATACTTTGGGAGATCTGGGACAGATCGATTTTGACCAGGTGAAGATCCTGTTTATCGGTTCCGGACTGAATGATTATCACTCCGGCACTCCCATCGAATCCACGGCAGATCCGTATGATGAATATACCTACTGTGGAGCTATCCGCAGTATTGTGAAGGAGTTGCGGGAAGCCTATCCGGAGCTGCGCATTATCTTCATCACCCCGCCCTATACCTGGTATACGGATCCGGAACTGACCTGTGAGGAATATGATCTGGGCGGTGGTGTGCTGGAGGATTATGTCAATGCGGAGATCGGGCTGTGTGAGGCTTTGAATGTAGAAGTCATAGACATCTATCATGACTATTATCCACATGACACCTGGGATGATCTGTATCTCTATACCGATGACGGCCTGCATCCCAATGAGGCCGGCAGAGAGAAGATCGCACAGACGATCGCGGAAAGATTAAATAAGGAGTGACAGACGGATGAAGACCCCGTGGGATTTTTTTCAATCTAGCAGAACAAAAATAAAAAATACATGGAAGATCGCCTTTCTCTCAGCGTTTGTACTGGGGATTCTGATCCATCTGCCGGTGATGCTTTCGGATATTCCGAATCATGACGGCCTGAGCAGTATGTATTTTGATCAGAATATGATCACTTCCGGACGGTGGTTTCTGTCTGTGGCATGCGGCTTTTCTTCGTATTTTACCATTCCGTGGATCATTGGTCTGATCGGTCTGCTCTGGCTGGCGCTGACGGCGGTGGCATTGACGGAACTGCTGGAACTTGCAGACCCGTTGGTAATCATGGCAGTGAGCGGATTGCTGGTTTCTTTTCCGGCACTGGCATCCACTTTTGCCTATGTGTTTACCATGGATGGCTATATGATGGCACTGTTCCTCGCAATTCTGGCAGTGCTTTTTACGAAAAAACAGAAAAAAGGCTGGCTGGCCGGGGCGGTATGTCTTGCGTTCAGTATGGGGATCTATCAGGCATATCTGCCCTTTGCCATTCTGCTGTGCGTATATGTGATCCTGCTCTTTTTTATGGAAGAGAAGGGCTGGAAGACGAAAGCGTTCTATGTACTTCGTTACTTGGGCATGGGAGTTGCCGGAGCCGCATTGTATTACGTAATCCTGCAGATTCTGTTGAAATTACAGGGAAAGGTGCTGGATACCTATCAGGGGATCAATTCCATGGAGCAGGGAGGTTCCGGTCTGGGGCTGTTTGCAACGATCCGGGGAATGTATGTTGATTTTCTGGCATTTACGGTGCATGGAAATGTGCTGGTGAACAATATTTTCTCTTTTACGGCCTGTGCGGCACTGGTGCTTCTGGTGGCTTATCTGCTGGTGAGAAGCATGCTGCGAAGAAAATGGTGGAAGAATCCGGCATTTTTCGTTATAATAATTCTGTTGGCGGCGGGACTTCCGCTTTTGACCAATGTGATTCTGGTGATTTCTCCGAATCTGACCTATCATTTGCTGATGCGGTATCAGTGGGTATTATATCTGATCCTGATGTTGGCATTTGTGGACAGATATGCGTCGGAGGACGGGAAAACAGATATCGGGATCCAGTGGGTGGCATTACTGGCGGCTGGAATCCTGGTATTCAATTATGGAGTATCGGATAATATCGGATATTCCAATCTGGAGAAAAAATACGAGAAGACCTATGCGTACTGTGTACGTCTGCTGGACAGGATCGAGCAGACGGAAGGGTACTATCAGGGAATTCCCATTGCATTGGTGGGTGTCATCGGGTATGATGAATTCCCCACTACGGATATTACCGGAAAAGTCACGGACGGTATGATCGGTCTCAGCGGAGACTATCTGATCTATAAGGGAGCGGATTATCAGGCATTTATGCAGAACTATCTGGGCGCAACCCTGAATTTTCTGGATCCGGATACTGTGGGTGAGATTTATATGACGCAGGAATACATTGACATGGATACTTTTCCGGGAGCGAATTCCACCAGGGTTGTGGATGGAATCCTGTATGTCAAGACCGAGAACTGCGGAAGGGATTAGAGGATGTCATTATTATCGATTGTTTTACCGGCATATAACGAAGAACAGAATATTGCCAATACCGCAAAAGTACTGGGGAAACTGCTGGAACAGCACGGGATCGATTATGAGCTGGTATTTATCAGTGATGGTTCGAAGGACGGAACCTTTGAACGCATTAAGGAAGAATCGGCCAGGAATCCGAGAGTACGGGGAGCGGAGTTTTCCCGGAATTTCGGAAAGGAAGCCGGAATTTTTGCAGGCCTGGAGCTGACTACGGGGGATGCGGTGATCGTTATGGACTGTGATCTGCAGCATCCGCCTGAGGTGATTCCACAGATGTGGGAAAAATGGCAGCAGGGTGCCGAGATCGTGGAAGGTATCAAGGCCGACCGCGGTAAGGAGAGTCTGGGATATAAGTTGTCTGCCGGACTTTTTTACAAGATCATGAGCAAACTGATCAAGATGGACATGAATGCTTCTTCCGATTTCAAGCTTTTAGACAGAAAAGTAGTACAGGTCCTGTTGGAACTGCCGGAACGCAATACCTTTTTCCGGGCGTTGACCTTCTGGGCAGGGTTCCGTACGGAGACTGTGGAATATGAAGTACAGGAGCGGAAATACGGACAGAGCAAGTGGTCCTTCTGGAGTCTGATGAAATATGCCATTACCAATGCCACTTCCTTCAGCACACTGCCATTGCAGCTGGTGACGATCATGGGCGGGGTATCCATTCTGTTCAGTGTGATCCTGGCGATTCAGACCCTGGTGCGCTATCTGATGGGAACGGCGGTGGAAGGTTTTACCACGGTGATCCTGCTGATCCTCATTATTGGCGGATTTATTATGTTAAGCCTTGGTGTGATTGGCCATTATATTGCCAGAATCTATGAAGAAGTCAAGGGAAGACCGAAATATATTATCAGTCATGTGACGGAAAATGTGCCTGGGACAGCCGTAGGAAGTTGGAAGCGGGAACATAGAGAAAGCTAAAAGACAGTAGAAAAGAGGATGTGTTATGAGAGAGATTGATATTAAGTTTAACGTACCGCCTTATGTGGATAAAGCAGCAGATTACATTCAGGAATGTGTAAAAAATCAGAAGATCTGCGGAGATGGAGAATATACGAAAAAATGTAATGCCTGGATCGAGGAGAGGACCGGAGCCGGAAAATGTCTGTTGACGACCTCCTGTACCCATGCGACAGAACTGGCAGCACTTTTGTGTAACATTCGGCCCGGGGACGAAGTGATCATGCCTGCTTACACCTTCGTATCCACCGCAGATGCCTTTGTACTGCGCGGTGCGGTTCCTGTGTTCGTGGATATCCGCCCGGATACCATGAACATTGACGAGACACTGATCGAGGATGCCATCACGGAGAAGACGAAAGCCATCGTTCCGGTGCATTATGCCGGTGTGGCCTGCGAGATGGACACCATTATGGACATCGCAAAAAGACATAACTTAAAGGTAGTAGAGGATGCCGCACAGGGTGTACTGGCATCTTACAAGGGAAAAGCACTGGGAACCATCGGTGACTTCGGTGCCTACAGCTTCCATGAGACCAAGAACTACAGCATGGGTGAGGGCGGAGCACTGCTGATCCGTGATAAGAAGGATGTGGAAGAAGCGGAGATCATGAGGGAGAAGGGAACCAACCGCAGCAAGTTCTTCCGGGGCCAGATCGATAAATATACCTGGGTAAATTACGGATCGTCCTATCTTCCCAGTGATATGAATGCGGCTTATCTCTATGCACAGCTGGAGATCGCTGATGAGATCAATGAGGCAAGACTTGCCTGTTGGAACCGCTATTATGAGCAGCTGCTTCCCTTAAAGAAAGCGGGAAAGATCGACCTGCCCACCGTACCGGAAGGCTGTGTGCATAATGCGCATATGTTCTACATCAAGGCAAGAGATCTGGAACAGAGAACAAGATTTATCAGCTATATGAAGGAGAACGGTGTGCTTACGGTATTCCATTATATCCCGCTGCATACTTCTCCCGCAGGACAGAAGTTCGGCCGGTTCCACGGCGAGGACCGTTATACTACCAGAGAGAGCGAGCGCCTGGTAAGACTTCCCATGTACTATGGGCTGACACTGGATCAGGTGGATTTCATCTGTGGACTGGTGAAAAACTTTTTTGAATTAGAGGAGCAGTAACATGCAAAAAATTGGCAGAGCGTCTGCACAGGTTGCAGGCAGATTTCTGTTCCTGGGTGTCTCCGTGCAGATTCTTCTGGGAATTTGCTGGGGCGTCAGATCCTTTGGAATTTTTCCGGAATTCGGCGATAGCTACACATGGCTGAAAGCGTCAGAGACACTTGTGTGTGATGACTACATGGGGATCGGCTACCCTCTTTTTCTGATGCTTGTAAAAGGGATAGAATCCATAAGTTCTATCCCTTATACTTTTTTTGTATATACGGTACAGATCCTGATTGCATTTTATGCCGGTGTAGTATTTTTACGGGCATGCGGAGTGACAGGGAAAAAGATATTTTTGTGCTGGGGAAGCCTGGCGCTTCTGACCTTTCCCTGTGCCATGCAAAGTCATCTGGCCGTATTGCCGAATTCTCCGGGATATTCCTTTTTACTGCTGGAACTGTCGGCGGTGATCCGGATCCTGCGGCAGGATGCTGTGGCGGAGGATGGTGAGACGACAGCGCCGGCCAGACCGTTACATGGTCTGTTCGAAGCCGGAATCTGGTGGGCGCTCAGTACACTGTGTGTGGTGGAGAATCTGTATCTGGGGCTGGTACCGCTTATTGTTCTGTGGCTGATACATCTGTGGCAGCTACGGAGCAGAAAGACGGAGAAAAAGAGAGTAGGACGGGAACTTTTGCTCCTTCTGGCAATGGCGGGAATTTTATTCACGCTGGTGCCCATGTGGCAGACACCGGGCAGCTACGGGAAGGCGGAGAATACGGTGAGCGCCGCCATGATGCGCCGGTTCAGCTGGACGCATATGAGAGAGGAAGAAGAATACGATGAATGGCCGGAACAGCTACGTACCTGGATGACCTGGAAAGAGATGAGGAATGCCGGGTATTATGCGGGAACCATGGAGTCCGGCATACAAAAGACGCTGGAGGATCATTTCGGCAAGGCGGAAGCACAGAAGATATTCAGAGAGTATGCCGAGTATCATCTGAAGACGTATACTTCAGACAATATCCATCAGATCGCCTGGGATTGCCTCGGATATGCCATGCCTACGGTACTGTTGCAGCTGCTGTTGGACGGCAGGGGATATGACTCCTTCTCTGGCAGAAATGTAGACATTATGATGACGGGAGATCCAAGGCTGACAGAGCTTTTGTTAAAATACAGCAGCTGGTGGTTCCTGTCGGGAATCGCTGTTGTGGTCGTGAGCGGCATGATATGCGGGATCATTGCCATGCTCCGACAGAAAAAAGAAAAAACAGTACCGGACAGAAGCCTGTTCTGGAAGATCTCAGGAGTCTGTGTGATCACTGCGGCAGGCATGATCCTGTGGTATGCCATGCGGGATGCCGGATGCCTGGATTACAAGAACGGATTGCTGCCGGGTTCTCTGTGGCTTGTGGGAATGATCCTCTGGACCGATAGGACCATAAGCGCCGGAGATACAGAAGACAACCCGGAGAAATAATAGAATTGTGACAGCAGAAACGCGGGAAGGAGGACCATGACGAAGATGACAACAAAAGTGAAAACGCAGAAATCAGAAAAAGTCTGGTTCTTTCTGGGAGCGTTGGCAGTATTTTTTATGGGAGTTCCGTATCTTGTATTAGGGAAGGACTCTGTGTTCGTGTATCACGATCAGCTGGACGGTGAAGTGATCGCCTATCTTCTGCAGGCAAGACATCTGTGGGATGGCAGCGGTGTATTGCCGGAATTCATGAACGGTGCAGCAAAAACAGCGCTTACCATGCCGGCCCCCGCCTGTGTGCTGTTATACCGGTGGCTGCCTGCGGAACTGGCACTGGCCTGTATGCAGGTGGCTGGCAGCTTTGCCGGATATCTGGGAATGTTCTGCCTGCTTGGATGGGCCGGAGAAACATCGGAAACACTGCGGAGAAGAAAAGAACTTGTCGGTTTTATAGCCATGCTGACCGGATGTATGTATGCGTATCTGCCGTTTTTGCCGGTGTACGGGCTGTCCCAGTATGGATTGCCGCTGTTAATGTATTGTGTACTGCGGCTGGGGGAAAGGGACAGACCGAAGAATTTTAGGATTCTCTGTTATTTTTATGTACTGCTTTTCGGATGTAATTCTTCCCTGGTGTTATCCGGTTTTGCTGTGCTGGGAATCTGGGCGGTATGGGAGATCGTCACACTGGTGGACAAAAGGAAACAGTTCTCCGCCGGACAGGCTGCAGCCTGGGGGATTTTGCTGCTTACGTATATCGTTGAGAATGGTTCGTTATTGCTTCAGCTGTCCGGAGGACAGGGAGAAGAGATTTCTCACAAATCGGAATATCTGCTCAGCCCGGTGGACTTTTTCAGTCAGTTGAAAACAAACCTCCTGCAGGGAGGACAGCACAGTGTGGATTATCATGGACTGATCCTCGTGGTGCTGTTGATGACAACAGTTGTTTTATTTTTCCTAAATCGGGCAACGAAGAAGGACATAGCGGATAAAAAGAATGTACCTGAGGGCGGAGAAAAACGGTTATGGAAAGCCGTGGGCCTGTCACTGGCCGTTATTGCAGGCTTTGCGGCAGTGGCCGCACTGTGGGACAGCAGTATCGGAATCGCTATCCGTTCCAGTCTGGGTGCTCTGAAGGGCTTTCAGGCCAACAGAGTCCTGTGGCTGAGTCCCTGCCTGTGGTATTTTATTCTGGGGTGCAGCCTGTTATTGCTGACGGAACAGCTCCCGGAAAGAGACACAGGAGCGGAGAAAACAGGGAACGGACGCAGGAACGGTGTGATCCCGGGGATCATCGTAATGGCCGCAATGCTTCTTACCGTGGCAACAGCCGGGAAGATTTTGCTGGAGAGCAATCTGAAGCCCAATCTGCGAAAACTGGTGAACCGGAATTATGCAGCCATGAGCTTCCGGGATTATTATGCCGTGGATGTGCTGGATCAGGTACAGGAGTACCTGCGGGAGAATACCGGGGAAGAACCACAGGATTACCGGGTCGTAAGTCTGGGGATCGATCCCGCTGCGGCATTGTATCATGGATTTTACTGTCTGGACGGCTATTCAAATAACTATTCTCTGGAGTACAAGCACCGTTTCCGGGAGATCATTGCACCGGAGCTGGACAAGAGTGAATATCTGGAAGACAGCTTTGACCATTGGGGGAATCGTTGCTATTTGTTCAGCGCGGAATGCCCCGGCTATTATACGATCGAAAAAGGCGGCTTTTATTTTCAGGACTATACGATCGATGCGGAAAGTCTGAGGCAGCTGGGCGGAAACTATCTGTTGTCAGCAGCCTATATCGATCACAGTGAGGATACCGGTCTGGAACTGATGAGGCCGGAGGCCTTTGAGACAGAGAGCAGCTATTACCGCATTTATCTCTATCGGGTAATGGATAATGAATAATAACGGAGATGGGAAGATTCCTATGATTGGACAGGAAAAACGGGATAAATGGAAAAAAATCCTGCCGGAACTGCTGGCAGTTATATTGTGCCTGGTATTGATGGGCGCGGGAGTCAGCCGGAAGGAAGGCTATCACATGGACGAACTTCTGAGCTTTGAACTGGCAAATGCCAGGTATAATCCCTGGATCGTACCTACCCAGCCGGAAGGGCGTCTGGCCAAATTCGTGAACGAGGAGATCGAGGGGGACAGTGCGGGAGAGACTCTGGAGAATCTGAAAAATACAGTAACAGATGTGCTTAGGAACCGGGGAAACAGCAAGCTGTTGTCTTATAAAGCAGATGTCTATGAGGAACCGGTCTGGATCACGGACCGGCAGTTTCAGGATTATGTTACGGTGGATCAGAAAGATGCCTTTGATTACCTGTCGGTTTATTTTAATGTAAAAGATGACAATCATCCGCCGGTACATTTTATGCTGCTGCATACCATGAGTTCTGTCTTTCGGGGAACATTGTCACCGTGGCTTGGATGCAGCATCAATCTGGTCTGTCTGGGAATTACATTGTGGCTTTTACTGCGGCTGGGGAGACAGCTGGCAGATGTGTTTTCCCTGGAAGGAAAGGGAAGACAGCTGGGGATCCTGGCGGTGCTTCTCTATGGAATGAGTACCGGAGCACTGGGTACGGTGCTGCTGATCCGTATGTATGGGCTGCTTTCCTGTCTGTGTGTCGCCCTGTTTTCCGTCCATGTGGAAAAATGGAAGAATAACGGGTTTGACAAGAAAAACAAGGGCCTTATCGCTATTACGGTGCTGGGTTTCCTGACACAGTATTTTTTCCTGTTTTACTGCCTTCTGCTGGCGGCGGTTACCGCAGTGATCCTGCTGTACCGGCACAGGAACAAAGAATTATGGTGCTATATCCGGTCCATGGTGATCGCTGCAGTGATCGGACTGGTATTGTTCCCTTTTGCAATTTCGGATGTGTTCTCCAGCGGAAGAGGGACGGAAGCTCTAGGCAATCTGGCCTCCGGATTTGCCGGTTACGGACAGAGACTGGCTGCATTTGGCAGAATTCTGGCGGATCGGACAGTGGGAGCGCCTCTTCTGACCGGCGGATGTGCCGCCGGCGCAATCCTGCTTCTGGGAAAGCTGTATCTGAGCTTCCGGGCCGGGAAACAGGAACAGAAAGGTGTAAATTCCGGAAGAGATGCGGCCTGGATGCTGATGGTGCCGGTGGCCGGATATTTTCTGCTGGCATCCCGCATGTCACCGTATCTGGTGGACCGCTATATTATGCCTTTGTTTCCGTTTGTGGCATTGCTGCTTGCTTTGCTATTGTGTCTCCTTGGAAAAAAACTGACAGAGATCTCCGGATGGAAAGAACAGATCGTGGGAGGCATGCTGGTGCTGTTGCTCATGGTGGTACAGGGGCTGCGGCTTGCGGCCTATGATGGGGAATACATCTATCAGGGATATGCCAGACAGGAAGCATTGGCGGAAGATTATGAGGAGTTCCCATGCATCTGCGTTTATGCGGGAGTGGGCTATTATGAGAACCTGCCGGAATTTATGCATTACACCAAAACTTTGCTGGTAACGGCAGAGGAACTGAAGGAACGTAAGGATACGGAATCCGTGGAGGCACTGGACCGGGTGATCGTATTGATCAAACCGGGTGTGGATAAAGAAGCAACAGTGTCTGTGCTCCGGGATAAGTATGGTTATACGTCGGAGGAACTTCTGCTTTCGGAAGGCGTGCACGGAGATATGATATATATGTTTTCCAGATAAGGAATGAAATGATAAGAAGACAGAAATGAGGTTGAAACATGATCGCAGTTCGTTTGCTGTGGCTTGCCGTTCTGCTGGTAGCGATACCGGCATGGGTGGGAAATTGTTTTTTAAATGTGGATAAACCCTGTAGAAATCTGGTATTTCTGTGGATTAGCGGTCAGATGCTGCTATGGGCGGGATTTCAGGTGATCTGTGTGCCGGTGATCCTGTTGGAAGGCCGTATGTGGATGGTGACCGCAGCTTATTGCGGCTTCATCCTGGTGCTGCTGGCAGCGGCAACGGTCCGGTATTTCCGGCAGTCCCGTACTCTGCGGGCAGTCCGGGAAGCAAAGCCGGAGAAAGCAGAGATTGTTTTGTGGGTGCTGGCTGGTGTGCTTTTGCTGGTGCAGCTGGTATTGGCAGTGCTGATGGTCTACGGTGATGGTGACGATGCCTATTATGTGGCAATCTCCGCAGCGGCAGAGGAATCCGGCAGGATGTATCAGAAGATCCCTTATACGGGAATGCATACGGAACTGGATGTGAGACACGGGCTGGCACCTTTTCCCATCTGGATCGCATGGCTGGCCCAGATGACCGGCATCACTACGGTGATTGTGGCGAAGACTCTGGTGCCGGTCGCTCTGATCTCCATGACTTACGGAGTATTTTATCTTCTGGGAAGCAGGGTATTATTCGCAGGAGAGGGCGCATACCGGAAGAAAAAATGGGCGTTGCCTGCATTTTTACTCTGTACGGAAGTGCTGGTGCTTTTCGGAGATTATTCTTATTATACTGTAGAGAATTTTATGATTGCCAGGAGCAGACAGGGGAAGGCTGCATTGGGAAGTATCCTGATCCCCATGATATTTTTCCTGCTGCTGACACTGCTTCGAAAAATACAGGAAGAACAGAAGATCACTGTCGGTTTCTGGGTGCTGTTGGGATCTGTGATGACGGCCTGCTGTCTGGCCAGTACCATGGGAGCATTGCTGGCATGCATGCTGGTGGGAACGGCCGGGCTCTGTGGCGCGGTCAGTTACAGAAAATGGAAACTCATACTGCCATTGATCGGCTGTTGTATTCCCTGCATTGTGTATGCCGGAATGTATTTGCTGTTGGGATGATAGGACCGGAGGAGAAGAATGGATGCTTTAAAGCTGTTTCAGGAATATATGGGGACCGGACTGATCGTTCTGTGGTTCCTGGTGAGTCTGCTGTATCTGTGGCTCACAGAGAAAAGAAAATATATCCGGGTGATGTTTCTTTATGTGCCGTTAGTATTGCTGCTTGTCTTTTTTAATCCGCTGGTGGCGAAGATCGTCTCTCAGATGGCGGATGGGGAAATCTATTACCGGATCCTGTGGTTGTTGCCTGTGACACCGGTGATTGCTTTCGGTACGGTGCAGCTTTGTGGAAAACTCGCCGGTAGAAAAAGATATGTGGGGATAACGTTGGCTATTGTGCTGTTTACGATATCCGGCAGTCTGATCTACAGGAATCCCAATTTTCAGAAGGCGGAAAATGCGTATCATGTACCCCAGAGCGTTGTGGATATCTGTGATACCATTGAGGTTCCGGGCAGAGAAGTCATGGCGGCATTCCCGGGAGAACTGCTGCAGTATGTGAGACAGTATTCCAATGTGATTTGTATGCCCTACGGCCGGGACATTATGGTGAGCAAGTGGACGGTGCAGAATGATCTTTATGATGTTATGGAGCAGGAGGTCATTGATGCACAGGAGCTGGCAGAACTGGCCAGAGAAGAGGCCTGTGCCTATGTGATCCTGTCGGAAGATAAAAAACTGGTGGGGAAGATGCAGGATCAGGAATTTGAAGAATTCGGAAGAATGCACGGATATGTGATCTACAAAGATTCCACAGTGGATCTGTATTACTTTATGAAGGAATGAGATTTCAGGGAAAAACAAGTGGCTCCCGGAGCAGCAAAGTAACTGGCTGCTTCGGGAGCCTTTTTTGACCGGAATTATTTTTCCTGGGATGCATAATCCTTGGAATAGTAATTCAGGAAGTATTCAAAACGTTTGGCGATGAGCTTACGTCCTTTTACATTCAGGTGCAGATTGTCGACAAGATATTCATCGGCATTGTCTTCGGTAATGCTGCCGTACAGGTTATCCATGAAGGATACGCTGTGGATATTGGCGGAGTAACATTCCTTGATCACATAAGTGGATAAGACATCACGGCCGTTGTAAATATACATATCGGAGCTTACATAGTCGCCGTTCTCATCCACAGCATATGCATAGGTCGGAGACATAACGATAATGCGGATCTGGGGGTAATAGTTCTGCAATACTTCAATGCTGGCCTCCAGATTGCCGGTAAACTGCGTGGGATCCGTGGGATTCTCATCACTGTACATGGCGTTGCCGGACAGATAATCGGTAGCATCATACATAATGGCAACGGTGTCGATCGTGTTGAAATCCAGAGTTTTCAGTGTGTTGATTACTTCCTCTGCTTCGGCCGGTGTCTTGTCGCCCAGAGCATTGGCTGCATCGGTGTAGTAGCCATCCAGAGGAACCCCAACGGCCAGGTTCACCAGCCAGTAGAGACAGTAAGCATCCATGGGGGCAACGGTGGGGTCGTAGTTTAACTGCTGTGCAGCAAGGTAACTTCCGCTGATGGAACAGTTATAAACGGTGGTATCGGTCTCTTTGGCGATCAGATTGGCCAGATTGTCGGAAGAGTCCCTGTCATCTGCGAAGGGAGCATTTCCGAAGACAACGATATTGGAAGCATCATTAATGATCATCTGACCGTTTTCGTCGGTCAGGGGAAGGATGGAATCCCAACTGTCGTCGTAGGAACCCTGTCCGTCCTTGAAGATGTCGGACTGGCTGATCCTCTGTCCCCAGTGTGTGACGCGGTATCCTACCACGCCGACAACAATAAGAAGCACGAGAGCAAACAGTACGTGAAAATTCAGAAAGCGCCGGATACCGGCAGGGGCCACAGACTCTTCGCCCTCAGGGATTTCTTCATCGGCATCTACGTAAAGGTCTTCTATGTCGTCATCGGAATCGGTATGGAAATTGTGCACAGAACCGGAACGAGTATTCCCGGAATGGAAATTACCAGAATCTGTGTCTTGCATTGTGTCGTTTTCCAGATCTACAATCTCAATATCCGGCATGTCATTCACAGAAGATGCGTGGATATTATGGTTGTTATTGTTTCGTTTCATGTATTCTCTCCGTTTCAGGTAATTCAATAATGTAGTGGTAAAAAGAGTTATATTGATTTTACTATTATACGAAAAGAAAGTCCATAATATTAGAAAGATTTAAGAAATTCTGAAGAAATGGGTGAATGCCTTGATGTGGGGAAAATACAATGCTATAATGTTACGGAATTGTTACACCGAGAATTATGAGCAGAAGGGATAGATCAGATGAAAAAATTATTTAACCATACAAAACGTCCGGACCGTAACTGGGAAGAAGACGTACAGGATGGTTACGATTGGGACGAGGAAGAATATACCGGAGAAGACGACGGCGAGGAATACTATGCCGACGAAGAAGAGTATCCGGAAGAGACTGACGGCGAAGAGTACTATGCCGATGAGGAAGAATACACCGGAGGAGACGACGGTGAAGAGTACTATGCCGATGCGGAAGAGTACACCGGAGAAGACGACGGCGAAGAGTACTATGCTGATGAGGAAGAGTACACCGGAGAAGAAGACGGCGAAGAGTACTATGCTGATGAGGAAGAGTACACCGGAGAAGAAGACGATGAGGAGTACTACGCCGATGAGGAAGAGCACACCGGAGAAGAAGACGGTGAGGAGTACTACGCTGATGAGGAAGAGTACACCGGAGAAGAAGACGATGAGGAGTACTATGCCGATGAGGAAGAGCACACCGGAGAAGAAGACGGTGAGGAGTACTATGCCGATGAAGAAGAGTACACCGGAGAAGAAGACGGTGAGGAGTACTATGCCGATGACGTGGAGTACATCGAAGAGAGTGACGATGAAGAGTATTATGCCGACGAGGATTACGAGGAAGAGCCGGCTCCCACGGGCAGGAGAAAGACCGGGGGCAAAAAGCAGGGCGGAATCGCTGTAATCTGGACAAAATTCCTGAACCTGAGTACCATGGACCGGATCATGGCAGCTACCGGAGTGGCGGTACTGATTCTGGCTATCGTGACCGGAAGTGTCTATGCCAGTGCCCGGGCAGTGGATGGACAGGTATCGGAGTTCGTCAGCGTGGGAACACAGCTGGACGGCATCCAGATGATCGGTGAGCAGGGACTTCTGGCAGTGGCAGACGCACAGATGGCAAAGATCGCGGCAGCCAATGCGGTAGAAGAAGATCCGGAAGAACAGAAGGAATATGAAGAGGCAGAGTACACCAACGGCGGTACGGTAGAACTGGAGCTGGTCTCTGTACAGAAGGATCTGAAGATCAAATTTAACAATAAAAAGACCGGCAAGCTGATCTCCAACGTACCCTTCAGCGTAACCATCACAGATCCCAACGGCAAGACCGAGACCTGGACTGATGACGATATGGACGGTATTATCTATAAAAAGGGTATTACGCCGGGGAATTACTCCGTAGCGGTAAACGCACTGACGGATGATAAATACAAGGACTATGTTCTGCCGACAGCAGCACAGAAAGTAGAAGTAAAGAAAGATATCGCCTATAAAAAGGTCGATGTCTCCAATGAGATCAAGAAAGAATCTGAGATCAATGCTGCAAAAGAGGATACACAGATCAAGGATACTACTGTAGAGTCAACACTGCAGGATACTGTGCAGTGGGTGGCAAGTACCGCGACTGCCAATACTTATAAAGAAGTATCCAAGGATACCATTACCGATCCGGAGACCGTAACGGTGGCTTACAGCGGTAAGTTCCTGCGGATGGCAGAAGTGTCTCCTACAGCGGAACCGACAGCAGAACCTACAACAGAGCCCACAGCAGAACCTACAAAAGAACCGACAGTATCCCCGACTGCAGAGCCCACAGCGACTCCGACAGTAACCCCGACGGCAACAGCAACCCCGGCGGCAACAGCAACCCCGACAGCGGCCCCTACGGCAACCCCGACAGCGGCCCCTACGGCAACTCCTACAGCGACTCCTACGGCAACCCCTACAGCGACTCCGGCGGCGACAATTACTCTGGATAAAACGGCAGTGACGACTTATCAGAAGGCAACGGATACAGTTACCGCAAAAGTCAGCGGAAGTGGAACCGTAAGTGCGGCTTCCAGCGATACCGGTATAGCAACTGTGGCTGTAAGCGGCAAGACCATTACTATCACCGGTGTGAAAGCGGGAAGTGCTACGGTAACGGTAACGTATACAGAAGGCAGCAACAAGGTGGAAGCCAAGTGCACAGTAACAGTAAAGGCTTCCAATGCGAGAGAAGATAAAACTACCAAGCTGAAAGACAAGAGCGGTGTACAGCTGTATGTACAGGATGGTGACAGCTATCGTGAAGCAGTCTATGCGGATTACTTTACTGCCTCTAAGTTCTTTATCAAAGGTGATGTGAAATACACCGGATGGCAGACACTGGACGGAAAGCTTTATTTCTTTACAGCGGATGGCAACAAGGTTACCGGAGAACAGGTCATTCAGGGCGCAAAATACAATTTTGCCAGTGACGGATCTCTGGTAGTTGGTTCCGGCACCATGGGAATCGATGTGTCCAAGTGGAATGGAAAAATTGACTGGAACGCCGTGAAGAATTCCGGTGTCAGCTACGTGATCATCCGTGTGGGTTATCGCGGTTCCTCTCAGGGAGCACTGATCGATGACCCTACCTTCAAGACCAACATCAAGGGAGCTACGGCAGCAGGACTGAAAGTGGGTGTATACTTCTTTACCCAGGCAGTGGATGAGGTCGAGGCAGTACAGGAAGCCTCCATGGTACTGGATCGTATCAGCGGTTACAAGATTTCCTATCCGGTATTCCTGGATGTGGAAGGAAGCGGCGGAAGAGGTGATAAGATCGATTCCGCTACCAGAACGGCAGTATGTAAGGCATTCTGCAATACCATTCAGAATGCAGGATACACCGCAGGTGTGTATGCCAACAAGACCTGGCTCAGCCAGAAGATGGATGCAAGTGCACTGAGTGGCT
Organism: Waltera acetigignens; assembly: GCF_025567015.1. NCBI lineage: Bacteria > Bacillati > Bacillota > Clostridia > Lachnospirales > Lachnospiraceae > Waltera > Waltera acetigignens. Next base: position 85,517 of record NZ_JAOQJO010000002.1, on the reverse strand, counting down.
ACAAGATCTGGCTGGCCCAGTATGCAGCAGCACCCACCTACACCGGACGCTATGATCTGTGGCAATACAAATCCACAGGAAAAGTCAGCGGCATCAGCGGCAATGTGGATCTGAACCTCAGCTACCTGGGATATTAAGATTTGCAATAAAGCCCAGACCGACTGCTTGCAGGCGAGGCTGGGACTTTATTAGCAAATCAAACACACATGAGCATGTAGGACGATAGTCCGGAATGCGAATGGGTGTCACGGGTCCGAGAGCACGAAGTGCGGAGGAGCCGTGTTAATACCCAGAGCTGCGGATGTCGATAGTCCGGAATGCGAATGTGTGTCACGGATCCGAGAGCACGAAGTGCGGAGGAGCCGTGTTAATACCCGGCGCTAAGAATGCCGATAGTCCGGAATGCGAATGTGTGTCACGGGTCCGAGAGCACGAAGTGCGGAGGAGCCGTGTTAATACCCGGCGCTAAGAATGCCGATAGCCCGGAATGCGAATGGGTGTCACGGGTCCGAGAGCACGAAGTGCGGAGGAGCCGTGTTGATATCCTGCTTGTTTTATGGTAAAATACCCCTATCTATAACAAAAAATGTGCGCTTCGCGCAGAACGGAGAAAAAATGAGAACTTATCTGGTAACAGGAGGGGCCGGTTTTATCGGTTCCAACTATATTCATTACATGTTTAAAAAATACGATAATGAAATCCGTATCATCAACGTGGATGCACTGACCTATGCAGGCAATCTTGAGAATCTCAAGGACGTGGAGAAGCGTGAGAACTACACCTTTGTCAAGGCTAATATCTGTGACAAGGATGCCATCAGCAAAATTTTCGCAGAGAATGATATCGACCGTGTGGTACATTTTGCGGCAGAAAGCCATGTAGACAGAAGTATCCGCAACCCGGAGATCTTCGTACAGACCAATGTCCTGGGTACTGCAGTGATGCTGAACTGTGCCAAGGCAGCCTGGGAGCTTCCCGATGGCAGCTTCAAAGAAGGCAAGAAGTTCCTGCATGTATCTACAGATGAGGTCTACGGATCTCTTCCCGATGATGACAATGCATTCTTCTATGAGACCACTCCGTATGATCCCCACAGCCCTTACTCCGCAAGTAAGGCAAGCTCGGACATGCTGGTGAAGGCATATATGGATACCTATCATTTCCCTGCCAACATTACCAACTGCTCCAACAATTACGGTCCTTTCCAGTTCCCTGAGAAGCTGATCCCTCTGATCATCAATAATGCATTGCATGGCAAAAAGCTTCCGGTCTACGGTGACGGTAAGAACGTCCGTGACTGGCTGTATGTGGAAGACCATGCTAAGGCTATCGATATGGTACAGGAACAGGGAAGACTGTTCGAAACCTACAATGTGGGCGGACATAATGAGAAGCAGAATATCGAGATCATCCACATTATCATTGAGACTCTGCAGGAGATGCTTCCGGATTCCGATCCCCGCAAGGCGCATATTAACAACGACCTGATCACTTACGTGGAGGATCGTAAGGGACATGACAGAAGATATGCCATTGCACCGGACAAGATCAAGGCAGAGATCGGCTGGTATCCCGAGACCATGTTCAAGGAAGGCATCCGCAAGACCATCGCCTGGTACTTCGAGCATGAAGACTGGATGAATAATGTGACCAGCGGTGATTACCAGAAGTACTACAATGAGATGTACGAAGAAAAGTAAAGAATACCTGTTAAATGGGAACGATGAACGTCGTTCCCATTCGGTGTGTTAAAAAACAAGTAAAAAGAAGCCCGAAAAGGGCGGATCGGAGGACGAAATGAAAGGAATTATACTGGCGGGAGGTTCCGGAACCAGACTGTATCCCCTGACAAAAGCGATTTCCAAGCAGATCATGCCGGTGTACGATAAACCCATGATCTATTATCCCCTGTCAACACTGATGCTGGCAGATATCAGAGAGGTATTGATCATCTCCACCCCAAGAGACCTTCCGGTATTTCAGGAATTGCTGGGAGACGGCAGCCAGCTGGGCATGCACCTGGAATATGCGGTGCAGGATCAGCCCCGCGGGCTGGCAGATGCCTTTATCATCGGTGCGGATTTCATCGGTAATGACAGAGTGGCACTGGTACTGGGAGATAATATTTTCTACGGACAGAGCTTTTCCGCAGTATTGCGCAGAGTAGCTGCCAGAGAAAAGGGCGCAACTATTTTCGGCTATTATGTGCGTGATCCCAGAGAATACGGTGTAGTGGAATTTGATGAGAACGGCAAGGCACTTTCCATCGAGGAGAAGCCGGAGCATCCCAAGAGCAATTATGCGGTTCCCGGACTGTATTTCTATGACAATGCTGTAGTGGAGATCGCAAAGAATGTAAAGCCCTCTGCAAGAGGAGAGATTGAGATCACCAGCATCAACAACGAGTACCTGAACAGAGGCAGTTTACAGGTAGAGACACTGGGAAGAGGCTTTGCATGGCTGGATACCGGCAATCATGATGCCCTTCTGGATGCGGCAGATTTTGTGGCGGCTTTCCAGAAGAGACAGGGTCTGTACATTTCCTGTATTGAAGAGATCGCTTTCAAGCGAGGATTCATTGACAAAGAGCAGCTGCTTGCTCTGGCAGAGCCGCTGCTTAAGACGAACTACGGAAAATATCTGGTAGAGGTAGCAAATGGACTCTAAGCTGCGGAAAATGGCGATTCTGGCCTCCATGGCGGTGATCCTGCTGGTGGCACTGCTGGTCATGTATGTCAACAGGGAGCAGTTTACGGCAGCTTCCGGACCGCCGGCATCCGGCACTCAGAATGCCGGAGCGGGTGACAGTGCATCTCCGGCGGAAAATGGCGATCAGGCAGAAGAGACGGTCTCACCGGATGGTCAGATCGGCAATGATCTGAAGGCATTTTTAAAAGATAATACGTTTTTTGATCAGGAAGTAAATCCAATTCTGGAAGCTGCAAAGGATAACAGCAACCGTCTATCTCTGGTAGCCACCTCCATAGAAAAGGATCTGCGGATCCAGATCGTGGACAACGAAGGAAGTCCGGTGACCGGGGAGAGCTTCTACGTACGACTGGACGGTTTGGGAGATTACAAGGATCTGGATCAGGACGGTATCATTTACATTGGAGATCTGGATTCCGGAGACTATTATATTGAGCTCCTTCCCATTGAGGGATATAAGGTTCCGGTCAGTGAGACAAGAGTTCACGTCAAGGATAAAGTGGAGTTTCTGGCCATTGACGATATTTCCCTGTTGATCAAGACGGAGGATGAAGTGGATGCAGAAGCCGAGGACAGCGCCGTGGCAGGTGCTCTGGCAGATGCGGACAAGACAGAGATCCAGAAGCTGCAGACCACGTCCGGTAACGCAAAGGTCGGTATCGATGTCTCCAAATGGAACAAGGAGATCGACTGGGATAAGGTGGAAAACGCAGGAGTGCAGTTTGCCATTATCCGTGCCGGATACCGCGGTTCGGTAACCGGAAGCCTGGTGGAAGATCCCATGTTCGTGACGAACATGAAGGGTGCACAGGCCGCAGGAATTCCGGTGGGCGTATACTTTTTCACCCAGGCTGTGGATGAGAAGGAAGCTGTGGAAGAGGCTTCCGCGGTGATCGAACTGATCCGGGATTACCGGCTGAACTATCCGGTATTTATCGATACCGAAGGTGCGGGCGGTAACGGCCGTGCGGACAGTCTGGATGCGGAGACCAGAACACTGGTATGTGAAGCGTTCTGCAGGACCATAGAAAATGCCGGATACATGGCGGGTGTCTATGCCAGCCGTAACTGGTACAACAATAATCTGCAGACAGCAAGACTGGAAAACTATCATATCTGGCTGGCAGAGTATCGCAGTGTTCCGTTATATCAGGGATATTATAAGACCTGGCAGTATACCTCCAAGGGAAAAGTGGACGGCATCGAAGGTCGTGTGGACATGAATATCACCTACGAATAGTCAATAAAAATAGAGAGTGAGGACGAAATAAATGGGTAAAATAACAGTAGAAACCTGTGAAATTGAAGGATTAAAGATCATTACTCCTACGGTATTCGGAGATGCCAGAGGATATTTTATGGAGACTTACAATTATAACGATTTCAAGGCTGCGGGAATTCCTGAGGTGTTCGTACAGGACAATCAGTCCGCTTCCAAGAAGGGTGTATTGCGTGGACTGCATTTCCAGAAACATTTTCCTCAGGACAAGCTGGTGCGCGTGATCCGCGGAGAAGTCTATGACGTGGCAGTGGATCTGCGGGAAGGTTCCAGGACTTTCGGCCAGTGGTACGGAGTGCTTTTGTCTGAAGAGAACAAGAAGCAGTTCTTTATCCCGAAGAATTTTGCACATGGTTTTCTGGTACTGTCGGATTATGCGGAATTCTGCTATAAATGTACGGATTTTTATCATCCCGATGATGAGGGCGGTATTGCTTACAATACACCGGATATCGGTGTAAAATGGCCGATTCCAGAAGGCATGGAACTGACGCTTTCCGAGAAGGATACCAAGTGGGGCACATTGGAACAGTACGTGAAGGAAAAAGAGAATGAAGGTAAGTAAAAAAGCGGGCATTGCCCTGTTTGTGACAACGGCAGTGATCATGGCAGTACTTATTGTATTCCATAAGAATCTGGGACCTGCGGCGGATCCGGGTCAGGAACTGGCCAAGAAGATCATTTCCTGTGTGGTGATCGCGGCGGCATGCTTTGCTTTTATTCACTGGTATGATAAATTCACCGGACTGCCGGTGGAGCTGTTCCAGAACCGGCATCTGATCTGGAAACTGGCCAAAAATGATTTCAAAAAAAGATATGCGGGATCTTATCTGGGTGCGGTATGGGCTATGGCACAGCCGGTGGTCACGGTGGCTATGTATTACATTGTTTTTGATAAGATCATGGGTAATACGAGTACTCCCCTGCGGGAGGGTGTGGAAGTACCCTTTGTATTGTTCCTGACGGCTGGGCTTGTACCCTGGTTCTATTTTAGTGAGGCATTAAACAATGGAACCAATGCGCTGCTGGAATATAACTATCTGGTGAAAAAAGTAGTATTTAAGATCAGTATCCTGCCTATCATCAAGATTATTGCAGCCACCTTTATTCATGTATTTTTTGTGTGTCTGCTGTTGATTGTGGCAGCAATTTATGGGTATTATCCTACCATATATACGATACAGATCGTATACTATAGCTTCTGCCTGTTCATTTTTGTACTGGCACTCAGCTATACGACTTGTGCAGTAGTAGTATTTTTCCGGGATCTGTCTCAGATCATCAGTATCGGATTGCAGATCGGCATGTGGGCCACTCCTATTTTGTGGAATCTGGATTCCCTGTCCGGCAATTGGATCACGATTCTGAAGCTGAATCCGCTGGTGTATATTGTAAACGGTTATCGAAGTGCTATTTATGAGAAGGAATGGTTTTTCCAGGATTTCTTTTCCACCATGTATTTCTGGATCGTAACGGTAGTACTGTTCGGGTTGGGAGCCGTTATTTTCAAACGATTGAAGGTACATTTCGCAGACGTGCTATAATACGAATGATTGTTACGATTTCGAGAGTTCGAAGAACGGAGAAATCGTATTATAAAAAACAGAGCATAGCAAAACTTTTATAGATGAAGAACCTTGTGGGGAGGAGCTGCATTACAAAACTGTTGTGGGGAAAACAGAAAGGGTGAAAGTAATTGAAGGGTGCTCGTGAAAAATTTAGAAAATTTTGGTTATGGAAGCCGGGAAAGATCCTGCTGGCCGTGGGATGCTGCGGACTGCTGCTGTTGACGCTGATTCCATTGTTTCGTCTGACAGTCTATGCGGTTCCGTATTATGATGATTACAATTTCGGAAGATTTGCCAGAGCTGCCATGGAGCAGGAACAGTCAAAATGGGCTGCCATCTCCGGTGCACTGGATTGCTCCAGAACGCAGTGGTATGCGTGGCAGGGAACCTATTCTTCTATTTTCTTTATGGCATTGATGCCGGCAATCTGGGGAGAACAGTATTATTTCCTCGGTCCAGTGTTCATCCTGCTGCTATTGCTGGCGGGTACCATGATATTTACCCATGTGATCCTGCGGAAAGTACTGGGCATGGAAAAGTGGACCGGCCTGGCAGCACAGGCAGTGATTACAGTGGCAGTCTTTATGTTTATTTATTCCGCACAGAGTGGCTTCTACTGGTATAACGGCGGAGTTCATTACGTGGGAATGCACGGCTTTGGATTGTTGATGTTGTCTGTGGCAATCTGCCTGGAGAGAGCAGAAGGAAGAACTGCTACCGGGCTGCTATTTACGGCCTCGGTGCTGCTTTCCATGATCACGGCCGGAAGCAATTTTGTCACGGCATTGCAGGGACTTTTATCGCTGTTGACGATTCTGTTTGTAAGTGTGGTAGTGGAACACCGGAAAAAGGGACTGTGGCTGTTGCCTGCTACGCTGGTATACATTATAGGATTTGGGCTGAATGTAGCGGCACCGGGCAATTCCGTGCGGGCCCGCAGCTATGTCGGCTGGGGATACAGTCCCCTGGAGTCCATCGGCAGATCTTTTCTGGAAGGAGTAAAACATCTTCCAGAGTTTACGGGATCTATTGTTCTGATGGTAATGGTGATGCTGTTACCCCTGATCTGGCAGGCACTTAAGGAGACGGAGTATCGTTTCCGGTATCCGGGAGTCGTACTTCTGTGGTCCTTCTGCCTGTATGCCACCGGTTACACCCCAAGCCTGTATTCCCTCGGACATGCCGGATTGTCCAGAACTCTGAATGCGGTGAAGATCACATATTTATTGCTGTTGTTCCTGAACGAAATATACTGGTGTGGCTGGCTGCAGCAAAGACTGCAGAAGAAGGCATCAGGCAGCACGGCAAGATGGCTGGCGAACTGGAACGGAGCCGCAGTGTGGTGGTTTTATGCGATTATGGGTCTGGAATTTATCATGATCTTTCAGGTGTCACCCAATCAGGCAGGACATTATTCGGCTTATGGGGCCTATTACTATGTGCATACCGGAGAAGCGTATAATTTCCATCAGGAATATCTGGAACGGGTGGAGAAGCTATTGGGAGATGAGGATGATGTACAGCTGCAACCTTATCACTACAAGCCCTGGTTTTTGTGCATGGGAGACCTCTCGGAGGATGAAAATAACGAGGCCAACCGTTCTCTGGCCATATGGTATGACAAAGACAGTGTAACGCTGATAAGCGAGGATTAAAATTGATGCAGGAAAAGAAAAAGCTGGCCATTGAAGTCGATAATGTCCAGAAGATCTATAAACTATATGATAAGCCCTCAGATCGGATGAAGGAGGCTTTCGGCTTCGGAAAAAAGAAGAAGCATAAGCTTCACTATGCCCTGAAGGGGGTGGACATGAAGATCTATCAGGGAGAAACGGTGGGTATTATCGGTACCAACGGTTCCGGTAAATCCACGATCCTGAAGATCATCACCGGTGTATTGAATCCCACTTCGGGAAGAGTGCTGGTAAATGGCCGTATTTCCGCTCTGCTGGAGCTGGGTGCCGGATTCAATATGGAATATAACGGCATTGAAAATGTGTATCTGAACGGGACGATGATGGGATTTTCCGAGAAGGAGATCGAGGCAAAGCTTCCGGAGATCTTAAGTTTTGCGGATATCGGAGATTACGTCTATCAGCCGGTGAAGACTTATTCCAGCGGTATGTTCGTCCGGCTGGCCTTTGCGGTGGCCATCAATATCGAGCCGGAGATCCTGATCGTGGATGAGGCTCTGAGTGTCGGTGACGTATTTTTCCAGGCAAAATGTTATCATAAATTCGAAGAATTCAAGAAGATGGGCAAGACCATTGTGTTCGTCAGTCATGATCTGAGCAGTATCAGCAAATATTGTGACCGTGTATATCTGCTGAATCAGGGAAATATCCTGGGCGAAGGCAGTCCCAAGGCTATGATCGACACCTACAAGAGGGTATTGGTGGGACAGTATGATGGCCCGGAGAGTGTGGGAGAAGAGACTGCCAGTCTGCTGGATGATGAAGACCTGCAGAGAGTAGCTGCCCAAAAAGCAGATGAGAAGGGGACCGATGCTTCCCAGGCTTCCATGGAGGCCAAGGGGCAGAATCCCAATGCCCTGGAATACGGTACGAAGCAGGCACAGATTGAGGAATTTTACATTACGGATGACAGAGGGGTTCCCACCAATGCGATCCTGAAGGGCAGTATGTTTACCATCCATATGCGGGTTCGTTTTATGGATCATATTCCGGCCCCCATTTTTGCATTTTCTGTAAAAAACGTCATCGGTGTGGAGATCACCGGTACAAATACCATGATTGAAAAGGCTTTTCTGGACAGCGTGGAGCCGGGAGAGGTGAAAAATGTGACTTTTACCCAGAAGATGAACTTACAGGGTGGTGAGTATCTGCTGTCTCTGGGAGTGACCGGCTACAATCAGGATACCTTCGAGGTATATCACAGACTGTATGATGCCTTGAATATTACGGTGGTATCGGACAAGAACACCGTAGGATATTATGATATGGATTCCGAAACAAAAGTATGGGATGCGGAGGAGAAGTAAGGAATGACAGAGACCATCGGGAAGATCACACTGAATCTGGATAAATATCCCGGCGAGGATTATTATTGCGACGGCAGTGTGGAGGACGAGATCTTAGACATTGTAAAAAAATACAGTACGGTGGAATATGACAGGATCATTGCGGAGCGAAAGAGCTGGCCGATCCTGTATCATTTGTCTGCTCTCCGGGAAAATATCGTGGATTTCCTTCCCATACAGAAAACAGAGAAAGTGCTGGAAGTGGGCAGTGGATGCGGAGCCATCACGGGTGCACTGGCAAGAAAAGCCGGGGAAGTGACCTGTGTGGATCTCTCGAAGAAGCGCAGCCTGATCAACGCCTACCGCCACAGCGAATGTGAAAATGTGACGATCCATGTGGGCAATTTCACGGATGTGGAACCGGAACTTCCCGCAGACTATGACTATATCTGTCTGATCGGTGTTTTTGAGTACGGACAGGCTTACATAGGCGGCAAGACGCCTTACGAGGATTTCCTTAAGATCCTGCAGAAGCATCTGGCACCGGACGGCAGGATCGTGATTGCCATTGAGAACAAATACGGATTGAAATATTTTGCCGGATGCAAGGAAGATCATCTGGGCAGCTGGTTTTCCGGCATTGAAAATTATCCGGAGGGCGGTGTGGTACGCACGTTTTCCCGGAAAAAGCTGGAGCGCATTTTCGATGCCTGCGGTGTGGGAGAACGCAGTTTTTATTATCCGTATCCCGATTATAAATTTATGACCACAGTCTATTCCGATGCTTATCTTCCAGGACGTGGAGAGCTGTCCAACAATCTGCGGAATTTTGACCGGGACAGAATGCTGTTGTTCGATGAGAAGAGTGCTTTTGACGGAATTGTGGAGGAAGGATTGTTTTCCGTTTTTTCCAATTCCTATATGGCGGTGATCGGAGCACCTCTGGATCTGAAATATGCCAGATATTCCAATGACCGTGCGGAAAGCTTCCGGATCCGCACCGAGATCCTGCGGGACAAGGAAGGCTGTAAGACGGTCCGAAAATATCCGCTGACAAAAGAAGCGGAAGCCCATGTGCGTCATATGCCGGAGGCTTATGAAAAATTGAAGGAACGGTATGCGGGAAGCAGTCTGGATGTCAATGTCTGCCATCTGAGAGAAGAGAACGGCATACCTTATGCGGAATTTGAGTTCGTGCCGGGCAGACCGCTGTCGGAACTGATGGACGAATGCCTGGACAGGCAGGATGTGGAGGGATTTCACAACCTGTTCGCAGAATATCTGGAGAGAGTGGGCTACGGGGAGGATGTGCCGGTGGCGGACTTTGATCTGATCTTTGCCAATATTCTGGTGGATGGTGACCACTGGACACTGATTGATTATGAATGGACTTTTGACCGTCCCATAGAGACCAGAGCTCTGGCCTTCCGGGCTGTATACTGTTATGTACTGGAAGATGAAAGACGTAATGCACTGGAACTGGATCGTATTCTGGATCGTCTGGGCATCACGGAAAACGAAGCCAGACAGTACAGAGAGCAGGAGATGGAATTTCAGAAATATGTGACCGGACAGAAATTGTCCATGGGTGAGATCCGCAATCTCTTAGGCGGCGAAATTTATAAGCCCACGGAATGGATCGGACGGTTCCGTCAGACGGAGGGAGAACTCAGGGTACAGATCTATGAGGACAAGGGACAGGGATTTTCCGAAGAAAATTCCTATTTCCCGGAGAACGTCTATGCAGAGGAAAAACAGGCGGAATTTACGGTGAATTTCGATGGAAATGTCCATTATTTACGGCTGGATCCGGCCATGTGCGCCTGCGTGTGTAAAATCCGGGAGCTTACCATGAACGGACAGCCGGTTCCTGTGCAGGACAAAAAGATCGTTACCACCAATGGAAAAATCTTAAAGTCCGCAGACGGTGCGGAGCATCCCAGCGTGGTATTTCCCACGGAGGATCCGAATCTGACGATCCGTGTGGATGCATTGGACAGAAAGGCAGAGAACATCCTGACTGTGAAAATGGAGATCGTGCAGATTCCCCTTGCTGTGGCAAGTGACATGGTGGGAGCGGTGAAAAAATTTTTCTAAGGAGACAGGAAACTTGAGCATTCGGACGTCAGTAAAGCAGATGCTTGTCAGACAACAGGATAAAAAGTATGAAGCAGAACTGGCAAAGCTGCGGGTGACCTACGCGCAATGGGCTGCGGAGCAGGAAAAAAAGATTGCGGAAACAGTGGTCACAGAGATCGGGGAAAGAGCCGGTCTTGCGGAATTCGTGATCTACAGGCAGCAGAAAGGACAGCTGGCGGAAAATGCTGTGGAGCGGATCAATGCGTATTTTGTGAAGCATCCGGAGGCAGAGATCGTCTATGGAGATGAAGATCTGCTGTCAGAGAACGGAGAGCGTGTGATCCCCTGGTTTAAGCCTTGCTGGGCTCCGGATACCTACCGGGCTTTCTTCTATGTGGGAAGCGTCGTGGCAGTGCGGAGCAGACTGTTGCAGAAACTGGGGGAGCCCGGGGCTGTGACAGAAGGAGAGAGCACCGGCAGGGAAATAGTATTTTCGAAAGCGGAAGAGATCCGTCCCCTGATGGACCGGCTGTTTCTGGCGGCCGGTGGATTTGAGAGAGGCTGTCATACCATTGGACATCTGGAAGAAGTGCTGTTTCACGGCACTTTTGGTACTGCGGGAATCGGACTGCAGGGACCGGCAGAAACCAGCCGGGAGAAAGCGGAAGATGAGCAGAACCCCTGGGAAGAGTACCGGACGGCAGCGGAATCCGCAAAACTGTCCGTGGAACTGGCGGCCAAAGCGGCAGAGGAAGCCAGAGAACTGTTCGCCAGAGAGCTTAGGGTCTCTGTGATCATTCCTTCCAAAGATAATCCTTCCGTACTGGGAAAATGTCTGCGGTCGCTGACGCAACGCCCGGAGGGCAGTGTTCCGGTGGAAATCCTGCTGATAGATAACGGAAGTAACGAGGAAAACAGGAAAAAAACAGAACAGCTGGTGGAAGAAATCCGGACAGCCGGAACACCGATCCGGTATGTATATGAGCCTGCGGAGTTCAATTTTTCCACCATGTGTAATCGTGGCGCAGAACTGGCAGATGGCAAGCTGCTGCTGTTCTTAAATGATGATATTGAATTATGTGAGAATGACTGGCTGGATAAAATGGTGTCCAGAGCCTTGCAGCCTTATGTGGGCAGTGTGGGACTGAAACTTTATTATCCGGATTCCGTGAAGATCCAGCATGACGGCATTGTCAATCTGCCGGTGGGACCGGTGCATAAGCTACAATTTATGGAGGATGACAGAAGCTACTATTTTGGACGGAACCGTTTTACACAGGATTGTGTGGCCGTGACGGGAGCCTGTCTCCTGATCCGGACAGAGGTGTTCCGGGAGGCCGGAGGATTCCGGGAAGTGTTGCGGGTAGCCTATAATGATGTGGAACTGGGCTTCCGGCTTCTGGAAATGGGATACTACAATGTGGTGTGGAACGACCGCTTTGCATATCACCATGAATCTCTCAGCCGGGGAAGCGATGAAAGTCCTGAGAAAATGCAGCGTCTGGTACAGGAGAGAGAACTGCTCTACCAGATGCATCCACAGTTCCGGGGAGAGGATCCTTTTTACCCGAAGGGGCTGAACCGGGAGGGACTGGACAGCCGTGTGGTTCCGGCATATCTGACAGATCGGAATGTTTTACAGGAGCCTTTCTGGAAAAGGGGACTTCCTGGCGGAGAGGAATTACAGAAGATCCGCAGGGATAACTGCCTGATGGCCAGAGTAGAGACAGCGGGACCGGAGCGGATCCAGGGATACAGTGTAATTCTGGGAGACGATAATGCCTGCTATGAAAAACATCTGTTGCTGATTCCCTGTGGGGAAACAGAAGAACAGGATGTGTGGTCCATGCAGTTGATGCCTGCCTACCGACAGGAACTGGAGGAAAATCTTCCGGATCAGAAAAATGTGGCATTGGGCGGCTTTTGTGTCCTCAGAGAAGGAGAACAACTGCCGGCGGGAAACTATACGATCGCTGTTCTTGTGGTGAATCGTGTCAGCAAGCTGAAACTTTGGAATACTACGGGAAAATATCTGACCGTAGAGCTTCCGGCAGCAAAAGAATAAAACAGATGCATGATCCGCTAAAATGCGGTGAAAGCATCACGGAGGAGACATATGTCAGAGAGCAACACCGAGATCAATTATAAGGAAGCCTACGAGAGAGAGCATGAAAAATGTGCGGATCTGGCGGACAAGATCGTAGTACTGGAATCGGAGAAGGAAGATCTGCAGTTCAAACTGGACCGAATCAAGAAAAATAAATTCTGGAAGGCTACAGGACCTGCCAGAAGTGTGATCCATTTTGCCCAGAGACAGAAGGAACGGCTGTCTCATTGCGGTGGTCCCAAAGATATTCTGCGGAAGATCCGTAACAAGAGTCACCAGAAGAGCCTGATGGAATCCTACGGTACCGGAAGCTTTCCCGATGCGGAGCAGAGGAAGAAAGAGGAAGAAACGGTATTCCCCTATATGCCGAAGATCAGTATTCTCGTGCCGTTGTGGAATAACAAGAGAGAGTTCCAGATACAGATGCTGGACTGCGTCATGAACCAGACCTATCAGAACTGGGAACTGTGTCTGGCGGACGGTTCCGATGCGGAACATGCTTACATCGAAGAACTCTGCAAGGAGTACGCGGCGAAATCAGATGGCCGTATTGTATATAAGCACCTGGACCATAACGGAGGTATTTCCTACAACACCAATGAGTGTTACAAGCTGGCCACCGGAGACTATATCGGGCTGTTCGATCAGGATGACATTCTGCATCCTTCCGTATTGTATGCCTATGTCAAGGAAATCAATGAACAGGGTGCGGATTATCTGTACTGTGATGAGACCACCTTCCAGGAGGACAATATTAATAAAATGCTGACCATGCATTTTAAGCCGGATTATGCACCTGATAATCTGCGGGCCAACAATTATATCTGTCATTTCAGCGTCTTTTCCAGAAAACTTCTGGAAGGCGAGGAACTGTTCCGTACGGCTTTTGACGGTGCGCAGGACCACGATATGATCCTGCGTCTGACGGACAGAGCACAAAAGATCGTACATGTGCCCAGACTGATGTATTACTGGAGAAGCCATGCGGGCAGTACCGCCGCCAGTATTGACGCAAAGCCCTATGCCATCGAGGCGGCAAAGGGTGCCGTGGCGGATCATCTGAAAAAGCATGGATTCAAACATTTTCAGATCACCAGTACCAGAGCCTGTGCCACAATTTTCCGGATCCGCTATCAGATTCTGGGAGATCCGAAGATCTCCATCGTGATCGCCAACAAGGATCACGTGGAAGATCTGAAGAGATGTATTACTTCTATTCAGAAGAACAGCACCTGGAGCAACTACGAGATCATCGTGGTGGAGAACAACAGCACCACACCGGAAATCCGGGATTACTATTCCCAGCTGCTGGGATTGTCCGGCAATGATTCCTACGCAGAAAGATGCAAGCTGCATACCGTCTGCGGTCATGACGGCGGGATTCTGCACAGCGAGGACGGCCGGATCTCTGTGGTGACCTATCATGGTGACTTTAATTATTCTGCTGTAAATAATCTGGGAGTATCCTATGCCACCGGAGATTATATCCTTTTGCTGAACAATGATACGGAAGTGATCACTGCCAACTGGATGGAAGAGATGCTGATGTATGCACAGCGGGAAGATGTGGGTGCCGTAGGTGCAAAGCTGTATTATGCGGACAAGACGATCCAGCATGCCGGTGTAGTCATCGGACTGGGGGCACATCGCACCGCAGGACATACCCATTATCGTATTCCGGTACAGAACCTCGGCTACATGGGACGCCTGTGTTATACCCAGAATGCCACGGCAGTGACCGGAGCATGTCTGTTGGTGAAAAAGAGTCTGTATGAGCAGGTGGGAGGACTGGACGAGAGCTTTGTGATCTCTCTGAATGACGTGGATTTCTGCCTGAAACTGCGCAAACTGGGACTGCTGAATGTATGGACCCCTTTTGCGGAACTGTATCATTATGAATCTATTTCCAGAGGTCTGGATGATCAGGGAGAGAAGGCGGAGCGTTACAACAAAGAATCCGAGCATTTCCGTGAAAAATGGAAGGCAGAGCTGGAAGCAGGAGACCCCTATTACAACCCGAATTTCTCTCTGGATCGCAGTGACTACGCGCTGAGAGATCCGGTTAGCGGACGTTAAATTGCTCTTTTCAGTAAAGGTAATCTATGGTAAAATAATGGCGGAGAGCGTTTACTGAAGAAAGATAAAGATAGCGATAAAACAGGAGGATAGGAAAATGAGTTATATGGACGAACTGAATTTCTGGTTGAATGATGATTATTTTGACCAGAAGACCAAGGATGAACTTCTGGCAATCCGCAACAACGAGGCAGAAGTGGAAGATCGTTTTTACAAGGAACTGGAATTCGGTACCGGCGGTTTACGTGGCGTGATCGGTGCAGGAACCAACCGCATGAACGTATATACCGTTCGTAAGGCAACTCAGGGTCTTGCTAATTATATCATTAAGCGCGGCACCCAGAGCAAGGGTGTGGCTATCGCATTTGACTCCCGCCGCATGTCTCCCGAGTTTTCCGATGAGGCAGCAAGATGTCTGGCAGCCAATGGCATCAAGGCATACATTTTTGAATCTTTAAGGCCTACCCCGGAACTGTCCTTTGCCCTTCGTACGCTGGGATGTACCGCAGGTATCGTAGTGACCGCAAGCCACAACCCTCCTGAGTACAACGGCTACAAAGTATACTGGGAGGACGGCGCACAGGTAACCGCTCCTATCGATAAGGACATCATCACCGAAGTACAGGCCATCAAGGATTATCATACCGTGAAGACCATGAGCAGAGAAGATGCGGAAAAAGCAGGCCTCTATCAGGTGATCGGTAAAGAGATCGATGACAAGTACATGGCTGAGCTGAAGAAGCAGATCATTCATCCCGATGTTATTCAGGAAATGGCTGATGACATCAAGATCGTATATACTCCGTTATGCGGTACCGGTAACAAGCCGGTAAGACGTATCCTGTCCGAGCTGGGATTTAAGCACGTCTATGTAGTTCCCGAACAGGAGAATCCGGATCCAAACTTCACCACACTGGATTACCCGAACCCTGAGGATCCCAAGGCATTTACATACGCACTGCGTCTGGCCAAGGAGAAGGATGCGGACATCGTTCTGGCAACCGATCCCGATGCAGACCGTCTGGGTGTGTATGCCAAGGATACCAAGACCGGCGAGTATGTGGCATTTACCGGTAACATGTCCGGTATGCTGATCGCAGAATATATCCTGAGAGAGAAGACTGCTACCGGCGCTATGCCCGAGAATCCCGCACTGGTAACCACCATCGTTACCACCAATATGACCAAGCCCATCACCGAAGCTTATGGTGTAAAGTTGATCGAAGTACTGACCGGCTTCAAGTTCATCGGTGAGCAGATCAAGTTCTTCGAGCAGACCGGCAGCAACAATTATGTATTCGGTCTGGAAGAGAGCTACGGCTGTCTGGCAGGTACTCATGCAAGAGATAAGGATGCAGTTGTAGCAGTTATGTGTCTGTGTGAAGTGGCGGCTTACTGCAAGAAGCACAACATGACTCTGTGGGATATGATGGTATCCATGTATGAGAAATACGGTTACTTCAAGGAGACCCAGTACACCATTACCATGAAGGGTATCGACGGTGCAAGACAGATCGCCGAGATCATGGATAAGCTTCGTAAGAATCCGCCCAAGGCATTCGGTGACCTGAAAGTGGAGAAATTCCGTGACTATCTGAACGATGTAGTCATCGACATGGAGAGCGGCGAGAAGACCACTACCGGACTTCCCAAGTCTAATGTCCTGTATTTTGAGCTTCCCGACAATGCATGGTGCTGCGCCCGTCCTTCCGGAACCGAGCCCAAGATCAAGTTCTACATGGGTGTTAAAGGTAACAGCATAGAGGATGCACAGGCCAAGGTAGAGAAGCTGACCGAGGATGTAAAGGCTGTACTGTAACCACCATGAGCAAATAGCATGCAAGTATGTTATTCAGGAAAGCTCTGGAAGAGCGATTTTGCGAATGGGGTTCTGAATAGTTAATGTTATTTTTAAGAGCGAATCGCCCGGGAAGGGCGATTTGCTCTTTTATAAAAGTGGAGGTATCCGTGGCAAAGCTGAACATAGCAAACCTTAAGAAAACTCTATATTATTTGCAACGCAACGGCCTGAGGGAAACCTGGATCTCTGTAAGGGAACGCCTGACAGAGACAGACCGCTATTTTTATGTGCCCTGTCCGGAAGAGGAACTGGAAAGGCAAAGTTGCAGAAAATGGGATAATCCGGTTACACTCAGCATTGTAGTGCCGTTGTATCGTACCCCGGAAATCTATCTGAACAGAATGATAACAAGCGTTATGCAACAGAGCTATCCTCACTGGGAACTGATTCTGGCGGATGCCACAGAGGATCACAGTGTGGAGGAGACGTTGACAAATCAGGGATTCCTGACAGAACGGCTCCTGGAAAATGCGGAAACTATTGCAGCGGATGCAAGGATCCACTATATACACCTTACGGAAAATGCCGGAATTGCGGCGAATACCAATCAGGCATTACCCTATGCAAGGGGAGAATATATCGGCCTGCTGGATCATGATGATGTATTGACACCGGATGCTCTGTATGAGATGGCAGATGCTATTACCAAAGCAAATGACAGAGGTGTCAGAGTTGCATTCGCTTATTCGGATGAAGACAAATGCAACGGGGATGAGACAAAATATTACGATCCCAACCATAAAGAAGACTTTAATTACGATTTAATCCTGAGTAATAACTATATCTGCCATTTTCTGGTGATGGATGCAGATCTGATGAAGAAACTGGCCTTCCGGCCAGAATGCGACGGTGCCCAGGACTATGATCTGGTGCTGCGGGCAGTGTCAGAGGTGCTGGCTGCAGATGGCCGCTCCGGGGAGGAGAGAATTCTTCATATTCCCAGAGTGCTGTATCACTGGAGATGCCATGAAGCATCTACAGCAGCCAATCCCCACAGCAAGAAATATGCTTACGAAGCGGGTCTGCGTGCACTGCAGGATCATGCGGCAGAGCGTGGGATCCCGGCAAAGGCAGAGGAGACCAGACATGTAGGATTTTATCGGTTACAATATACAGAGGTATTACAGGAGAGACCGGATGTGGCTGCCGTAGGTGGCAGAGTGCTGTCTGGGAAAAACCGCGGCAGGATCGCCGGCGGCAGAATGACTGCGGACGGAAA
Organism: Waltera acetigignens; assembly: GCF_025567015.1. Lineage (NCBI taxonomy): Bacteria > Bacillati > Bacillota > Clostridia > Lachnospirales > Lachnospiraceae > Waltera > Waltera acetigignens. The sequence continues at coordinate 67,638 of NZ_JAOQJO010000002.1, read as the reverse complement.
GGTGTTCTATGAGGGACTGCCGAAGGACTATGGTGGTTATCTTCATCGGGCGGAGCTGTCCCAGGATGCAGAAGCGTTAGACCTTCGCTGCATCAGGATCCGGTCAGCTGACAGGGAATTGTTTGAAAAAATCGTGGGAGTGCCTTATACGGAAGTAGTAAGAGGTCCGGAACAACAGCCGGTATTTGACAGCTCCACACTGCCTGCCGGGGCAGATATCCGGCTTTTAAGTCTGCAATTATCGGAAGCATTACGAAAACGGGGAAGACTGCTGTATCTGCCGGAGTATCCGGAGAAATGGGAGAGACTATGAAGGAAGTAACCGTCGTTATACCCAATTACAACGGAATGAAATATTTACCGGAATGCATGGCTTCCCTGTGTCAGGGACAGGAAAATGCACCGGAATATGAAGTGCTGATCATAGACAATGGTTCTGCTGACGGGAGCGTGGAATATCTGGACAGCGAATGGTGTCGCAAAAAAGAGGCACCGGCAGAAGAGGGGGGAAAACCGCAGGTGCGTCTGATCGCCCTGCCGGAGAACACCGGCTTCTGTCATGCGGTGAATCTGGGAATCCGGGAGGCACGAAGCCCCTATGTGATCCTGTTGAACAACGATACCAGAGTAGAAGCTGGATTTGTGAAAGGACTGTATGATGCCATTCGGAAGGATGAAAAGATCTTTTCCGTCAGCGCCAAAATGCTTATGTGGGATAAGCCAGAGCTGCTGGATGATGCGGGAGACCGCTACTGCGTTCTGGGATGGGCATATTCCCGGGGAAAAGGCCGGCCTGCTGTGGATTATGACAAGAATGTCAGCATATTCTCAGCCTGTGGCGGAGCGGCAATTTACAGACGTCAGGTATTTGAGGAGATCGGCTATTTTGACGAAGCGCATTTTGCTTATCTGGAAGATCTGGATATCGGTTACCGTGCCCGGATCTACGGCTATGAGAACCGGTACGAGCCGACGGCATCCGTTCTGCATTACGGCAGTGCTTCTACGGGATCCCGCTACAATTCCCGGAAAACGGAACTTTCTTCTTCCAATAATATCTATGTCATCGGCAAAAATATGCCGCTACTACAGTGGATCCTGAATCTGCCGTTCTTTTTGCTTGGATTTGGCATAAAATTTCTGTTTTTTTGTAAGAAGAGAATGGGAAAACTATATTTAAAGGGATTGGCCGAAGGGTGGAAACGTACCGTGGGTCCTGTGGGAAAGCAGGCAAAGGTGCACTTTCAATGGAGCCATCTATGGAATTATGTGAAGATTCAGTGGCAATTATACCTGAATGTTTTTCGAATTCTTATGAAATCTTAAGAAATTGCTTCATAAATTCTTAAGTTGAGAAAAAACCACCGTTATTGTAGAATGAAATCGTTGAAAAGAAGCTTTTCGGACTTAAAGATTGGGTGACCCGTATGATAAAAGACAACCAGAAAGTCTTTAACAGGCTTCTTGTGATAATAGATGCGCTGATCACGGCAGTATCTTTTGTCCTTGCCTATTATATCAAATTTTATATCTTAAATGACGGTCCGGGGATCGGTGTCCTGCCGGTGCAGGATTATTATATGCTGCTTCCCTTTATTGTACCCGGTTATATGTTCCTGTATTACCGGTGCAGTGTGTATTCCCCGAAGCGTACGGTTCGCCGCAGACATGAGATATACAGTATCCTGCAGGCGAATACCATTGGCCTGGCGGCTTTGATCATTATTTTGTATATGATCATCCGTGAGATCAATTTTTCACGATCCGTCATGGCAATTTTTTATGTCCTGAATGTTTTTCTGACTTCCGTATTCCGTATCATCATGCGCAAGGCATTGCGTTCCATACGGAAAAAAGGATACAATCTGAAGCATATTTTGCTGGTAGGTTATTCCCGGGCGGCGGAGGAATATATTGACAGAATCCTCAGCAATCCCCAATGGGGATATGTAGTGTGTGGTATTCTGGATGAGCACATCCCGGGCGGCACGACCTATAAGGGAGTGAAAGTACTGGGAACGCTTGGTAATCTGGAATACATCCTTCCGGAGAACAAGCTGGATGAAATCGCAATCACACTTTCCCTGAAGGATTATGATTATCTGGAAGGTGTGGTGGATATCTGTGAGAAATCCGGGGTGCACACCAAATTCATTCCGGATTACAGCAGTCTGATCCCCAGCAGACCCTATACGGAGGATCTGATGGGGTTACCGGTGATCAATATCCGGTATGTACCGTTGACGAATACAGGCAATATGGTGATCAAGCGGGCAATGGATATCGTTGGTTCCATTTTCGGTATCATTATTACCTCACCGATCATGCTCATATCAGCAATTCTGGTAAAGCTGTCCAGCCCGGGACCGGTGATCTTTAAGCAGGAACGGGTAGGACTTCATAATAAGCCGTTTTATATGTACAAATTCCGCAGCATGGCAATGCAGACGGCGGCGGAAGAGAAAAAGGGCTGGACGGTACGCAATGACCCCAGAGTCACCGGTATCGGTAAGATTCTCAGACGTACCAGTATCGATGAACTTCCCCAGCTGTTCAATATCTTAAAAGGAGATATGAGTCTGGTCGGTCCCAGACCGGAAAGACCGCAGTTTGTGGAAAAGTTCAAGGAAGAGATTCCCCGTTACATGGTAAAACATCAGGTACGGCCGGGACTGACCGGATGGGCACAGGTGAATGGCTTGCGCGGTGATTCCTCCATCAAGAAGAGAATCGAATATGATATTTACTATATTGAGAACTGGACCATTGGATTTGATATCAAGATCATTCTTATGACGTTCTTTACAGGATTTATCAATAAAAATGCTTATTAGTACAAGGAGAAGACAAGATGGCAACAAATTCTAACAACAATGGCGGCAATGGTCAGAGACCTGCCGGAAGCGGAAGAAAACCTTCCGGAAGCGCACAGAGACCTACAGGACAGAGACCCGCCGGAAGCGGTCAGAGACCTGCCGGCAGTGGACAGAGAACCGGAGCTGCGAACGGACAGAAGAGAATGTCTGCCAAACAGCGTGCAGCCAAGAAGAGAAAAAAGGTTATCATCTTTGGCATAGAGATCGTAGTGATCCTGTTCATGGTAGCATTATTGTATCTGGTAATGACTCATACCAGCAATGAGGGCCCCAAGGTAACCGTTCTGGAGACAGAAGAACTTCAGATTCCCGAAGAGGTGCAGCAGGATGAAACTATGAAGGGCTATATGAACATTGCCCTGTTCGGTGTGGATGCCACCAAGGAAAGCCTGTTGTACAAGGGCAGCCGAAGCGATAGTATCATGATCGCCAGCATCAACATGGATACCGGTGATATCAAACTGGTCAGCGTATATCGTGATACGTACCTGAATATCGGTACGGATTCCTACCAGAAATGCAATGCCGCTTATTCCTATGGCGGAGCAGAGCAGGCGGTTAAGATGCTGAACATGAATCTGGATATGGATATTACGAACTTTGTGACCGTAGGCTATAAAGGACTGAGCGAAGTGATCGACGGTCTGGGCGGTATCTATATTGATGTGGACTCTGAGGAGATCAAGCATATCAACAACTATCAGATCGGTATTGCAGAAGTTTTGAAATGCGATTATACACCGGTAACTGAGACCGGTATGCAGCTGTTGAATGGTCTGCAGGCTACTGCTTACTGCCGTATCCGTTATACCGCTGGTAACGACTTTAAGCGTGCTGCCCGTCAGCGTGAAGTTATTCAGGCAATCGAAGATCAGGCAAAGAAAGCAGATTATGCAACATTGTCCAAGGTATTCAACAGTGCCATCGACGACATTTACACCAGTCTGGATTCCAAGGACATCCTGGATCTGCTGGGCAATATTTCAAATTATCGCATAGTGGACGAAGGAGGTTTCCCCGAAGAGACCATGCGTGACACCGGCAATATCGGTGCAAAGGGAAGCTGTGTTATTCCGGTAAATCTCGAAAGCAATGTAGTATGGCTGCATCAGTTCCTGTTTGATGATGCCAACTATTCCGTAACCAGCAACGTGAAGGAATACAGCAATAAGATTGAATCTGACACATCACCTTATATGAATAAGTAAGAAACAGTGTATAGAGTAAAGCAACAGGAATACAAGGGAGTCTTCCGGAATCTGCCGGGGCTCCCTTGTGCATTACCCAGAAGGTTATAATCCTCTTGGACAGTAGGAAAAGGCTTGTGCCGCAATAAGAGTTAAAGTATAATGAACCAGAGATTGGAAAAGTGAGGAGCACTCTGACATGGAGATAGATGTGATCATTCCCCTGTATAAGCCGGGAAAAGAATTATTTACATTATTGGATAAACTGGGCAGTCAGAGCGTACCGGTACATCAGGTGATTCTTCTGAATACGGAAGAAAAATATTTTGAACAGCTGATCTACGGAATCAGATTTCTGGAAACCTATCAGAATATCAAGATATACCATGTATCCAAAAGAGAGTTCGATCATGGCGGTACGAGACGGATGGGAGTAAAAAAGTCTTCTGCGGATGTCTTCGTGATGATGACACAGGATGCCATGCCGAAAGATGACAGGCTGATCGAAAAACTGGTGGAACCCCTGCAGGGGGAAGTGGCGGTGGCCTATGCGAGACAGCTGCCCCGAGAGGATTCGACACCGGTGGAGAGCTATACCAGAGAATTTAACTATCCGGCAAAGTCCCGGATCAAATCGGCAGCAGACCTGGACAGCCTGGGGATCAAGACCTTTTTCTGCTCCAATGTCTGTGCGGCCTATCGCCGGGAGATCTATGAGGAACTGGGCGGGTTCGTCAGACATACGATATTTAATGAAGATATGATCTATGCGGCAAAGGCGGTGGAAGCAGGATACTCTGTGGCTTATGCGGCGGATGCGCAGGTGGTGCATTCTCATAATTATACCAACGGGCAGCAGTTCCACAGAAACTTTGACCTGGGAGTATCGCAGGCAGAGCATCCCGAGATTTTTGCAGCATATCCTTCGGAGTCCGAGGGAAAACGAATGGTGAAAGATGTGACGGTATATTTGCGCAGCAACCATATGTCTGCCGGATTGCCCCATTTTTATATGCAATGCGCCTGTAAATATGCAGGTTATTTACTGGGAAAGAACTATCGCAGGCTCCCGAAAAAATGGGTACTTGCTTTTACTTCCAACAAGGAATACTGGAAACAGAACAGAAAGGATGTATGACTATGTGTGGTATTGTAGGTTATATTGGAACAGAACAGGCAGCACCGATCATTCTGGACGGTCTGTCCAAGTTGGAATACCGTGGATATGATTCCGCAGGTATGGCGATTTTTGACGGTGAGAAGATCAACACCAGAAAAGCAGTGGGAAGACTTAAGGTTCTGGAGAACCTGACCCACGGCGGAGAGAATATGAAAGGAACCTCCGGTATCGGACATACCCGTTGGGCAACTCACGGAGCTCCCAGCGATATCAATTCCCATCCGCATATGAACAATGCGGGAACCATTGCCGTGGTACACAACGGCATTATCGAGAACTATATTCCCCTGAAGAAAAAGATGCAGGATAAGGGGTATCAGTTCGTATCCGAGACTGATACCGAGGTATTGGCACATCTGTTAGACTATTATTACAAGGGAAATCCTCTGGAAGCCATCACGAAGGTGCTTCATCGTGTGGAAGGCTCTTATGCGCTGGGGATCATGTTTGCAGATCAGCCGGATAAGATTTTTGCAGCCCGCAAGGACAGCCCGCTGATCGTAGGAAAGAGCGACAACGGCAGCTTTATCGCTTCCGATGTTCCTGCGATATTGAAATATACCAGAACCGTATATTATGTAGACAATCAGGAAGTTGTGGAATTACAGCAGGGTAGTCTGCGTTTCTTCTCCGTGGATGAGGAAGAGATCGAGAAGCAGCCGGTGACCATTGACTGGGATGCCAATGCGGCAGAAAAGGCTGGATATGAGCACTTCATGCTGAAAGAGATCTATGAGCAGCCGAAGACCATCAACGATACCATCTCTCCGAGAATCAAGGATAATGATATTGTGATCGAAGAGTTGAACATGAGTGATGAAGAGATCAAAGAGATTACGAAGATCCATATTGTGGCCTGCGGCTCCGCATATCATACCGGAGTTACCGCAAAATATGTGATCGAGGGTCTGGCAAGAATCCCGGTAGAAGTGGATGTGGCCAGTGAATTCCGTTATCGTGATCCGATTCTTCAGAAGGGTAATATGGTCATTGTCATCAGCCAGTCCGGTGAGACGGCAGATACTCTGGCAGCACTGAGAGAGTCCAGGGAAAGGGGCTTCAAGGTACTGGGCATTGTCAATGTGGTGGGAAGCTCCATTGCCAGAGAGGCAGACAGTGTTATGTATACCTGGGCAGGTCCCGAGATCGCAGTGGCTACCACCAAGGCTTACAGTGCACAGCTAACTGCACTTTACATGTTGGCTATGAAATTCGCCAGGGTACGTGGTACTATTGATCAGGAGAAGTTCGCCGGTATGCTGACAGATTTAAGATGCCTGCCGGATCAGATCGAACTGCTTCTGGGACAGAAGGAGAAGATCCAGCATTTTGCCAACCGTTACGTGGGAGCAAGAGATATCTTCTTCATCGGACGCGGTATTGATTACGCGATTTCACTGGAAGGATCCTTGAAACTGAAGGAGATCTCCTATATTCATTCCGAGGCTTATGCAGCCGGAGAACTGAAGCATGGTACGATTTCTCTGATCGAAGATGGTACGCTGGTAGTGGCTTTGGCAACCCAGCCGGATCTGTTCCAGAAGACCATCAGTAATATGGTAGAAGTAAAAGCAAGAGGAGCCTTTGTTATGGCAGTCACCATTGAAGGCAACAAGGCCATTGAGAAAGCGTCGGATTATGTAATATACATCCCCGAGACCAATCCGTACTTTACCAATTCTCTGGCAATCATTCCTTTGCAGTTGTTCTCCTACTATGTGGCAGTGGGACGCGGCTGTGACGTGGATAAACCCAGAAACCTGGCAAAATCCGTTACTGTTGAGTAGAGTGTAATAACTTACCCATAGAGAGACTGCTTGCAGGCAGAACAGACTCTCTGTTTTTTCAGGATTCATAATTGCTTCAGAAAGTTATCACAATTCGGACACAATTGACGGATATACTGTGTTCATAAGGTGAGAGGAAGAAATGAAACAGGTAATGGTAAAAAGAGTTTCTCACTTGCAACAGGATAGGAGGAAGCAATATGTACGAGAATGATAATTTTTCCGGTTACGGAACCGGCAATGAAAATACAACCGGTACATTCAGTGGAGCAGATCTGAATGAGACAAGAACAGAAAACAGTTATGGCTATGAAAATCATAGTACTACCCAGAGTGCAGCAGGAAGCACGAATGGTTACACCACTTATCAGATGGGCGGAACCACAGGCAGCAACAATACGGAGCCTAAGAAAACCCAAAAACATGGCGGTTACTTCCGGAAGGCAATGGTAAGTGTCAGCCTGGGATTGTTCTTCGGACTGTTCGCAGGAATCGGTTTCTATGCAGTACAGCAGGGAACCGGGATGTTTACGACCAGCACAGATACCGCAGTGGTAGATGAGATCGCTTCTGAGGCAACGACAGAAAGTACCCAGAGTGCACAGCTGGCTACCAATGTTACTTATGTAGAGTCCGATGTATCCAATGTGGTAGAAAAAGTAATGCCTGCCATGGTATCCATCGTAAATAACTTTACCGAGACAGCCAATGTCTTCGGACAGCAGTACACACAGGAAGAAGCAGCCAGTGGTTCCGGTATCATTGTAGGTAAGACCGATGATGAACTGCTGATCGTATCCAATAATCATGTAGTAGAGAGTGCAGATACTCTGACCGTTACTTTTATCGATGGCAGTGAAGCACAGGCACAGGTCAAAGGACTGGATTCCGACATGGATCTGGCAGTGATCGCAGTATCTTTAAATGATCTGAGTGATGATACCAAGAATGCTATTACAGTAGCAACACTTGGCAGCAGTGATGATCTGAAGCTTGGTGAGCCGGTCATCGCTATCGGTAATGCCCTTGGCTATGGTCAGTCTGTTACCAACGGTATTGTAAGTGCCCTGAATCGTGAGATCACTCTGGAGAACGGCTCTACCGGTCTGGAGAACGGCTCTACCGGTACTTTCATCCAGACCAACGCAGCCATCAACCCCGGTAACTCCGGCGGTGCACTGCTGAACATGAATGGTGAGGTTATCGGTATCAACTCCAACAAGATCGGTGGTACTGCCGTAGAAGGTATGGGATATGCTATCCCGATTACTTCGGCAAGTCCTATCATTGCAGATCTGATGGAGCGTCAGACCAGAACCAAGGTAGCTGAGGATGAAGTCGGTTACATCGGCATCTCCCTGCAGGAAGTAACTTCCCAGATCTCCCAGATGTACAACATGCCGGAAGGTATCTATGTAGTATCTGTAGAGGAAGGCAGCGCAGCAGCCAATGCCGGTATCATGAAAGGTGATATCATTACCAAATTTGACGGCAGCAGTATCTCTTCCTACTCTGATCTGCAGAAAACGTTACAGTATTATGCGGCCGGTGATTCCGTAACCGTAACGGTACAGAGACCTCAGAACGGTGAATATGTATCCATCGAGCTGAATCTGACACTGGGCAGCAGACCTGCAAGCCAGAAAAAAAGAAATAACAGGTAAATAAAAGGAAATGGAAAGAGACCCGGGCGAGACATATGGTTTTGCCCGGGTCTTGTAATATTTACCAAAATATGAATAGTTATAAATGGTTTAGAAAAACTTAACTTGTGCCCCGCTACTTCATTGAGTATAATAAGCGTAGGCAATGAGAAGTGTCAGACACGGGTATTATGCAATATGACTGCTTGCAGGCATTATTGCATAATGGCCGGGGATGATAGGGCGAAGCCCGGATATCGAGGGAACACGAAGTGTTGCCGAGATACACTGCGAAGATGCTTTGGAGCCGGGGATGATAGGGCGAAGCCCGGATATCGAGGGAACACGAAGTGTTACCGAGATACACTGCGGAATAGTGGTAGGAAACAAAGAGGAGAATAACATGACAGATAATTATAATGATGATTATAGAGAAGTGATCCCTGAGGAGGAAAAAACAGAGACCGATGTGAGTGAAACTCAGGATAACGAAAAAAATAATGGAAACACACAGGTGGCGGATACTGCAAAAGAAAATTCCACCGAAAAAAAGTCAGAGGACAAAAAGGACAGCAGCGAATACGAAGATGTCTGCTTTATCTGCCGCAGACCGGAGAGCAAAGCCGGCAGAATGTTCAAGCTGCCCAACCATATCTGCATCTGCGATGATTGCATGCACAAGACCATGGAGACTGTGAGCCAGTTCGATTATCAGGGAATGTTGAACAATCCCAATGATTTCAACCAGTTTAACGGACAGAACGGATTCCCCAACATCAGTTTTGTGAATCTGGCGGATCTTCAGGGAGACGGCGGTATTCCCAACAAGCAGAAACTCAAGAAGAAAAAGAAGGCGGAAGGTCCCAAACCGGTATTCAATATCAAGGACATTCCGGCACCTCATAAGATCAAGGCCAGTCTGGATGAATACGTGGTAGGACAGGAAAAAGCCAAGAAGGTCATCTCTGTAGCAGTATACAACCATTACAAGAGAGTGGCCACTGACACTATGGATGAGATTGAGATCGAAAAGTCCAACATCCTCATGATCGGCCCCACCGGTTCCGGTAAGACCTATCTGGTAAAGACACTGGCAAAACTTCTGGATGTGCCTCTGGCTATTGCTGATGCCACCTCTCTGACTGAGGCCGGTTATATCGGTGATGATATCGAGAGCGTGGTATCCAAATTGCTGGCAGCGGCGGGCAATGACGTAGAAAAGGCGGAAAAAGGTATCATCTTCATCGATGAGATCGACAAGATCGCCAAGAAGAAAAACACCAACTCCCGGGATGTCAGCGGAGAGAGTGTACAGCAGGGTATGTTGAAGCTTCTGGAAGGTGCGGAAGTGGAGGTGCCGGTAGGTGCCAACAGCAAAAATGCCATGGTACCTCTGGCAACGGTGAACACCCGTAACATTCTGTTTATCTGCGGTGGTGCGTTCCCTGATCTGGACGAGATCATCAAGGAGCGCCTGACCAAGACCGCATCCATCGGTTTCAACTCGGAACTGAAGGATAAATACGATAAAGATACCGATATTTTATCCAAGGTTACTGTGGAAGATATCCGCAAGTTTGGTATGATTCCGGAATTTATCGGTCGTCTGCCGATCATTTGTACTTTACAGGGATTGTCAAAGGATATGTTGGTGAAGATCCTGAAAGAGCCGAAGAATGCGATTCTTAAGCAGTACCAGAAGCTGTTGGAGCTGGATGAGGTAAAACTGGAGTTCACAGACGATGCCCTGGATGCCATTGCCGAGAAGGCAATGAAGCGTGATACCGGTGCCAGAGCCCTGCGCTCCATCATCGAGGACTTCATGCTGGATATCATGTATGAGATCCCGAAGGATGATAACATCGGAAGGGTTACCATTACCAGAGAGTACATTGAAGGAACCGGCGGCCCCATCATCGACATCCGCAGTAATGAGATCCTGGAACCCGTGGAGAATCTGAAGCAGATTCCGGTGGAAGAGAAATAAATTGAGAGTTAGTGAAATACATTGGCAAAATCCACGAACTCCCGGAGCATGCGATACACATGTCTCGATGTAAGGTCTCCAGATGTGAATTTTCTACGAAAAGTGATGAGTGGTTCTCGTCATGACGGGGCCGCCTACAGTCGACATCCATGTCGACAATCGGCTGACGCGGACATCGTGTCCGCTTTCCCCCTGTCTTTCAGCACTTTTCTAGAAAATATCAACATCCTCCGACAAACATCTTCGACATGGCACCGCATACTCCGGGAGTTCTGCGTTTTGGAAAGCTTTCAAAAACCAGTAGCCCCGGCTGGGTATAAGAATAAGCAGTGCCGTAAGCAGACGTCGGTACCATAGCGTCCCAAGGGACGCATTGCGGTCGTATTGTGACCGCTTATGTACCGCTACGCTCTGCGACAGGAGCGCATCGTACTAAAGTACGAGCGTGCCGCGTTTCTTATACCCTGCCAAGGGCTACGGGATTATTTCACTAACTCTCAATTTACAAAACATTTAAAAACAGTATTGACTTTTTCCAGGCATATGGTAATATAAACATATGAACAGTGGTTCATATGAATGAATATTAAAACTAAATGCAAATCATTAGCAACTAAACAAAAAATGCGAATGGAGAAAGAGGAGGATATTACCATGAAGAAAACTTACAAGATCGAAGTAGACTGTGCAGCTTGTGCTCTGAAGATGGAGGATGCAGCGAAGAAGGTAGAGGGTGTTACCGATGCAACCGTCAGCTTCATGACCCAGAAGATGAAGGTGGAATTTGCCGATGGCAGCGATGAGAAGGCCGTTATGGAGAACGTGGTAAAAGCCTGCAAGAGAGTAGAGGATGACTGCGAGATCTATTTATAGGATGCTCTCGGAAAAGAGGAAGCTATGACAAAGAAACAGAAAAAAGTACTGGTCCGCATCATTGTGGCGGCAGTACTGTTAATTATTTTGCATTTTGTACCTCTGGAAGGGATCTGGCTGGGACTGCTGTACCTGATTCCCTATGCGGTGATCGGCTATGATATTCTCAGAAAAGCCGTTCTGGGCATTATGCACGGTGAAGTGTTTGATGAGAATTTCCTGATGGCGGTAGCTACCGTAGGTGCCATGGGACTGGGAGAGTATTCCGAAGGCGTGGCCGTTATGCTGTTCTACCAGATCGGTGAACTGTTCCAGGCGGTAGCTGTGGGCAAGAGCCGTCAGAACATCAGCGCCCTGATGGATATCCGCCCGGATTATGCCAACATTGAGGCAGAGGACGGCAGCTTAGAGCAGGTAGATCCCGATGATGTAGAGATCGGAACCGTGATTGTGGTACGTCCCGGTGAAAAGGTTCCTATCGATGGTGTGGTAGTGGAAGGTACATCCACACTGAATACCAGTGCCCTGACCGGTGAAAGCGTCCCCAGAGAGATCACAGTGGATCAGGATGTGATCAGCGGCTGTGTGAACCTGACCGGATTACTTAAGATCCGTACCACCAAGGAATTTGGAGAATCCACCGTATCCAAGATTCTGGATCTGGTAGAGAATTCCAGTATGAAGAAGTCCAAGTCTGAGAACTTTATTACGAAGTTCGCAAGATATTATACCCCGGCAGTCTGCTACAGTGCTCTGGCACTGGCCATCCTGCCTCCTGTGATCAACCTGATCATGGGCAATCCGGCAGCCTGGAGCACGTGGATCATTCGTGCCCTGACTTTCCTGGTAATCAGCTGCCCTTGTGCACTGGTCATTTCCATTCCCCTTTCTTTCTTCGGAGGAATCGGAGCAGCAAGTGCCTGTGGTATTCTGGTGAAGGGGTCCAATTATCTGGAAGCGCTGTCTGAGACCAAATATGTGGTATTTGACAAGACCGGTACCCTGACCAAGGGTGTATTCGATGTGACGGGTATTTACCCCGGCAGGGATTTCACAGAGGATGAACTGCTTGAGTATGCTGCATATGCGGAGAGCTATTCCAACCATCCCATCAGCAAGAGCCTGAAGATTTCTTACGGCAAGGAGCTGGAGGCGTCCAACGTCAGTGATGTGGAAGAAATCAGCGGACACGGCGTTACTGCCAAAGTAAATGGCAAGCAGGTAGCGGCCGGTAATGCGAAACTGATGAAGAGCCTGAATCTGTCCTATACGGAAAATACCGGTGTCGGTACAGTGGTACATGTAGCGGTAGACGGAAAATATGCCGGATACATCCTGATCTCTGATGTGATCAAGGATGGTGCGAAGGAAGCCATTGCATCTCTGAAGAATTCCGGTGTGAAGAAATGCGTCATGCTGACCGGTGACAGCAAAACAGTTGCAGAACATGTGGCCGGTGAGTTAAAATTGGATGAGGTACACAGTGAACTGCTTCCCGCAGACAAGGTAAGCTGCGTGGAGAAGCTGTTGCAGGACAAGAGCGAGAAGGAAAAACTGGCATTCGTGGGTGACGGTATCAACGATGCACCGGTACTTTCCCGTGCGGATATCGGTATCGCCATGGGAGCCCTTGGCTCAGATGCGGCCATTGAGGCAGCGGATGTGGTTCTGATGGATGACAATCCTGCCAAGATCGCTCTGGCTATGCGGATTTCCCGGAAATGTCTGCGCATCGTTTACGAGAACATCGTATTTGCGCTGGCAGTTAAGGCCATCTGCCTGATCCTGGGTGCGCTGGGTATCGCCAACATGTGGGTTGCTATCTTCGCAGACGTAGGAGTTATGGTACTGGCTGTGCTCAATGCCATCAGATGCCTGCGCATTAAAAACAATTAACCGGATGCAGGCAAAATATGCCTGCGTCATGAGATCACCGGTATTCCGGGAGAACAGGTGGACATGCAGACTTTTTTTTCAGAAATTACAGCACTGTGCAGGAACGAACAATTTCTGCACAGTGTGATGGAAAAATATCATTATGATCCGGAAGAATACCCCAATCTGAAGAGGCTGGCAGGTGAGATGATCCCCTGCCTGGAGACAGAAGCGGGATGGCAGGACAGAGAAATCCAAGAGACTTTTCCCGGGAGGGATCAGTCTTTTTTGGCTGTAGGTATTACTCTGGGAAAAGGGATCGATGAACTGCAGGAAAAGTATTTGCAGAACGGATTTCTGACAGAGAGTTATATGATCGAAGTACTGTCCAGTGAATTATTATTAGAAAGCTATCAGGCCTATACGAAATGGGTTGCTGACCACAGAGAACTGCATGTGGCGAGATTGTATTTTCTAGGATCAGTAGCCGGGGAATCCGGAAGCTCGGAAAAAAAATTAAATGACCGGTTGCAGTTGGAAAATCTGCCCGTACTTTTGTGGGAATTGCAGATGCCCGTTACCTGTAATGAAGCTTACTGCATGATTCCGAAGAAAAGTGTGGTATTTTATGCGGAACTGACAAAGGATGCTTTTACCAAATGTGCCGGAATCTGTCTGGGGTGCGGCAGGAGAGACTGCCCGAATCGCATGGAGGAAAAAGAGAATTTTCCTTTGCGATTTGCGGATATGACGGACCGTCCGTTGTCTTATGGATATGCCAGAATTTTTTCCAAAGCGGATGTAAAATAGGCTTATAGCGTACAAATCGGCAGAAAGTATTGTCCGAAATATTAAAATTCTGATAAGATTTATCAGACGACTTGTAAGTATAGAAAGAATATGGTATGATGCAATCACTTTCAAAGAGGAAAGATATCGTGTGTACGGTGTCTTTCCTCTTTTTATGTATACAATGAGTCAAACACGGATTTGTGCCTGCACAGGAGGCTGTATTTGACGAAGATACATCATCAAGCGTTTTTTATTCGGTGATCAAGTAAAAGATTTGAGAAGAGAGGTGGCTTATGGAGGTATTTTTAGAGGTAACGGTACAGCATAAAAAATATCATGCGGGATTTATGGAAAGAATGCGACAGCAACCGGAAGTCACATCCTGCTATCAGGTAGAGGGGGAATATGATTTCCTCGTAAAAGCGGATGTGACCTCGGAAAAGGAACTGGAAAAACTGGAGCGCGGCGTGCGTAAGATTAACGGTGTCTGCAGTGTGCAGCCGGTCTATGCCCTGCAGGAGATCATATAGTCATACCCGGAGCAGGGCATTGAAGGTCTCCTCTAAATTCAGCCTGCCGTAGCCCCATTCCCGGTTGGGGTAGTTCAGACCCTGTGTACGCACGGCACCGCGTATGAAATAACTGCGGATCTCCCGGCTTTCCGCCAGCCGGTTATTGCCTTCAATGACTGACCATTGGAAAAACTGAGCCACAGCTCCGGCAGTGATAGCGGCAGCCATGCTGCTTCCCGTACGGCGTCCGTCGATGGTGGAGATATTGACTCCGGGAGCGGATAAGTCCGGACGGATCTGCCCGGTGCGCCCAAAGCCTCTGCCGGATTCTGCGTAAAAACTGTTGTTTTCCGCGTTGTAAGTAGAAACGCTCAGAACCTCCGGAGCCATCGAGGGCTCCGTCAGAGTCATGTCGGGATCCGGATTGAGAAAATATACCGGAGTAGACAGAAATTCTGTGATAGGCAGCCACATGTGAAAATTACCGTTATATAAATTACCGGAAGCAGAGACACGAAAGGTCCAGATACCGGGGGTAGGATCCTGGATGCGTACAAGGATCAGTTCTTCACCGGAATTTTCTTCCACAAGAGCAGAGTCGATAGTGACTCTGCTTTTTTCGTAGATAAAGGAATAGGTCACGCTTTGCTGCAACCCAAGGCGCAGTTCGGGAATATTTTCCCCACCGGGAGTGCGGATGCTCAGATTAAAAGCATCCGGCAGAGCGCCCCAAAGCTCCAGCCAGAAACCGATACAGCCTTCACTGACCCGGATCTCCACATCCCGGGCGGTTCCCTCCGGAGTCTGGCTGCTTAACATGCCATGATAATGGTGGGAGGCATTTCCTTCATTTCCACCACAGACGATGGCGGCGCGGCTCCTGCGGACGGCGAGGGAGGAGAGATACCGGGACAGAGCGGAGCTTCCTGCGTGATCCCCCTGATTCGTGCCCAACCCCAGACAGATGACTACCGGACGCTCGAAGAGCTGCACGAAGGATTCCGCGTATTTGATGCCCAGCATAATATCATTTTCCTGATAGGCGGGAACACCCTCGGGCACCAGATAAAAGCTGCGCAGATATTGCTTACATTCCTTGAGCTTCACCACGACGATGTCGGCACCCGGTGCAGCACCGATATAAGGATTGCCTTGTCTGACGACACTGCCGGCTGCGACTCCGGCGAGGATACTGCCGTGTCCGTTTTCGTCCCGGGAGGGAACGATGGAATAAGGATCCTCGGAGCGCAGCGCCAGGTTAATATCCTCTCTGCGGTATTCAGAACCATATTTAAACCCCTCAGGTGGTATCCCGGTCTGAACCGTCTGATCCCAGATCGCCAGGATGCGGCTGTTGCCGTTCTCGTCCAGAAACACAGGATTTTGATAATCAATCCCGGTATCGATAAAACACAGGATCACGCCCTGTCCCGTGAGACTTAGGGGCGGACGCTGTACCTGGGTGATTCCACTGGCGATCAGGTCTGCCGGATCAAAGGGAGCGACACCGGGTGGCGTCTCACCGGAGGGAGATAACTGCATGAGCCCATAAAGCTTCGGCATATTGTGATAGGGGAAAAAATCAATTTTCGGATTGCGGATTCCCAGATTGCCCAGATACAAAATCAAAAAATCTTCTCCGATGCGTTCATAACAATCATTGTCATCTCCCAGAAATTCCGATGCGGAAAAGTCTGTGATAATGTCATAAGTGTCCTCTGACAGGATCATTTCCTTGCAGTCCATGGGCGGTGCTCCGAAGAATTCATTTTTATAATATATACAACAGGTGATCTCTCCGTGCATTTCCACAGAACTGATCCGTGGCATAAGGGAAAAGCTGTATCACATAGAATATTGTGAATATCAGGAAAAAGAAGGTAGAAATACCGGTAGGGGATCGTACGATGTGGGAACAGTCTATTTTCACAAAAGTATGGGAATTCGGAAAAGATGGAGCGGCAATGGTGAAGAAGCATTGTAAGAACGGGTTGATGCTGTGTGTTTTTTTGCTGGCAATGTTTTTCCTCGGGAGAAGCATTGGGGCCATTGCTTTCGGACTGCATCTTCAGCGGGAGATGAGCATCCGGGAGACGGCGGGGAGTGCATTGGAGAATACTCAGGCACTGCTCTCCGCGGAGAACTGGGGACTGGGATTCGGCTCGGAAGGAACGCAGCCCAGCGGTACGGCTTCCTCGGACAAATTAAAGGAATATAATGCCTATTATGTAGGAGGTGCCGGGGAGAAAAAGATATATCTCACGTTTGATTGCGGATATGAAAATGGTAATACAAGCCAAATATTGGATGCATTGAAAAAACATGACGCACCGGCTACTTTTTTCGTGGTGGGACATTTTCTGGAGTCAGCACCGGAGATGGTGAAACGCATGGTGGAGGAGGGGCATACTGTAGGAAATCATACCTACCATCATTATGATATGTCAAAGATTTCAGATCCGGCAGTTTTTCAGAAAGAGATGGACGACGTGAGAACTCTTTTTCAGGAGACCACCGGCACGGAAATGGCCATGTATTACCGCCCTCCTCAGGGAAAATACAGTGAGACCAATCTGCAGATGGCAAAAGATCTGGGGTATTCCACCTTTTTCTGGAGTCTGGCTTATGTGGACTGGAATGTGGATGCCCAGCCCAGCCACGAGGAAGCTTTTTCCAAACTGATAGACAGGATCCATCCCGGAGCGGTGGTGCTGTTACATAATACCTCGAAGACCAATGGGGAGATTCTGGATGAACTTCTCACAAAATGGGAAGAAATGGGTTATACCTTCGGAAAATTGGAAGAACTGGTGCAGTAGGGTTTGACTTCCCCTGCACCATACCCTATAATAGAGGACAGAAAAATATACTGGAGGACAACCATGGAAAAAGAACTGGTAGTTGTCATTGATTTTGGCGGACAGTACAATCAGCTGGTCGCCAGAAGAGTCAGAGAATGCAATGTCTATTGCGAGATCTACTCTTACAAGACAGACTTGAATAAGATAAAAGCGATGAATCCCAAGGGAATCATCCTGACCGGCGGCCCTGCAAGCTGCTATGAACCCGGTGCAGCTACCTGCTCCGAGGATCTGTTTAACTTAGGAGTTCCTGTATTGGGACTCTGCTACGGCGCACAGCTGATGACCCATGTGCTGGGGGGTAAGGTAGAGCGTGCAGCCGTTCGGGAATACGGTAAGACTGAGGTGAAGGTAGACCGCAGTTCCAAGCTGTTTTCCGATGTATCCGAGAATACGATCTGCTGGATGAGCCATTTCGACTATATCTCCAAGCTGGCTCCCGGCTTCCGTGCCGTGGCTACCACAGCCAACTGCCCCGTGGCAGCAGCAGAGTGTGTAGAGCGCGGACTGTATGCAATCCAGTTCCATCCGGAAGTACTTCACACCGTGGAAGGCTCCAAGATGCTGTATAATTTCGTACGCAACATCTGTGGATGCTGCGGTGACTGGAAGATGGATTCCTTCGTGGAAGAGTCCATCAAGGCGATCCGCGAGAAAGTCGGCAATGGTAAAGTCCTGTGCGCATTGTCCGGTGGTGTGGATTCCTCCGTGGCAGCAGTACTGTTATCCAAGGCAGTCGGCGAGCAGTTGACCTGTGTCTTTGTAGATCACGGCCTGCTCCGTAAGAACGAGGGCGACGAGGTAGAAGCAGTCTTCGGTCCCAACGGTAATTATGACCTGCACTTTATCCGTGTGAATGCGCAGGAGCGTTTCTATAGCAAGCTGGCCGGAGTATCCGAGCCGGAGCATAAGAGAAAGATCATCGGCGAAGAGTTCATCCGCGTTTTCGAGGAAGAGGCGAAGAAGATCGGTGCCGTGGATTTCCTGGTACAGGGAACCATTTATCCCGACGTGGTAGAGAGTGGACTGGGCGGCGAATCCGCAGTGATCAAGTCCCACCACAACGTAGGCGGTCTGCCCGACTATGTAGATTTCAAGGAGATCATCGAGCCTCTGCGCAATCTGTTCAAGGATGAGGTCCGTAAGGTAGGACTGGAGCTTGGTATCCCGGAGCACCTGGTATTCCGTCAGCCGTTCCCCGGCCCCGGACTGGGTATCCGTATCATCGGCGAAGTGACCGCTGAGAAGGTTAAGATCGTACAGGATGCAGATGCCATCTACCGCGAGGAGATCGCCAACGCAGGTCTGGACCGCGAGATCAACCAGTACTTCGCAGCCCTGACCAATATGAGATCCGTAGGCGTTATGGGTGATGAGAGAACCTATGATTACGCCATCGCACTGAGAGCCGTGAAGACGATCGACTTCATGACCGCAGAGAGCGCACAGATCCCTTATGAAGTATTACAGAAGGTGACCAGCAGGATCATCAATGAGGTGAGCCATGTGAACCGGGTAATGTATGATATTACCAGTAAGCCGCCCGGGACGATTGAGTTTGAATAAGGTGGAGTGCCAAAAGAACCCAGTATTTATGCGGCTTCCAAACAAAAATGTTTAAGTGTTGGCAACGATTTGGCAACAGTTTTTCCTTATTCAATGAATAAGATTACTTTATGAGCATAAGAAAACCTTACTGATTTTCAGATATGACAACTGAAAATTGGTAAGGTTTTTTCATGCTTATTTTGTGGAAATTAATCTAAGTCAAGTTCCGTATCTAATTTTTCATCAATTATTACATGATCCCGTTCCTGACGGGTTGTGTCATGTTCCCAAGGAGCGTTGTTATCATCAGATGAAGATGCTTGTGGTAATGGTTTTGATGGAACTGTGTTAGGAATATTAATTTTCATGTCTGTTCTCCTTTTTTAGTATTCTTGAGTTCTTTCTCTAACATATCAAAAAGTTCTTGTGAAGGAACCTTAGCCCAGATTTGGTGTGTATCCAGTTCAGGATATTTGTAACGCCAGTCATCATATTCTTCTTTGGTGCTTTCGCCAGTCTCCAGCTTCTTAGCTTCGGTGAGCCATGCACGGAGCATTTTATCCATTGAGGAATAGGTAGAATAGTCGGACTTATCCAGACGTAAGACTACTTCTCCATCCATTTCGTCAATTTTCAGTCCATACATATCTTCCAATGCGAAAAAGGTGTGCATAAGACCGATGTAGGTATCTATATCCGGTACGGTAAGTGCATGAGTGCTAACATCAAAGATACCAGCCATTTCTTTTACAAGGTCATGCTTGGGTACTCTTGCTTCTGATTCGTATTGCGCCATACGGACATCAGAAGTTTTGCCAAGAAAGCCGAGGACTTCTCCAAGCTGCTTTTGTGTCATGCCTTTTCTGTTACGAAAAAATCGAATTCGTTGCCCGATTGCCATAGTAATGCCTCCTTGTTTTCCGAAGGAAAATGCGACTGCCATTGCTGGAGCAGAGGCATTGCCTCCTGTCATGTTGTTGCCATTTATCTGTTAGGTAAAACAGAAATGTTTAAGTAGAGTATAACATGTGTTAATGAGGATAGCAAGAAGAACTTAAATAAAAATGTTTAAGGTTTTTCTGCAAACCACTTGACTTAACGGAAAATGTTTAGTATCATACAAACAGAAACTTAAACAAATTAAGTTAAGTTAAAACTGAATGACCGTCCGAGCAGATACCATCCGGAAAAATATGCGATGACCGAAAGCGAGCGTACGAAGGGATGGAAACACGACAAAGTACCACGCAAGGCAACCTGTTAGGAACCAGTGAGGGAGAACGGCGAACAACAAATAATGACGAAAGGAGGAGGTTGTATGGAGAACAAATCATTTATGACGGTGGAAGAAGTTGCAAATGAACTGGGCGTATCAAAGTCTTATGCCTATAAGGTTGTAAGAGAGCTGAATACAGAATTGCAGAAACTTGGTTATCTGACTGTATCTGGCAGGGTAAACACCAATTTCTTCCGAAAGAAGCTTTGTTATAGCGAATAGACTAAACTGTTTTTAAAAAATATGATTTGAACAATTTGATTATAAATAAGACAATGATGAAATTATACTTGACAATATGGTCTAACGATATTAGACTTATATCAATAAGCGGTCTAATACTGTTAGATCAAAGGAGGTTGCTATGGTAGAATTGAAGCTTGGAAATGTTGAATCACAGTTTGCCGATATTATATGGAACCATGAACCCATTCCATCCGGCGAACTTGTTAAGATATGTGAAAAAGAGTTGGAGTGGAAAAAATCAACTACGTATACAATGCTTAAGCGTCTATGTGAACGTGGAATCTTTAAGAATGAAAATGGAATCGTATCATCACTTATGACAAAAGCTGAGTTTGGTGCCGCTCAAAGTGAGAAATTTGTGGAAGACACATTTGAGGGTTCCTTGCCAGCCTTTTTAGCAGCGTTTACTACACGTAAAAAACTAAGCAAAGCTGAAATAGATGAAATCAGGCAGATGATAGATTCCTTTGAGGAGGAGTAGGTATGGAAGGTATATTTATAAAATTGCTTAATTTAAGTATTCAGGCATCAATTCTTATAACTGTAGTTTTGTTGCTTCGCTTTATACTTAATAAATCTCCAAAGTCGATCAAATGCCTCTTATGGGCGTTGGTAGCAATAAGGCTTGTATGTCCGTTTTCTATTGAAAGCAAATTTAGTCTGGCTCCGGATGCAGAAGTTGTGAGCATGGATAACTATGTAGGAATGCCAAATGTTCTATCGAAAACGACGGGTTCTGATCGTTATGTAAAGGGATATGCGGAAAGCTATGATCATGAAGTGGTAACAGTAGAAAAGAAAAACACGGATCCTCTCCATATTTTTTCAATCATTTGGTTGGGTGGCGTTGTTATCCTGGCGGTATACGCTTTGGGAAGCTGCTTGAAGATATGGAGAAGAGTGAAACTGTCTATACGTACAACGGAAAACATATATATCTGTGACCGGATAGATTCTCCTTTTATTTTTGGAATAATCAAGCCACGTATATATTTACCTTCCCGAATGAATGAAGAACAAAAGGAAAGTGTAATAGCCCATGAGCGAGCACATTTAAAACGCTTGGATCATTTTTGGAAGCCGTTTGGTTTTGGCTTACTTTCAGGGTACTGGTTTAATCCGCTATGCTGGCTGGCATATATTCTTTTTTGCAGAGATATAGAACTGGCATGTGATGAGAAAGTGATTAAAGATATGGATGCAAAGCAGAAGAAGATTTATTCCAAAGTTCTTCTTTCGTTTAGTGAATCAGAAAAACATGTATTGGCGTGTCCGCTTGCTTTTGGTGAAGTAGGAGTAAAAGAAAGAATAAAATCTATTTTGAATTATAAAAAACCTACATTTTGGATTATTGCAGTAGCGGTCATTTCAATTTTGGTGACTTCTGTATTATTTTTAACAAACCCTCAAAATAATACATATGAAATAACATTTCATATTCCGGCAGAGTGTGAAGGGGCACTTGTTTTTGCAGATGAGGAGATATCGCCGAAAGGGAAAACTGTTTCCTTTTTAGTAGGACAGGATGTCGGAGATACCGCAATCCAACTGAAGGGTGTTGAGGTAAAGGAAGAAAATGCCTATGATGAGCCTGTGTATGCGACGCCGGGAATGCCTGCCAAAATGGAGGTTGAGAAAGGAGGATGGTTTCAAGTAGGTATTTATGCAAGTAATGATACAGCAGAAGAAAAAACAGTTCATGTGACTGTAAAAGATGTGGAGGTTCGAATTGCAGCAGATAAGGACACTACTGCGGAAATTGCGCCTTTGCAGGATATAATAGAGGTAAGTGTACCGACCATCGATTTGTCAGCTACTACCGGAGCAGATGGAAGTACTATGTATTATGCAGATGAAAGTATGTTCATCTTTGGCGGTTACTATGGTTTGTTTGTATATGATGTAACAAAAAGCCAAATCATTCGAAGTGTTGATTTGGCTCCTATAGGGTGCAATGATACGCAAGGTGATAATGCATGTGAAATAGTTGCCACAGAAGATGGCTCAAAGGTTTTATTAAGTCCGGTATCTAGTAATATGATGTATGTTTATTCTGTGGCGGATAATCAGATGTGGAGGGAACCGTACAATTTGGATGGTTATGACTTATATAGGGATAAGTATTCAGATCAAGTTGTTTTTGACGGAAAGCGTGCTCCATATGAAAAAGATGGTGATATCAAGTTTTATTGTCTGGTAAACGATACAACAATTGGGGAACTGGGATATGCGATGGATATTCAGTCGTCATACCATACAATATTTGAAGAAACAAATTCGATTTACCATAATGTTTTATCAGAAGTTGTTAGCAGAGTCGGTTTGGAAAATGCATATTCCTGGAATAATACTGTGGAATTTAAGGAGGATGCGGATGTATTAATAAAAATGGCAAACGATGATACTGATGAATATGAAGTCTATGGTATTATGAGCGCAGAATATGGCGCTTTTGGTTTACTCCTGAATGATAAAAAAGAAGGAGAGGATCATTGGAACTTTGCATATGTTCCCTGGTTTTATTCAGGTGCACCGGATGGACAGCCTGTTTTAGAACCGACATCGGATGGAAAGTTTTTATTTACCTATGTTTATGCATATGATGATGCACCTCTATGGCGGGAGTGCATCCTTGATTGTGGCTACGATACAGGGTATATGGAATTGAAGACTATCATGGAATTCACACAATCAAATGAAACACCATCAAGGGCATATGTTGAAACATTGCAGGAGAGAATTTCGGCAGATATGGTTGCTGGGAAATTACCATTTGTAGTTACCTCCGCCATTAGGGAAAATCCCTTGAGATTGGAGGTAGAATTGACTGAGATGACAGATGAGAACATAAATATCATTCGATCATATGAAACAAATGGCAGTGCTATAACAATTGTACAAAGCAGTGGTATTGTAGACGATTTGCAACATAATAATACAGATTCACAAAGTCGAATGGCTCCGGGAATTTCAAAAGAAGATGAAAATCTGGGTGTGGTGTATGAAGAAGTTGACGGAGGATATGTTGTCGATGGTGATATGTTTTTTGAGTATTACATTGTCTTGACAGGAAAGGATCCCAACGCAGCGCATGGTACACAATTTATAGTGCTTACGAATGATCAGCATATTACATATGAGCAGGTTTCCAAGAGTTTCTTAAGCAGTAATAGTGCAGATAGTTTGTCAGGGACAATAGTTATTGGAATGAAAACGATTGATTGACATAAAGAATCAGTTTCTGGTGTGTCTGCTTGATTTCTTGTTAGAGAGAGTTGCTTTATTTGACAAACTTGGTATAATAAGTCATGGCAACACTTTGGCAACAGAAAATCAGTAAGCCAAAATAAAATTTGTAAATAAAGTAAAATACCGGCAGATTTTGAATAAAACTTAAACAAAACAATTTAAGTTAAATAAACAACTTGCCGAGTTTGAATAGTAAACAGAGCTTCATAAATGGCGTAAACAAGCCATTTATGGGGCTTTTTCTTTTATCGTGATACCTATATGATACCTGTTTTGATAGTACCACAGATATTAATAAGTACTAAACAGAAGTGTCATAGGTATTTTCTATTATCACATTTCTTTTTATTTTCAAAAATTATCCCAATTATATGAAGCACCAAAAACTGGTGCAAATTAGTGAAAATACACCAGTGGTGTTACTTCCGTAATTTGTGGGTTGGTTATAGAATTAATCGCACAGAAAGTTTTTAACACACAATGTGCCAGTATTGCCACAATGTTACCTGATGACGCCGACAGTGTTTGTAGAGACATATTTATTGGTTTAAGTATGGATTAATTGTACTTAAAGAAAAAAAGTCCGTCAGAGAATATGTTTTGACGAAAAAAGTCCATGAGAGAATATTTTACAAATTAGTGATTTGATTTACCATTATAACTGCAAACGATATCATGTCTGGTTACTTAAAAATATAAAAAATCTGCTTTGAGGTGGAAAAACTCTGCTGATAAGGGATAAAGTAGTGAAAATTTATTTGTTGAAAATTTTGGTAATTATAAATTGATTTATTTGTCACATAATGCATGTTTCAAGTGTCTAATAGACAGAAACAAAGAACTTGATATGAATTATATTTTAGTGCTTATCAAGTTTGGAAAGGAGAGGGCGATGAGTCTTATTGAAGATGCTAAAAATAAGAATCCGGATGCGTTTGAACAGCTTATACAGCCACAATTACAAAGAATGTATCGTGTCGCAATTTCTATGCTGCATAATGAAGAAGATGCTGCAGATGCAATACAGAAAACGGTTCTTAAATGCTGGCAAAAAATTGGACAACTGAAAAGCGAAGAGTATTTTGGAACGTGGCTCACTAGAATACTAATAAATCAATGCAAAGATATTTTGAAAGAAAGAAAAAAGGTTGTTCCACTTGAAGAGTTTCCGGAACTTATACATGAGGATCATTACTTTACCAATGAATGGAGAAAAATATTAAGTAATTTAAATGGAAAGTACCAGATTGTTATGGAACTGTATTATGTGGATGGGTTTTCTACCAAAGAAATTGCAAGGATGCTACATATAACAGAAGTGAATGTCCGTAGTAGAATGGTCAGAGGGCGGAAGCAACTGGAACAGATTCTTACGGTAAGAGCAATGGATTAGTTGGAGGTTTGCTTATGAAAATAGATGAATACAAAAAAATTAGTGATAATGTGCAGGTGCCTGATGTTGTATGGGAAGGATATCAGAATGCTATTAAACAAATTAAAATGGAAAAAGAAACAGATAAAAATATTGTGAAAATTTCTAAATGGAAAAATGTGAATGCTCTTGCTAAAATTGCAGTTGTATTCGGGGCAGTTGTATTGTTATCGGGTGGTACTTTTTTATCTGTAAAAGCCTATATAAGTCATTTAGAAAAAATAAGAAACATGGAAGCTGAAGAAGTTATTGATTTGTATGAGAATATCTTCCAGTATGATAGTAAATATATGTCCAGATCTATGTCTGCAGATGAGGAGAGACGTTTTAGCGAATTATATGATTTGTATTGTAGAGATATGGCAGAGCCGGAGGGAGAAGTTGCTGTTATTTCTTCAAAAGATGAATACAATGGAGAGGGAATTGCGTTTTCTAAAGAAGAGGGTATCTTAAACCTTCCTATGCAGGAAATGACGGACGAAGAAATCCTTCAGCTTGTGGTATTTAATCTGCTGGGACGATATGTTGATTATGAGGCATATGTGAAAGCGAGCAACCCTTTGTACTATTTGAATGCTTTAGAACAAATGACCATGCAGGAGGTTGATGAATTATACATAAATTATAGTTCTGCCAATACGGAGACTAGCTTTTACAATAGAGAGTTATCCTTTGATGAATTGGGAAGAAGAAAAGTTCTGAAAATGCTTTATAAAAGCGGAGAAAAGCAGCCGGAGAACACAATGCCTATCATTCAAAAGGAGAGTGAATATAGTGGGGAAGATATAGCGT
Source organism: Waltera acetigignens (assembly GCF_025567015.1). NCBI lineage: Bacteria > Bacillati > Bacillota > Clostridia > Lachnospirales > Lachnospiraceae > Waltera > Waltera acetigignens. Next base: position 41,522 of record NZ_JAOQJO010000002.1, on the reverse strand, counting down.
TTTGTGTTAATAATTGTACTTTTTATTTTCCGAATGATGAATTGAGCGATGAACAGCTTTTAGAGCTAATTGATTTTCAAATAAAAGTTGATTATTGTAGACAAAGAATAGAGGATGAGATAGAGCGTGGGATAAGAAGTGATTGGCCTTATATAGAATATGTGGAAAGAGAAAGAATTATAACCTTGGATTCCGATGTAAAAGTAGATGATGAAATCTTATCCCAGCAATGGTTAAAAGCTTATGAGGATATTTTGAGGGAGTATTATAGAGAAAATAGTACCTATTATGAAAATCCCGAACGTTACTATGCAAATGTCTGTTTTATATATCTGAATGATGATGAAATTCCAGAAATGTTATTTAGTCACGGATGTACTGATTTGGATTATGATGATAGATGTAATTTGCGAAATTACTTATACACTTATAAAAATGGAGAAGCGGTACTTCTGACGCCGGGTGCAGAAACGATAGATGATTTCTACGGATATAATAAACCTTTTAGCTATGTAGAACGAAAGGGTATGGTTTATTGCGATTATTATTATATATATGATTTTACAACATATAATAGCGAGACAGATATGATTGATAATGTAAATGATCACATGTCTAAAATGGATGTATGGGATTTGGATACCTTGACCTGTACCTCGTCGAATGCTAATATTGAAATGTTACATGCTATTTATAATTATGTTGAGGAAGAGTATGCAGACGCCACATTTAATGTTGAGTATTATGTCAATGTTTCGGATATTATACGAGATGAAAACACAGGTTATGTAAAAGAGATTATTGGAGAAAAGGTGGACCGCCAAACTTATGAGAAAAGTGAGGCGAGTCTCTGGAGTGGAGAGCAGATTACGACTCTTTCTATTAGCGATTATGATAAGATATACGCTGATGACAATCTGTTAGAGGCACTTGCGCAATGCTACTTGAAAAATAGAATGTGATTTTTCGGGAGAAATTACTATGAATAAAAATCAAGTAGAAAAAGTGATTTGGTGGGCATTAAAAAATCTTTTGGGAAATCTGTTGCCATTTATTCCTTTTGGTTTTCTTTTGCCTATTGCATATCCCCGAATTAAAGCATTTTTCAAAGTATTTTTAGTAGGAATGTTTGCAGTATTGTTTATAGAAATCTTTCAGTATATGACACGATTGGGAAGTTTTGATATAGATGATATAATTCTTAATATGGTTGGTGTTTTAAGTGGATATGGGACATTTGGGCTGGTTAACCATGTTTTGCTAAAAGAGAGATAAGGTTTTAGATTAAGTTGCATTTATTGAAATGTCGATTGATTTTATCACGTCCTATGCTATAATATCTTCATAGCAACACTTTGGCAACAGAAAATCAGTAAGCCAAAATAAAATGTGCAAATGAGGTAAAATATCGGCAGATTTTAAACGAAACCTAAACAAAATAGTTTAAGTTAAAGCATCAACTTGCCGAGTTTGAATAACGGATTAAAATGCCGAAAACCTGTATTTATGCGGGTTTCCGGCATTTGTTTTATCAAATGGCTCTATTTGTGGGTGAAGTAATGACTTTCGTAAATCAATATATTGCTTTGCTAGGTTGATTAGGAGAAAAGATGACAGATAATGAAAAGAGATTTATAAAAAGTATATTTTCGGGAGACAGTAGTGGTCATGACTATTATCATACGATACGAGTATATAAACTGGCTACTAAAATCGCAAAACAGGAAAATGCAGATGTTAAAACAGTGCAGTTGGCAGCTCTGTTACACGATGTGGACGATATTAAGCTTTCTCCGGACACTTATGCTGCCAAGAAAAATGCAGTTGATTTTATGATGGCAAATAAGGTAGATGAGGAAATAATAAAGGTTGTATGTAAAATTATAGATGAGGTTTCATTTGCAGGAACTGATTCCGTCGTACCTGATACCATAGAAGGAAAATGTGTGCAGGATGCAGACAGACTTGATGCTATAGGAGCTATTGGAATTGCCAGAACACTTGCATATGGTGGTAGTAGGGGAAGAAAGATTTATGATCCGGAAATAAAACCTAAAATGGGAATGAACAAAGAAGAGTATCGGAATAATCAAGATTCTACAAGCATCAATCATTTCTATGAAAAGTTGCTTTTGTTGAAAGACATGATGAATACGACTGAGGGAAAGAAACTGGCAGAACACAGACAGGCTGTAATGCAGGAATTTCTTAATGAGTTTATGATAGAATGGGAAGGGAAAATGTGATGGAAGTAAAATTTTATGATACAGTTAATGATGAACTATTGAAGTTTGCAGTAATAATCTCACAGAGCAACGGCAAGTGGGTATTCTGTAAGCATAAAGAAAGAGATACCTATGAAGTGCCGGGAGGGCATCGAGAAGCTGGGGAGGATATTTTTGAAACAGCTAAAAGGGAGTTGCAGGAAGAGACTGAGGCTATCAAATTTGAGATAAAACCAATATGCGTATATTCGGTGACAGGTAAGACTAGAGTAAATGATACTGGTGAAGAAACATTTGGACTGCTTTGCTTTGCAGAGATAACAGAGTTTGCGAAAGAATTACATAGCGAAATGGAGAAAGTTGTGCTTATGGATGATTTGCCTGAGAACTGGACATATCCGTTGATACAGCCGAAATTGATAGAGAAGTATTTACAGGTAAAAATAATTCTATAATTGGAGCAACAGTAACTTTCACAGTCGATAGACCATTAGGAAGTTATCATCCTGAATATAAGGATATGTATTATCCAATAAATTATGGTTACATTGAAGGAGTTATGGCACCAGATGGAGAAGAGCAGGACGCTTATATATTGGGTGTAAATGAACCAGTTTGCAAGTTTACAGGTAAAATTATTGCCATTGTTTATAGAAAAGATGATATAGAAGAAAAGTGGGTAGTTGTGCCTGACGGAGTAACTTTTTCAAAGGAAGAAATCAGGAGACAGATTCATTTTCAGGAACAATATTTCGACAGTGAAATTGTGATGTAATATGAAGGAGATTGCTATGTCATTAGGATTAAAAAGAGGAATAGTGCAGCTTGAACCACATGATAAACGGTGGGATGAGGCTGCCATTCAAACAATCAAAATACTTAAATCTATATTAGGAGATGATGCTATTGATATACAGCATATTGGAAGTACAGCAATACCGGCAATTAAAGCAAAACCGATTATTGATATTGTCGTTGGGGTAACTGATTTTGATAAAGTAATGTTACATAATGAGCAATTACGACAAGTGGGAATATTTTATCGCGGTTCAGATGTGGAACGTCAGCTTCTTTATGTAATGGGCGATATGGAAAATGATACAAGAACGCACCATATTCATATTGTGAAATGGAACGGAACTGAGTGGAAAAATTATATTCATTTCAGAGATTATCTAAATGATAATGAGAATATGGCTTTGCAGTATCAGAAGGTAAAGGAAGAACTGGAAAGTAAGTATGCAGATAATAGAGTGGCATACACTCATGGAAAGCAAGACATGATAGACATTATTCTTGATAACCAGCTGAATGGATAAACTTTGTGTAAAAAAGATAGTTTGAGAAATTATTTAAAGAATATGTTATGATAATAATATAATTTTTGATTTTACTCATAATATTATTAAAATGTGTATACTGAGATTTCTAATATCACAGATGATGCATAAAGTTGATTTAATAAATCTGATGTAGTTGTTACGGCATAAGATTATAGTGTCCGATAGAGTATGAAAGGGGATGTATATGATTTATAAAGGTATTATATTTAAAGCAGATCCATTTTCATACAATTTGGAATTTGATGATAGAATTACTCTTGTTGGTGGAGATAGTGGTACAGGTAAGACATTTCTTTATGGATTGTTGAAAGATATAAGACTTACAGAGGAATACAATGCTATCAAATTATTAATTACAAATCAGATGACTTTTTAGAAGCAATAAAACAGTGCCGCAATAATTTTATTGTGATAGATAATGCAGATTGTTTGATTAATGATGATGTTAGGAGATTCATTAATTTTGAATTATCAAATCAGTATATGCTTTTCTTACAAAATTGTGATGGACTCAATGTATCTGATAAGAGTTTTAAAGTGCTTAAGTTTGATAACTATAGAATAACACTGGCAGAGGAGCTGTGATTTTAGGCATTGCAATGGGAGGTATGTCAAGATGCGTGATTCAATAGAGAACATATCACAACTTCAGAAAAAGTTGAATGACCTGCAGTTGGAAAATCAGATATTGAAAAATATATTGGACAAAGCAGGATTGTCATACCATAAGGAATTATCAAAATTAAGACAAAGTGGTAGTAAAGAAGCTTTTGATCCAGAACAGGGTAAAAGAATCATTCATCCACAGGCAATAACAGAAAATATGGCAAATCAGTTTTTTAGTATGTTCTGGGGAAGACAGGATGTCTATGCAAAGCGTAGTGTTAATAAAGAAACAGGAAAGGCTGCATACTATCCACAGTGTAATAATTTCTGGACAAATGTGTGTCATAAGAAGATAAAGGATGGGATTAACTGTAAGGACTGCAAGAACCGTTCTTATAAAACAATAACGAAGAAAGATATATTAAATCATTTGCAGGGAAATGCATATAATGCATCGGATGTAATAGGCGTTTATCCTCTTCTTAGTAATGGAACATGTCGATTTATGGTATTTGACTTTGATAATCATGATAAGGATGCAGAAGAGAAAGACTTTGCAAATTCTGATGATACATGGGTGGAAGAAGTTGAGTCAATGAGAGAAATTTGTGTATTAAACGGAATAGAGCCGTTAGTAGAACGCTCAAGATCTGGCAGAGGTGCACATGTATGGATATTCTTTGATAAGCCGATAGATGCTTCATTTGTAAGAAAATTTGGATTTGCTCTGCTGGACAAGGGTGCGGAACAGATTAACTTAAAATCTTTTAAATACTATGATAGAATGTTGCCTGCACAGGATTCATTACCGGAGGATAGTGCTGTTGGCAATCTGATTGCATTGCCATTGCAGGGAAAAGCTTTGCAAGATGGGAACAGTGCATTTATTGATGGTAATTGGAATGCATATCCTAATCAATGGGAAACTTTATTTAATAAACCAAGATTATCGCAGGAATTTTTGGAAGAGAAAATAAAAGAATGGTCAAATATTATTGATGATATTGCAGCAAATGCTGCTGAAAGTGACAGGGAAAAACCATGGAACAGAATGCAGCATTTTAATAAAAATGACGTAGAAGGAAAATTACATATTATCTTGTCGAATGGAATATATGTAGACAATACGAATTTAAAAGCGGCTATGCAGAATAGAATCCGGAGAATGGCGGCAATCAGTAATCCGGTTTTCTATAAGAATCAGGCAATAGGAACATCAAATTATGATACAGCAAGATGGATTTATCTTGGGAAAGATCATCTGAGCGGATATATACAGATACCACGGGGACTGCAGGACGAACTTTGGGAAAACATAAAACAGGCAGATATTGATTACGAAATGGAAGATGAGCGCCAGCAGGGCAGAAAAATTAATGTGGATTTTAAAGGTGAATTGCGTCCCGAACAGGATAAGGCATTAAAAGAACTGATCAAGTATGATAATGGAATACTTCATGCAGCAACAGCATTTGGCAAAACGGTGGTCAGTAGTGCAATAATTGCACAAAAGAAAATAAATACATTGATTATTCTTGAATCTTCTGCACTTATAGAGCAGTGGAAAGAGGCATTGGAAAAATTCTTAAATATCAATGAGGGACTTCCAACTTATGAGACTAAGACAGGAAGAGTAAGGAAAAGAAAAAGCCTGATTGGAACATTACAGGGAGCACATGATTCAATGACAGGAATCATAGACATTGCAATGGCAGGTTCATTGTGCAAAAAGGGTAAGTATCATAAGATGATGAATGAATATGGACTCGTGTTGATTGATGAGTGTCATCATTCTGCCTCAGAAACAATAGCCAATGTTTTAAAAGAAGTGAAAGCAAAGTATGTATATGGTGTGACAGCAACTCCCAAAAGAGGAGATGGACTGGAAAAAATCAACTATATGCTTATCGGACCTATAAGATATAGCTATACGGCCAAGGAAAAAGCAAAGGAGCAGGGAATACAGCATCTTGTGTACCCGCGTTTTACCAGGACTGTACCGCCTAGAGGTGTAATTACCGATAAGATGCATCCAAATGAAGCATATGAGATTATTCATAATAATGACGTCAGGGATGAGCAGATTATTGAGGATGTGAAGAATTGCGTAGCAGCAGGCCGGACACCGGTTGTTTTGTCACGATACAAGGATCATTCTGAAAAATTCTATGAACGGTTAAAAAGCTATGCAGATCATGTATTTCTTATGACAGGTAACAACTCTAAGAAAGAACACAGGAAGATTCTTGAGCAGATGCATCAGGTTGATAAGAATGAATCACTTATACTGATAGCTACAGGTTCTCTTGTAGGAGAAGGCTTTGATTTTCCAAGACTGGATACACTTTTTATGGCAACACCTGTATCATTTCGCGGTGTAGTGGAACAGTATGCAGGAAGACTGAATCGTGATTATGCAGGTAAAGAAAATGTGATAATATATGATTATGTGGATAATCATATTCCAATGTTTAATAATATGTATATGAAGCGGCTGAAAGCATATAAACAGATCGGATATGAGTTTGGCGATGGTTTGCAAACTGTTAAACAGACGGTTAATGCAATATATGATGGAAATAATTATAGTGAAAATTATCATAAAGATTTGCTTGATTCTAATAAGAATATAATTATTTCCAGCCCCGTAATCAGCGGATCAAAAGTTTATGAGTTAATCAATATGCTAAAGGAAAAACAGATGTCAGGAGTTCAGGTCACAATAGTCACGTGGACTCCAGATTCCTATGGATTTGGTGATGCTGCATACTGGATGCAGTTACATGAAGATATGCGTAGAGCTGGGTTTTATATTAGAACAGTAGAAGAATATTGTGATCGATTTGCTGTTATTGATCAGGAAGTAGTCTGGTATGGAAATATTAATCTGCTAGCGAAAGATAAGGTTGATGATAGTATTATGAGAGTAAGGAGTAAAGGGATAGCAGGTGAATTGATGGAGATTACATTTAGAAATAATGATGGCAAGGCCCCAGAAGATTATGAGAATTAATAAAAGGAAGTGAATTTATGGACATAAAGCAGCTAATCGGCGAAGCTACAGATTACGATAAAAAGGTTGCACTTGAGACAAAGAAACCCAAAAGCTGGTGTAAGAGTATAAGTGCATTTGCAAATTGTTATGGTGGTAGGCTGGTATTTGGTGTGGCAAACGATGATGCGTTGGTTGGTCTTTCGGATGCTGAAGGAGATGCAGAGAAAATTAGTGAGATAATTAAAACACATCTTAATCCAATACCAGAGTTTGAGCTTTCATTTGAAAAAGATAAAGACAAGACGTTTGTTATTGTAGAAGTTATGAAAGGGCAGCAGACACCATACTATTATGAAGGCGATGGACAACTTATTGCGTTTATGCGTATTGGAAATGAAAGTGTTCCAGCAACACCTTCACAGTTAAGAGAGTTGGTACTTCGTGGAAGTGGTGAAAGTTATGATAGTCTGAAGTCAAGATATGATTTTAGCAATATGTCTTTCACAAAATTAAAATCGGTATATAAGCAAAGAACAGGAAATGCATTTGAAGATACAGATTATGAATCTTTTGGTTTGATTGATGAGAAAGGCAATCTGACGAATGCAGGAGCACTTCTGGCAGATGAATCTCCGGTTCGTCATTCCAGATTATTTTGTACAAGATGGAATGGACTTACGAAGGCATCTGGAATTGTAGATGCACTTGATGATAAGGAATATACTGGCAGTCTTGTCACATTATTACAAGATGGAACAGATTTTGTAAGAAATAACTCTAAGAAGGCATGGCGTAAGGTTGGGGACGGCAGAATTGAAATGCCGGATTATCCGGATCGGGCAGTGCTTGAAGGTGTGGTAAATGCATTAATTCATAGAAACTATATGGAGATAGGCAGTGAAGTTCATATAGATATGTTCGATGACAGAATCGAAATATATTCACCCGGTGGAATGGTAAGTGGAATATCTCTTGAGGGAAAAGATTTATTAAAAATTCCATCAAAGCGAAGAAATCCGATATTAGCTGATATATTCAGCCGCTTGAAGTACATGGAGCGTAGAGGTAGTGGATTTAAGAAAATATTGGCAGACTACGAGGGACAGGTTGAATTTGATGAGTCCAAGATGCCTGTCTTTGATGCAGATAATGATGATTTTACATTGACTTTGTATAATCTGAATTATGGCACTAATTATGCAACACAGGTGAATGAAAATGTCATAGAAAATGTCATAGAAAATGTCATAGAAATTTCGGAAGAAAAAATTAAGAAGTTAATGCCAGAGTATTCTAAGAAGAAGCTTGCTAAAGCATATGAGATTCTGAAAATGATTTCGGAAAACCCGAATATTTCTATTGATGAATTAAGAATAGCATTAGATGTCACAGATAGAACAATTGCTAGATATATATCAGAATTAAAGGATAAAGGTATCATAGAACGAAAAGGTCCAGATAATGGTGGAAGATGGAAAATTAGGTAAGTAAATGACAGTAAATATGGCACTCAATGTGACACCCAAACTTTTACTCAAGAATATTCCGAAGTTAGTCTCAACGAAGTCTCACTAGATTTGAGACTGAGTGAGACTCTATGATATAGCAAAATGCGATAAAATCGGTAGTTGCAGGTGAATTATAAAGTTGTAGTCTCAGGTCAGTCTCATTTTTGAAGTTGTTTGTTGAGACTAACATGAGACTGAGGAGGTTCAAAATCATGGACATAAGCAAAAAGGATTGGAAATTATTTCGAGAAAGATTATCAGGCTGGCAGGAAAATTATATGGAAGGTCTTGTTAAAGAGTATGTAAATTTTCTGAATGATGATAAAAAGCCTGCATCAGAGAAATTCTGGGAACTTGAAAAACGGATAAAAGAAGATAAGCGTCATCTGGGTGTTATCATGGAGATGAGTAAGTCAGAGGTGATATGGGATATTGTTCGTCTTATTAGATTGAAAGTAATTGCATATGGTGATTTATCAGACTTTAGTGATGAATTACAGTTGGAAGTGAAGAGAATACTTGAGATGAGCAGGTGATACATATGGAGATTGGTGCAACAAAAGCAGTTCAAGACCGACTAAAAACAACAAAGATTGAAGAAAGCAAAGGTGCTTCACTTGTGTTCTGCTGGGACACACATTTGACGAAAATAAAAGGAAGAAATGTCTTGTTTATTGTAAATGCCAGTAATCGTTATACAATAGCAATGACAGATATTGAACCAAGAAACTGGAATTACTATGCAATGTATATTATCCGTGTAATTCATGGCATGATGCAGGAAATGGGATATTCCGAGGAGCAGATAGAGCAGTATTTTAAAATGTCAGGCGATACAACTATAACCAAAACTCATGGTAGGAAATCGGTTGGTGGCATTAACAGAATGGTAATGGATGCACAGTATTTTGGTAAGAAGCTGGAGAAAGAAGCAAAGTATCAGTGGGAACTTAGTGAGTATCTGAACAGAGATATTTGCCAGCCAGAGGGATTTGATGCGTATGGATATCCGAACGAACCTTTTAAATTAGACATGGAACGACTAGGGATTGCTACTAAGAGAAAGCCAGCAAAGGTAATTGATTTCGCTCAGTACATAGAAAACAATCGTGGTACTAACCATTAGTACCACAAAACTTCTTCTTGCAGGAATATCGACTGGAGATTATAATTTTCATAGGTGGACAAGCAAGCCAGCAGAAAATTATTTTGCGAATAGTAAACGAACCTGCAAGCCACCAAAACTACACACAATAATGAAAAAATGCAATGGTACTGGATTGGTACTAAAAATATGTTAAACGAAAAATAATGTGTGGAAAAGACATGGGTTATCAATACAAAACAGTATAGATAGCCATATTTAAATAACCTGAATCAAACCAGACTCTGCGAGTTTGAATAAAAGCCACAAGTCTTGGAACCCGCGGGAGTATCCCAAAGTTTGTGTAAACCTCCAAACTGATGTAAGATAAAATTACTCAGTTTGGAGGTTATTTTTATGGCAAGAAGAAAAGACAGCCCACAAAAAGCAGCAATGCGAGAAATGATGCGTGATTATCTGAAGAATAATGATATCAGTATCAAAGACGGCACCGATGTAAACAGTATCATGCGTGACATGATGTCTGTCCTTTTGGAAGGTGCTTTGGATGAGGAACTGGATGAGGAATTAGGTTATTCCAAGTATGACTATCGAAACGTAAGTACGTAATCATCCGTATCTGTCCGCAACTATATTTTTCTGATACACTCTTTTCATAACAAAGGAAGGAAACTGTATCACTATGAAAACAGATGAAAAAATCACGCTGTGGTCTGAAAGAATCCGCGCATTCCAATCCAGTGGGCAGACTTGCAAAACATGGTGTCAGGAACATCACGTTCCAGTCTCTACAATGAGTTACTGGATGTGCAAGCTGAAAACATTGGACGAACAATCGGATACAGATATGATTTTTGCAAAAATGCCAACAGAAAAAGAAATTTCGACGAATGAGACTTTGAACACCAGTCTGTCTCCAGTCCGTATTTTTATCACTAACAGCATTCGGATTGAAGTGATGCCAGAGTGCCCTTCAGAGCTTTTTCGTGTTCTGATTCAGGGATTAAAAGACCATGCTTGATCTGGCAGGTGGCACAACCGTTTACCTTGCCTGTGGAGCTACCGATTTAAGAAAAAGCTATCACGGACTTGCTGCAATTATCAAGCTGAAATTCAAACTCGATCCCTATTCGCGCTGCATGTTTGCGTTCTGCAACCGCAGGCGGACTTCTATTAAGATTCTGCAATGGGACGGATCCGGTTTCTGGATTCTGATGAAGAGGCTTGACAGGGATTCCTTTCACTGGCCGGATACTCCGGATGAATTACAGAAAGTAACCCTGAAAGAAATGCATTGGCTTTGTGATGGTCTTTCACTTACTCCGAAGGGAGCTTTTGAAGAAAGACATCCAAAGATTGTTGTATAAAGAACGGATTTGTCAATTCGCAAAAAGCACGAAATACTCGTGGATATCGGTATATATTCCTACACAGTAAAACGTTGATTTTTCTCGAACAGCCGGACTTTCTATGCTATACTGGAATTATCATATAAGAGTTTGGAGATTACCGGATGGATCCGTTTTTTACAGAAGAACAGCTGAATAACATGAGCCGCGAAAACATGATGGAAGTTATGAGAATCATGCAGAATCAGGTTCGAAAAAAAGAGACCGAGGTACAGCTTCTGAAAGACAAGCAGAAAGAACTGGAATTTATGAATGCAATGCTTTCAGATCGTCTTGCTCTCGCACAGAGAAGACGTTTCGGTTCTTCCAGTGAAAAATACGCAGATGGATATGAACAGATGGATCTGTTTAATGAGGCTGAAGCCAATGCAGATACGGATGCTGCTGAGATTGAAGAGGAAATCGTGATTCCATCGCACAAACGGAAAAAACGCACCGGCAAAAAGGAAGAAGATCTTTCTAATTTCGAAGTGACAGAAACAATCGAATATAAACTGACCGGCGAAGACCGCTATTGTCCGGACTGTGGAACAAAGTATAAAGTCGTCACAAAAGAAGTTGTAAAACGGCTGAAATTCATTCCATCCACTTTTGAAGTTGAAGAAGAAGTGACCTATGTATACAGTTGCCCAAAATGTGGTGCTATGATCCGGCCGGAAAGAGAGTTTCCGCTGATCAAGGGAAGCATTGCTACTCCTTCACTGGTTGCCGGAATCATGAATGCAAAGTATGTCAATGGTATGCCGCTGGCAAGACAGGAACGTGAATTCGCAAGGTATGACTTAAACCTATCGACAAAAACAATGGCAAACTGGATCATCAGCTGTGCAGACCGGTATCTGGGACTGCTTTATGGTCAGATGAAGGAAGAATTCCTAAAGAGCAGATACATCCATTGCGATGAAACCAGGATCCAGGTGATTGATGAACCGGATCAGAAAGGATCATCTCAAAACTGGATGTGGGTATACCTGACAGACCGTTACAGTGAAGCCCCACAGATGGTTCTCTTTGATTATGAGAGAACGCGTGCCGGATATCACCCGGTAAACTTCCTTGGAGATACATTTCATGGATATCTGACCTGCGATGGGTATCAGGCGTATCATGGACTGAACGATTCCATCACCGTAACAGGATGCTTTACCCATGCCAGACGCCGTTTTGATGCTGCGCTTACGGCATTAAAAAAAGATTTTACCAAAGAGCAGCTGAAAGAAACCATTGCATATCAGGCAATGACGAGGATCGGAATCCTGTATAAAGTGGAGGAACTGATCAAAGATAAGACGGCGGAAGAACGGTATCAGGAACGTCAGAAACAGTCACGTCCAGTGGTGGATGCCCTGTTTGAATGGCTGCATTCGATGGAAGATTCTGCAGACAGATCTTCCCTTATTGGTGATGCCATTTTATATACGCTGAATCAGGAAAACTATCTCAGACGATATCTGGATGACGGACATCTGAGCATTGATAATAATAGTGCGGAGCGCGCCATCAAAAATTTTGCGGTCGGCCGCCGGAATTGGCTGTTTGCCAAGAGTATCCGTGGCACAGATGCCAGCGCAGTTGTTTACAGTATCGCTGAAACTGCCCTGCTGAATGGACTGAAGCCGTATATATATCTTACCTATGTGTTAGACGAGCTTCGTAAAATGGGTCCTTTTCCAAAACCGGATGACCTAAATCGGCTTCTGCCATGGTCAGATGAATTACCGGAAGGATTTCGAACTAAAGAGAAGAAATAAAATGTGCCGCCCAATGGGCGGCATTTATTAAAATACAAGGTACCGATGATTACGTACTTACATTCCAAGGTCTATTTTTTTCTTCATTCAATGTAGGAAAAACCTTGTAAAATCAATATTCTTAAGAGATATGAATAGATAACCAAGACATTTATAGAGACTCTGTCGTATGGCTTTTGGTGGTGTGATACCTTTTTGATACCTGTTTATGATTGTTGAGCGTTTAGCATTCTTATATAGGATTTAAAAAAATGGTTCTGAAAAACTTATACGTCCAGCATTATTTCTTAATACTTCTTCACGTTCTGGTGAGTATAATTGTTTTAAATAGGTACGTAGTGTCTGCTGATTTTGAACCGGAAACGGTTTGATCAGCAGACACTAAATATCGTCAAAGCCAGTAAAATCAATAGATTTAGGCTTGGCAGAATAGGAAGGGCAAATGAAAAATTTATTAAGTATATTTGGGAAAATGGATAATTCAGAGATTGTTAGCAAACTGGGAATTTTAAATAAACCGGGAGACAGATTAGAAGCACGTATTACTGATTCTAACCGACGAGTAGTTAAAGTACAAACGGATAATGGAAATTCTAAATATAGCGCAACGCAATATCCAAATGGAACTCTTGTGGAAACAAAAGTAACCAAACAGAAATAGTAATATTAGAGTTATTTGTGATACCCGTAAATAAATACCTGTGAGTTATTTTTTCATTATTCAACAACTGTCAAACTCCCGTAAAAAACATGAAAAGAACGCTGTCCAAAATTACGTTGTCATGATATACTTTTGTGTGATTAGAGGTTGATTTATGATTTTTAAGGAGCGGTTCGATGATTGGAAAGCGAAAAGTACCTACATATCGTCGGAGAATTTTTCTGTATTTTATGGCAATTGCCATTGTACCACTTTTGGTTCTTGGTTTTTATTCTTATCATAGTGCTGTTTCAGCGGTAAGAGATAGTATTCGCCAATCCAATGAGACAGCGTTGTTGCAGGTGGAGAATAGGACTGAAAATGTGTTGGACGCTGTACGGCAGGATTTTCTTATGATAGCTGGACGAAGTTCTACGAAGGAGATAATTGATCAGGAGTATGATGATATCCCCTATCCTCAGATTCGAAGTTTTATTGATGAAATAAGCGGAGGCGAATCTTACATTAACTATGCAGACGGGTATAGTTTTATTAATTATAAAAAGAAATGGGTTCTAAGCAATAAGGGATTTAATTCCATGGATGTAGTTGCAAACTATGAGTGGCTGGAAGAGTTGGCAGATGCATATCAGCGCATTTTCTGGGTGAATCATATAGGGAATGATGAAGGTGAAAATGCAATTGATTCCCAATATGTCGATGACCAATATCTTATGTATGTGGTTAAAATGCCGACTAATACAGCGCATACAGATGCTGTATTAGTAGTGAATATGAAACAAAGTGCCATGGAAGATCTGTTTCACGATAGCTTGGGTAATGGTAGTTTGTTAGTTATGGATCAGAATGGAGAGATGGTCTATTCTGAAAATGAAGCCGTTTATTCTTATTACAAGAATCATCCGGAATTTTTGGAGAATATGAATGAAACTACGATTCATACATCTGAAGGAGTCTATGATATCGTAAAGCGTAAGGCATCGGTTAGCGGTTGGGTTTATGTGGCTGGATATAATTCAGCAGCGGCAGACAGCCAGTTTCTTGAAATATTGTTTACGATGATTGGAATTATTATGATTGTCCTCATGGTTACAGGGATTATTAGTGGTTTTGGTAGCTTTTTTGTGTATAAACCGGTGAAAAATCTAGTGAACCAGGTGAAGTCTGTTATTCCGGAAGAGGAAAAAGAAGATGAGGATGAATTTAATCTGATTCAGGAAGGAATACATTCTCTTCTTGGCCATAATGAAGAACTGAAGGATGTGATTGACCGACAGAAGAATCAGGTAAAAGAACTGTTTGCCATACGTCTGGTACGTGGACGGATAAAAGAGGAAGAAATAACAAGGATAAAAGAGAGACTTCAAATGAAATTTGATTCATGTCTTTGCGTTACATCGGTGATATTTTGTCCACTGTACGAAACAGACCGTGATCAGACAGGAATAGATGCCCTGAATCTGGAATTATTGAATCATCTTCCGGAAGAAATAAAAAAGATGCTCCTTTTTCCGCCGTTTATCTACACGCGAGCTATTGTAATGATTGTGGATGGGAAAAACAGAGATGAGACAGAACAGAAATTAGTTGCTCTCAGAAACAGTCTTTCAAGTTTTATTGCAGAGATTTGTGGTGGGTATATTGATATGGGTGTTAGCCGTATCTTTGAACAGGAAACTGGTTTTCGTCGAGCATATAATGAAAGTCTGGAGGCATTGAAGATAAATGAATACTCAAATCGTGATGAAAATATAGAAGGTATATCTATGGAGGATAGTTCCGTCACGTATTATGGGGATTTGATTGGACATAGCCCAGGTGGAAGTGATTACAATCTGGTATTAGATGCTGCGATCAAAGAGGCAATCGATTCCGGCGACCAAAAGCGTGCCTTTGCCATTACCAATGAATTCATGAAAGAGGTCAATAAGTCCGGTGTTGTGTTGTATGAGCAGCATTACTATTTCCATCGATTTTTATTGGCAATTTTATCTGTCCCTGCAGATGCGGGAATTCCGATTTATGATTTATTTCCGGAAGGGGACGAAGATCTGTTTTTACAGTTTAATCAGCTGTATGATTCTCGAAGTATCAAAATGTTTTACGAAACAAAGGTAATTGTTCCGGTAATTAATCGAATGAACCAATTTAGAAAAAGCAGTTCTGAAATGGTCATGGATAAGATTACAGAACTGGTAGAAAAGAATGGTGGAGATCTGACTTTAAGTGAGTGCGCTGAAAAGGTTGGATGTCATCCGAGTTATATCTGGCGTGTTATGAAGAATACCAAGGATATGACATTTACCGATTATGTTGCAGGACAAAAGCTGGAGATGGCAAAAAGGATGTTGGTAGAAACGGATCTCTCTGTTGCAGAAATTGCGGAACGATTAAGCTACAGTAATGCGCAGAACTTTATCCGCTTATTTAAAAAACATATGGATATTACTCCTGGACAATATCGGAAACAGTATAAATAAAACATCAAGAAGATGGATTCATGCAATGCGAATCTATCTTCTTTTTTGCAAGGATTAATAAGGGATAATTGTTTCGCAAAGCAGAGAGCATTTTGTCTATTATAAGAACAATAAGAATAATCAAAATGTGTAGTTATGAGCATAGATCATGCAATAATCTGATTATTTTTTGTGAATAACGGTTCGTTTTGATATGTAATTGTACAATATACACAAATTGCGTTTGTAATAAATGTCTATAATTGTGTAAATATAATGATTGTTGAAATTTTGAATATAATCAGTAAGATAAAGCCATAAGCAAACAAAGCAATGCATGGAGTTTCCGGAGGATAAAGTGAAAAGGAACCCATATTAAGAAAAGGGAGGTTGGCTTATGGCGAGAGTAAAAACGGCCGGTGCTGGAGCAGTTTCTTATGGAAAGAAAGAAACACTGCTAAGCTATATGAAACGGCACAAATGGATGTATCTGTTGATGCTTCCTGGAATCATTTATTTTGTGATTTTCAAATATGTACCAATGGCGGGGTTGGTTATATCTTTCCAAAATTACAGCCCCTATTTGGGAATCTTGGGAAGTGAATGGGTAGGACTTGAACATTTTAAAACATTTTTTATGAATCCTGACTTTAAGATGCTTCTTGTAAATACCTTTTCGATTTCTATATTGAACTTGGTTTTCTTTTTTCCCATGCCGATTATTCTGGCATTGCTCTTGAATGAAATTAAGAATAAGTTCATGAAGAAATCAATTCAGACGATGATATATATTCCACATTTCATTTCTATGGTTATAGTGGCAAGTATTACGTTTACACTGTTAAATACAGATTCAGGTGTAATTAATCAGATTATATATTCATTGACGGGGAATAAACTGGAATTTCTGTCTGATCCTAAATATTTCCGATGGATTATTGTAATTCAAAACATATGGAAAGAAACAGGATGGGGAATGATTATTTTCCTGGCTGCTTTAGCCGGTGTAGACACTCAATTATATGAGGCGGCTCAGGTAGATGGTGCAGGCAAACTAAGACAGGTTTGGCATGTTACACTTCCGGCAATCAAAAGTACTATCATTATTATGTTGATTATGAAGGTAGGAACTTTGCTGAATACAGGATTTGAGCAGATTTTCTTGATGAAAAACTCTCTGAATTCTTCGGTGGCAGAAGTATTTGATACATATGTGTATACACTAGGTATTACGCAAGGCGCATTTTCTTACAGTACGGCAGTGGGAATGTTTAAATCCGTAGTTGCGACGGTTATGGTTTTGACGACAAACTGGATTTGTAAAAAATGTGGCGAAACAGGCTTATACTAATGGAAGGAAGGAGCGACAGATGTTAACAATTGCAGCAAAAAAGAAACATAGGGGAATCAAATTGAATCCAGTGGAACGAGTCGGAATGGCTGTTGTGTATTTGATTTGCATTATGGCTGGTATACTCACAATTGTACCTTTTCTCTATATAGTAGCCGGTTCCTTTGCGACAGAAAAAGAGTTGGTAGAGCGAGCATTCTTCATCATTCCGCATACGTTCTCCTTAAATGCCTACAAATACATTATAGCAGACGGAAGTATCTTCAGAGGATTGGCTAATTCATTTTTTATCATGATAGCGGGTACAGTCGTCAATATGGCATTTACCACTACTCTTGCATATCCACTGTCAAAAAGCAATTTGAAGGGAAGAAATGTGGTGCTAAATGTAATTATAGTTACCATGCTGTTTTCAGGAGGTATGATTCCAAATTATCTGGTGGTAAAGGGATTGGGACTATTAGATAGTTATTGGGCATTAATGCTTCCGGGTGCTGTTAATGCATTTAACTTGATTATTGTGAAAAACTTCTTTCAGGAACTTCCTCATGAATTAGAAGAAGCTGCCAGAATAGATGGATGTTCTGATGTTGGGATTTTTGCAAAAATTATTCTTCCATTGTCCAAACCGGCACTTGCTTCAGTAGGATTGTTTTATGCGGTATCCCACTGGAATGATTTCTTTAACTCACTGATTTACTTAAATTCAACTGAGAAATTCCCGGTTCAGATCATTTTGCGACAGATTGTTTTACTGGCGCAGGGAGCAAGTGCAGATGGTAGTGCGGTTGACTTTGGAGTGGGTGGTACGCCGCCGGAGCAGGTGGTAAAAATGGCAGCGACCGTAGTTGCAACGATTCCGATTCTATGTGTATATCCGTTTGTTCAGAAATATTTTGAACAGGGTGTTATGGTTGGAGCAGTAAAAGGCTAATAAATAGAATTCAAACAACATTATTTAGGAGGTTATCTATCATGAAAAAAAGAACAATGAAACGTAGCATTGCGATGGGACTTGCGGTAATAACAGCTGCAGGCTGTTTGACGGGATGCGGTGGAAGTGAAAATCAGGCGTCTACTGATGCAAACGGAAGGTACAACTTAAAGGTTATGACCTATGATTATTCCGGCAATCCAATGAAGGGTGAAACAGGTGCTGAGATTATAGAAAAAGTGGAAGATTATACAGGTGTGAATCTTGATGTTATGTGGACACCGAAGGATAACTATAATGATAAGCTGAACCTGATATTAGCTGGTGGTGGAGAGGATATGCCCCAGATTATTGCAACAGAAACAAAGTCTCCTGCTATCATCAATGCAGCAAAAGCCGGTGCATTGTGGGATATAGAAGAATTGCTGCAGGAGTTTCCTCATTTGAAAAATTCCAAGGCGGTAGTAAATGATAATATCCGTATTGATGGAAAACTTTATGGAATTTATCGTGGACGTGCATTGGGACGGTACGGTATGACTTACAGAAAAGACTGGGCAGACAAGTTGGGCTTGGAAAAACCGGAAACTGTAGAAGACATTTATAATATGCTTTATGCATTTACTTATGGTGACCCGGATGGAAACGGACAGGATGACACATATGGTCTTACACTTACAAAGGATACTGTGCCGTTAGATATCATTCAAACATGGTTTGGAGCTCCAAATGGCTGGGGCGAAGTTGATGGTAAATTAGTACCGGATCATCAGACAGAGGAATATCTGGAATGTTTAAAGTGGCTGCGCAAATTATGCGAGGAAGGCCTGATCAAGAAAGATTTCCCCACAAGAGATGCGGCAACTAAGGCAGATGATTTGAAAACGCAGAAAGCCGGAATGATTGTAGATGCCATAGATGATGGACGTCGTGTAGCAGATTACTTTGAAAATCAGGGAATTGTAGGTCCTGAGATGGATTTCGTGGGAGCAGTTAAAGCAGATGAAAATGCGGAGCCGAGAACAATGGCTACACTGGGATGTCAGGGATTTTTCGTAATTACAAAGGCAGCAAAGACTGAGGATGATGTACGTAAATGTCTTGATTTCTTGGACAAAATGAATGATGAGGAGATGATGACTCTTGCAAACTATGGTTTGCAGGATAAGCATTTTAAACTTGAAGCTGACGGAAAACTTACAAGAAGCCATGATGCAACCTTAAATCAGGAATATCAGGCATTGAACCAGCTGGTTTCTTATACAGAGTATGCTCCGAATACAGATCCATATGTGACCTTAAATGAAACGGAAATATATTACAAGCAGCAGGAAACAATTAAGAACAATGAGCAGTATGCAGTATCTGATCCAACTGCCGGTATTTTGGGTGATTCAGAAGAATATACTAAAAACGGTGTTGCGCTTGATAAAATCATTGAAGATGCAAGAATTCAGTTTATTGTAGGACAGATTGATGAAGAACAGTTGAAGGCTCAGTGGGATTTATGGTCTAAGAGTGGCGGAGACAAGGTTATTGAAGAAGTAAATGCAGTTTATGCAAAATAAAATAATAGAGACTTAGAAAGAAAGTGCAGGAGATGCAGAATGGGCGCAGGTCCGGTGCAGTTCCTGCATTTTCTGATTTTAGGAGACGGTTACATGATATTTAAAGAAGAATTTCAAAATCCGCCGGTAGAGTACCGGATTAAGCCATTCTGGTTTTGGAATGGAGATATTACGAAAGAAGAAATAAGTCATCAGATTAAGGAGATGGCAGATAAGGGACTTGGGGGGATGTTTATCTGTGCCAGACAGGGAATGACGATTCCATATCTTTCGAAGGAATGGTTCGAAATGGTAGAGTATGCGTGCGCAGAGGCGAGAAGATATGGTCTCGAAGCATGGTTATATGATGAGTATCCATATCCGAGCGGTATGAGTGGCGGAGAGGTGTTGTTAGAGCATCCGGAAGCAGAACATATGATATTAGTGCATAAAAAAGTAGAAAAATCGAGAGGAGGGGAGGTTGAAGTAAATTTAGGCTGGAGTCGTGTCCTGTTTGCAAAAGCTTATCCGGTTGATAAAGGAGGGAATACCTGCTGGGATGAAGCGGTTGATTTAAAGGATTGTATTGGAAATCTGCAGCAAGAAAAAATCTATCAGCAGACAGGCCTTACTAAATACAATAATAAGCGATTTTTTTCGTATGGTCCATCCAAAATACTGAAAACTGTTCTGCCGGAACTCGCAGAGAGAACATGGCGAATAGAACTCTATATGGAAATGGCCATGGGTGATTTTAAGTACTATGGAGGATTTTTTGATCCATGCAATAAGGAGGCAGTGCGTACATTCTTAGAAACAACACATGAACGCTACGAGAAAGCGGTAGGAGACCAGTTTGGTATTACTGTTCATGGAATGTTCTCTGATGAAGTTGGACTTTTGAGCCCCATTCCTTGGTCAAAGCTTCTCCCGGAAGAATTTGAAAAACGTAACGGATATTCTCTTCTTGATTGTATGCCGGCGCTGCACGATGATTCGTTTGAGAATGCCATGAAAGTCAGATATGACTTGTATGAAACAGCTCATATTCTTTTCCGGACGAGCTATCATAAACAGGTTTCTGACTGGTGTCGGGAGCATCATTTACAATATGCTACGGAAGTGCCTTCCATGCGACACAGTACACAACGTTACAGTGATATCGTAGGGGGGGATACGGCCCATGAGAAATTGGGTAAACCTCTGGAATGGATTTATGATGAATATATTCATAATTATAGGAGTAATGCCAAGGCAGTCAGCTCTCTGGCAAGACAACTGGGGAAAAAGTATGCGATGATTGAGAGCTTTCACAGTGTTGGTTGGACAATGACTCTTCAGGATGCGAAGTGGATGATTGACCGATTGGGAAGCAGCGGGATTAACCTTTACAATTTTCATGCATTCTATTATACCATTCAGGATATTACAAAACACGACGCACCACCTTCACAGTTTCTACAGAATCCTTACTGGAAATATTATCGAAAGCTTGCGGATTATGTAGGCCGAATGGGTGTAATGGTAACAAATACAGATGCGGATATTCAGATTGCTGTGTTGGATCCGGTAGCTGCTTTGTGGACAAAACTTGGAAATCCGTTCCACGGTTTTCCCTACCGGGGTGAAAGCGAGAGGGAACAGAAAAAATGCGATTATCTAAGAGAAAGATGGGTTCATATCTGTAAAACATTGTTATTCAATCAGCTGGACTACGATCATTTGGATGCCGAGATGCTGGAAGATGCGGAGATTTCAGATGGAAAGATTCATTTGGGAAAGGCGGCATATTCTGTGGTTATTTTGCCTCCTTGTCATTGTATGGAATCATATGCAAGAAATAAACTGGAGGAATTTACGGCTCAGGGGGGAACTGTTATTGGAATAGAAGAAATTCCTACTTATGCCATTGATGGTGGAGAAAATAACGAAGAAACGAAGGAGCGATGGAAGCTATTGTTTGAAAAGCCATCGGCATTTTTCTTTACAGAAATGAAAGATGATGAACTCATTCAGTTGTGCAGGGAACAGATTGACGAGCATATACACTGTCGCATAATTTCAGGAAATCCTAAAGATACGATTGTATCTGTACGCTATGATGAGAATGGAAACTGGTATGTATTTGCGGCAAATCAGGGAAAAGAACGCATTGCAGTTGAACTTACATGTGATTATAAATGTACGACAATTGCCGATAAAAATGTTTACAGATTGGATTTGGAGACAGGAAAAATCTGTAATATTCCTGTTGAAGAAAATGCTGTTGTTATCAGACTTGGCAGTTTTGAAAGTCAATGGATTCAGATTTCAAACAATGGCACTGATAACAAAATTAGTCATAATTCCATAAGACCTGAAATTACGATTCCACTTGATGCAGAATGGAAGATGAAACCTTTAGGGAAAAATTTCTGCCGGTTTGGATACGTTGATATGTCTTTGAACCGGATAGAGTGGGAAAATGTGGAAGTAAAGACATTTATTGAACAGTGTGATTCTACTAAATTATTGGAAAAACAGCAGTTAAGATTCTCAGGCGCTTTTGGAACACCAAAGAAGATTACACCAGCGTATCCGTTGGCTTGTTGGTATCGGGTGGAATTCCAGATGAATGAAGTTCCGGAAGATATATGTATTTTTATGGATAGAGAAACGATGGCGGGATCCTATCAGCTATTCATTAACGGGAAAAAAGCAGATCAAAAGGACTGGTACGATGTTTTTGTAAATGATAAAAATAATCAGGCCTTGAATATATACAGCATGGTGAAGGAAGGTAAAAATTCCATTGAGATTCAGATGAATATTGAAAAGGATGAAGATGGATTAAGGGATCCATTGTATCTGTGGGGTTCCTTCGGCGTAACCGAAACAGCTGGAATACCATTACTGACGAAACAGCCAGAAACAGGATGCCCAGACAGACATTGGTGTAAGGGATTTCCGTATTACAGCGGTACGATGGAATATGAGACATGCATGAAGCTGGAGATACCCGTGACAGAGCAGCAGGTCAACTGTTTTGATATAAAACTGGGATTTCAGGTTCCAACCTATGACTGTATTGAGACCAGAATCAATGGAGTAAGCCTTGGCGTAAAAGCATATACGCCATATGTTTGGCAGTGTCCTCGGGATGTTTTACAGAAAGATGAAAACATTATTACAATAGCAGTTACAAATACACTGGCTAATATGCTGGATGGGACGTATTTTGATTATGATAGTCAGAAGCTGGTAAACATTGAACCATAGAAGATAGGAGACAATTATGAATGATTATTTTCCGCAAGATAATGGAATTGGAGTAAGAATTGGCAACGGTGTAAAACAGGTTCTGCAGATAATTGCAAATCGCTTTATAGCGGATAATCCTCCAATTCCTGTAAAATATTATTTGAGAAGCAGCAGGAATTTCCATATATCAGAAGATTACATGGATGAGATAGCATTGCACAAAAAAATGCCGGAGCTTGTTCCCGAGCAGTATGTGTATGCATGGGCAAAGCTTTCTGTACCTCAGGCCGGACCGTTTAATTTCCGCTTCAGTGCTTTTGGTCCTGTGAGTATTTGGGTGAATGGAGTGCTGTCGTATCGTACGAATCATACGCAGGAACGATTTGCAGATCAGATTTCCAATATCAGTCTGAATCTGAAAGAAGGAGAAAACAGCCTTTTCTTTCAAAGTGTTTCTACTCCCTTGGGATGTGGCTTCCATATCGGAAGCAGTTCCTATAAAGGAAGAAGAATTCAGTTTTTTAGTCCGGATAGAGAACATAAGGGAATGAGTGGATTCGTGTACAGCAAGGCATTTGAACGACCAATTGAAAGGGTTCCGGTTATTGGTGAGGGAGAAGAAGAGACAGGAATTCATTGGTATCCGGAAGTATCCTGGGAACAGGGAGAAAAACAAAAAACTGTGGCGGAACGCCTTTTCAATATGGAGAAGGATGACCATAGAAAAATGGTAAGTGCCTCAAGATTTTTTTGTCCGTTTGCCGGAGTGGTTTCTCTGGTTGGAAAATCAGAAGGGAAAGGAAAATTATGGATAGACGGAAAAGAAACAGATTCCGTTGAAGGAGAATGGAAAGCAGAGTATTTATTAAGTGGGGGATATCATACTCTGGCATATGAAGGTAAAACTGTCACTCTGCACGTGCAATGTGAAGGCAGTTTGTTGGAATTGGAAAGTCCGGTTCTGTTGGCAGATGGTAGAAAAGAGCCGTGGCTTTATGCAGGACCATTTACAGAAAATCAGGTTTTGAATATGAAAGATATGATGTCTTTTCAGAAACCGTTTGAAATAGATGGAGGGGCTTCTTTTTGGAGAGCCGATATGCCGGATATGTATCTTCGTCCATTCAATGAAGGCGTGTTGTATGGGGAGTGGAACTATCCACTTGGTGTTACACTGTATGGAATGATCCAGTGTGGACGTCTTTTGAATAATCAGGCAATTCAGGATTATGTAGAAGGTCACATGAAAAAATGCACTGATTTTTACGATTATTGTATTTGGGATAAAGCTTTTTACGGGGCAGCTCCTTTTCATAATCAGCTGACTACGATAGACAGTCTGGATGACTGCGGTTCTATTGCTTCGACGCTTCTTGAAGTGATGAAGGATCATGTAATTCCGGAAGGAAGAAAAGTTGGAGACATGGTTGCTGATTATATGAGAAATAAGCAACAGAGACTGCCCGATGGTACATTTTATAGAAATCATTCTTATCTGCCCATTATGAATGAAACTATTTGGGCTGATGATTTATACATGAGTATTCCGTTTTTATGCCGATATTATGAACTGAGTGGGGATATATTCTATCTGAGAGATGCTGTAAGACAGATAAAACAGATTTTTGGTTATCTTTTTATGCCGGATTTAGAAATTTTGTCCCATATTTATGATACGCATTATCATGTTCAGACAAAGGTTCCCTGGGGGAGAGGCAATGGATGGGTGTTATTTTCCCTTACAGAACTTTTGGCGGTTATGCCGGATAATGATCCTGAAAGAGAAGAAATTCTTGAGATTTTCCAGACACTTTGTGGAGGTTATTTAAAACTTCAGGGAAAAGAAGGAATGTGGCATCAGGTTTTGACATTTCCTCATTCTTTTCAGGAAACTTCCTGCACGGCTATGTTTATTTATGGATTTGCCAGAGGCGTCAGGTATGGATGGCTGAAGAATCGTGATGATTATGCAAAAGCAGCATTACTTGGATGGCGGGCACTTTGTAAAATTGCTGTTGACTGGAAAGGTAATATTTATGGTGTATGCCGCGGATCAGGTTATTCCTTTAGTAAGGAATATTATGCAAATGATTTAGGATGGAATGTGAATGATACCCATGGAACAGGGATTGTTATGTTGGCAGCGATTGAAGTGGAAAAAATGAAAGAGTCACAACAGGAGGAATAAGAATGGAACGAATTTTTAATCCAAGGCAGTTTGGTGCTCTGGGAGATGGCATTACTCTTGATACAAAAGCAATTCAAGCAGCCATTGATGAGGCTGGGATAGCGGCAGAACGCGGTGCAAAAACAATTGTTGTGCTATCGAAAGGCATATACTTAACCAGTTCACTGTTCTTAAAAAGCCATATGGAATTTCGAATGGAAGAGGGGGCAATTCTGCTGGGGACAACAGATGAGAGTCAGTATCCCATTATGCACACAAGAGTAGCAGGCGTTGAAATGGAGTGGACTGTTGGCATTTTAAATGTTAATGGTCAAGAAGATGTAAAAATTACAGGAAAAGGCTGTATTGATGGTCAGGGACCGTATTGGTGGAATAAGTACTGGGGAGAAGACCGGAAGGGCGGCATGAGAAAGGTTTACGAAGCAAAGGGATTAAGATGGTGCGTGGATTATGATTGCCGGAGAAGCCGCAATTTAGTTGTGATGGAAAGCAAGAATGTGAATTTATCTGATTTTGAAAGTCGTCGGTCTGGGTTTTGGAATATTCATATTTGCTATTCGAAAAATATTCATGTAGAAAAATTGCATATTTATGACAATGAAGGACCCAGTACGGATGGGATTGATATCGATTCCTGCGACGGAGTTGTTGTAGAGAGATGCAAAATTGCCTGTAATGATGACAGTATCTGCGTAAAATCAGGTCGTGATGCAGATGGCCTGAGAGTGAACAGAATCTGCCAGAATATACTAATTCAGGAATGTGAAATACTTACAGGTAGTGGAGTGACAATCGGAAGCGAAACATCAGGTGGGGCAAGAAATATCACCATCAGAAATCTAAAATATCATGGAACAGACTGTGGATTTCGTCTAAAATCTGCTAGAACCAGAGGGGGAGTTATCGAAGATGTCCTGGTCGAAAATTTGAAAATGGTTAATGTTAAATATCCTTTCAGCATGTGTTTAGACTGGAATCCATCATACAGTTATTGTGAAATACCAAAGGATTATCAAGGCGAAATCCCGGAACACTGGCGTAGGCTGGCTATTCCTGTGCCGGAAGAAAAAGGCATTCCACAAGTGAAGAATCTAATAATTCGTAACGTCATATCTGAAAATGAACCGGATTATGCAGGAATATCCAGAGCATTTGATGTTAGTGCTTTTCCGGAACATCCAATAACTCATGTGACCATGGAAAATATAAAAATTCAGGCAAAAGAATTTGGTAAAATTTCAGGCATCAAAGACTGGAAATTGGTGAATGTGGAAATTACGACAGAGGAATAAATGAGTCTTGTTTAGCGCAGTAAAGAAAGCCTCTCTGCCATTAATTTGGCAGAGAGGCTTTCTTTACTACTACATCCCAGTTTATTCCAGTTCTACCTCCGCTTTGTCAAGTGCAGACTTGATAGCTTCCAGCAGCACCAATGTGGGAGCAAATGGGAGGTATTTCAAAAAACGATGCAGGAGAAGTAGACTATGGAAAAGCGATCTGAGCAAGTCCATAGCAGGGAATCTTCTGCGACTCTCCAACTGACAGTTAGTTTACTCTATCCAGAACAGAAAAATGATTGATGAATAGGGGATTTATGAGTATAATATAGGTGTAAGTAACAAAATTGAAATTGATTTTGACAGATAGGGACAGGAAGGATGTGATTGCGTGGTAACAACGGAATCTATAACCATTAGAGTACCGGCAGGAATGAAGAAGTACCTGGCTGATACAAATACAGAAACAGAACTCACCAGAAACGCACTTTTATTATATCCTTATATAGCAAATCAGACCATTTCCCACGGAAGAGCAGCAGAAATTCTGGGGATAAGGAAATCAGAACTTATCGACATCTACGATAAGCTGGGGTATTCTTATTTTGATATGACCATGGATGATCTGGATACAGAACTGGAAACATACCGCCAACTGAAAAAGGGGGCAATGGTATGATAGTTGTATCGGATACAACACCATTAATATCATTGCTTAAAATAGAAAGACTTGATTTGCTGAAAAAGCTATTTGAAAATGTGCTTATACCACAGGCAGTATATGAGGAACATGAACTTACCTCGGATGAGGTGAAGGAATGTGTTTCGGGTTTGCAGAGAGCAGGTCGACATATTGGACAGAGGCATTATCAGATGCTGTTGGATATGTTGGAAGATTAGATTCTTGAACGGATATCAACTCTGGTTCTACTGAATGATTGTGGTTCTAATCTGGTTCTAAAAAGTTTTGAAACCATATAGACAAGATGATAAAAGATATAAATTTCATGCAAAAAGAAATAAAAAATGGTAGAAAAATATGGTGGATATATGAAATGGGAGCAGAGTTTGAATAATGTACATGAGCCAAGAAATGCCGAATTTACGGCGTTTCTTGGCTCGTTTTTGGTTGAGTGACAATCAAATGACAATAATTATTTCGAAATGTTTGGGTGAGCAGTTATTATGGTAAATTTTGTTCATTGCTTATAACATGTCCGTTTATTTGTTTTTTGAAAACACCAGTATCTATGAGTGTTTCGATGGTTCGTGATACTTTCGCATTTGTGCAACCAAGCTGAGAAGCAATAGTTTTATGTATTCCTACTGGCCAAGGTTGAGCAGGCAACATTTCTTTTACAGTTTCAATAAATTCTTCATCAATTTGATAATCATCATATATGAAATCTCTTCTTCTTTCAATAGCATTAAAATCTGGAAGTTGATAATGGGTTGCTAATTCTTTAATTATTAAATTTGTCTGTTGTCTGCTTGACAAGTTTCTAATAGACTTTAAATTATTGTTATTAAAGACTTTTATAGTGTTCTGTGTTACATCTCTTATGAGTTCGTTTGTTATGAGTTGCGGATTTAACTTGATAATATCATTTGTGCCAAAGCCTAATTTCCCAATTATTTTAGCAGTTACTATAAGAGACACAATTGGTCTTACAGACCTTAAATATTTATCTTGGCTTGTTTTAATGGTTCCCTTGTAGTTAGGGGTTATTTTATCTACTCTTTTTAAGATTGTGGCAATGTTAATCCATACAGAAATGGGAATCTGTTCGTTAAATATTTTGTTATATTGAATTGGATTGTTCATAAATTTTGATTTAAGTGATACAGCCCTATGTGGTAATTTTAAAACTAAACTTGTATATCCTCCTGCGAGATATAGAGGAGTTACAATATCATCGATATGAACTCCACGATTTTGGTAAAGTTTATCTTTGCGTTCATAATATATGTTATGTTTATATAAAATTTCTTCGATGTCTTTTTGTATTTTATCAGTTGCATGTAGTGAGTATAGAGGAATTACTGATTGATTGTTAGTTGCTTGTATAATGTTTTTGCGTACTATTGGTTCTGTAGATACAATTATTTTAACTAAAACTGAACGTTTTGCACCATCGGTTCCGCCATTCGAAAAATAGTTGAATATAGTATTGGTAGTTTGTAATCCATTTACTATCTGTATGTTTTCTGCTTCAATTGTGTCGTCGTATAGAGTTGCGCTTGAAGTCAGAAGAGTTATTCCGTTGTTAAGATTCCAAAAATCAATCTCATCTTGCGCTTCTAAAGTGTTCATAATATCTGTATTAGTTCTGTTGTTTCCAAGGTAATCACGAACATTTTCTTCAAAAAAGTAGCGTTTTAACTGGTGTTCATTATCAGTTATAAAATTGTAATAATCCGCTAATTGAACCAGAACAACAAAGTCTTTTCCACTTTGGAATCCTTTTTTGATTTTTAATTGAACAGTACCATTTCTTTTAATGCGGTATAATATAAGCAATTCCTTGGAACCAATAAATTTCATTTCTGATGTTGTTATAGAAAAAAGTTTATTGCAGGTGGCTTCAATTTTTGTTCCCTTGCATTTGATGTTATCTGCAATACTTTCAGAAGTACCTCTCGAAATATAACGGATATATATGTTTGTTTTTATTAACGCAGGTGAAAGCTTCCTGTATAAATATATCAGAAGTTCTCTTTTAGCTAATATGTCACTCTTGTATTTACTATTTAGAGAATCTGTTTTGATTGTCATGTCGAATAGTTCGGAAAGAGAAGAGTCGACACTTTCTAAAGGGTTTAGTTCATAGGTATCATGATGTTTGCAAGTTAAAACATATATTTCTAAATGGGCATTTGTTCGAGGAAGAATGGTTGATTTATCAGCTATATAGTTGCCGTTTACAAAGAAATAAAGGCCATCAATTCCACCGTCGTCTCCGCCATCAACTAAGCCATCAAGAATTTGATCATGAGTCAAATCATAATTCTTTAGAAGTTCAGATATAGCAAAATCCTCAAAAGCTTTACCGCGATTTTCAGGCGTGTTCTCCATATTGTATGATGAAATTATATTATCTAAAATTCCGTCAATTAATATCGTATCATTTGTTGCCATAAGTACCTCCATAAAATGTGTTTTTTAATCCCTCTTTGGTTTCCTTTTCCTCTTCACATAAGAGAAATCCGGAAATAGGTCTTTTAACAATTCAGCAGTTTCTTCTGCATCGTCATCTTCATCCATATTCTGAACAAGTAGTTGGTCGTCATCGTCAAGATTCAACGAAACAGTATACTCTTTATTTGGGTCTGTTGGGTTCATTGGGTACTTCACCTCTTTGAGGTAATATTCCGTTTCTGATATTTCGTTATCTTCCAGTTTGTCTCGTAAGTGTGCCCAATACTCAACCATCTTTCGGAAGTTAACAGGGTCTTCCTGTGGACGGGGACCGGCACTTGGAAGCCGCTCTTCGAATTTGAAGCATACTTCTCCATCTTTCATAGTAGGTCGTAGTCCGTATGCCCATTCAATGTCAAACAGCACATGAAGAGCACTGAATATATTTGCTACATCAGGGTCGGACAACGCATAAAAGCTGACACCTAGATTGTTTGCAATATTTAATAAAGTGGCTTCATCCGGATATCTGTTTCCAAGTTCATAGTTTCTGATAGTGGATTCGTTTAATCCACATTTATCGGCTAATTCTTTTTGCGTCATGTCAGATGCAATTCTGAAATTTCGAATCAAATAGCCTACTCGGCTGGTGAATTTCTCGCCCATTTTAACTGCTCCTTATTTGTGGAATGAGTGTTGTAGAATGCACGAAGACACGAGGTACAAAACATGCATATAAAATTAATACTTAATATGTTTTCTGCGAAGGCAAAAATTCGAAAAACCTTCGGTTTTCCTCGTTCGCGGGCGCGTTCTCATGGTGCTTTGCCGCTTGTTTATGCTTCGCATATCAATCGTCCAAACTCCATGCTCACTTTGCCTTCGCGTACATTATATCACTAACAGTGCAAAAATGAAATGTTTTTTGCCGAAAAGTATTGACAGTACAAAAATGAACTGCTAATATAAAACGCATCAAAACCGTTCGGAAATGAACTGAATAATAAAAACAAAAGAGAGGAGGTATTAACTTATGGAGAACAAGAGATTTTTGACAGCACAGGATGTCATGGAAATGCTGGGAGTATCACTATCGTATTCCTATAAACTGATACGACGGCTGAATGCGGAACTTGAGGGTGATGGATTCGTGACAATAAAAGGACGTGTCAGTACACAGTATTTTATGAAACGAATCTACGGGCTATCTACGGATAAGGAGGTGGGATAGATGGCGGTTATCAAGAATAATACAATGATGATTACACACTACAACAGAAGGTTGATTTTATCGAATCAGCTTTCTGTTGGTTATATACCAATATGCATGCAAATACTAGACCTAAGTAGGAAAAATTGGCGGATGGGAGGCAAAAATACATGGAAGAAATAAACATTTATGGATATATGCGAGTGTCATCCAAAGAGCAAAATGAGGATAGACAGAAAATCGCATTAACGGAGATGGGAGTACCTGAGAATAACATTTATATGGATAAGCAGTCGGGTAAGGATTTTGAGAGAACACAATATAAGCGGTTATTGCGAAAATTAAATGAAAACAGTGTGCTGTATATCAAGTCGATTGACCGCTTAGGCAGGAATTACGGGGAATTGAATGAACAATGGCGCATTATCACGAAAGAGAAGAAAGCAGATATTGTTGTTATAGATATGCCACTGCTAGATACCCGCAGAGAAAAGAATCTGCTCGGAACATTTATCAGCGATGTTGTTTTGGCATTGCTCAGCTATGTCGCAGAAAACGAACGTACCAATATCAAGCAAAGACAGGCGGAGGGAATTGCAGCGGCAAAAGCAAGGGGCGTAAAGTTCGGCAGACCACCATTACCAATTCCAGAAAACTTTTATCAGATGCACAAAGACTGGCGGGCAGGGAAAATCACAATAGAAGAAGCAGCAAAGGCTTGTAATATGTGCCCTAAGACGTTTTACAGCAAGGCAGTAAAATATGAAAAATCCAAGTTAAATAGTTCATGTGTTCTAACTGAAATGGTATACATTTCCAGTAATCGTATACATAAAACCATTCTTACATATTGTATCACGAAATCAGTCGAAATTCAGTAATTTTCTGTCAAAACTTCGTGAAATTTCACAGTTACAAATCCAAATTTTTCTCATGAAAAAAAGTATACATTTTTTCCAAGCTGGCTATCAAGGATAGCTGGCTTTAGAAATGAGGATAAAAATGGATAAGTTAATTAATCTGAATACTTATCCGGTCAGTGAAAATCTTAAAGCATTGCTGAAGGATAAGACAACAAAGAAAAATATTATATTTGCAACTTCGGTATATAGTTCCAAAGGTACTCCAATCAAGGAAACGGAACAAATGACGGAGGAAATCTTAAAAGGATTTACGCAGTATGAGATACAACCGAGGGTGCTAAAGAATAAGGAACAACAGCAGGAGCGTACCAAAGCCAAAGCAGAGGTGTTTACGCCTTCATGGATTTGCAACAAAATGAATAACCACTGTGATGAGGAGTGGTTTGGAAGAAAGAATGTTTTTAATACTGAACAGGAACAGGGTTGGCTAGTAAACACAGAAAAAGTGGGGTTTGACACAGAGGATGGATGGAAAAAATATGTCGATTCCAAAAGGCTTGAGATTACCTGTGGCGAAGCTCCCTACATCGTGTCGCGTTATGATGCAGCTACCGGAGAACTGCTTGAGATTAGGCAGCGGATAGGAATTTTAGACAGAAAACTACGTGTGGTAAATGAAAATACAGTCAATGAAACAGAATGGTTCAAATGGGTGCTTCGGGCATATCAGAGTGTGTATGGTTATGAATTTCAGGGAGACAGCCTTCTGATTGCAAGAATCAATCTGCTAATAACTTTTGTGGACTATATGCAGGACAGGTGGGGTAGAGTTCCAACAGATGCAGAACTGCGAAAGATTGTGAATGTCATTGTCTGGAACCTGTGGCAGATGGATGGAATATCCGGGACAATCCCTTTTGGAAAGCCCAAAGAGGAATACCATCAATTTAGTTTATTTGACTTTGTGGTAGCAGATGAGCCGGAAAAGCAGGATACAGAAGAACCGGAAGAAGTGTACTGCCGGATCTATGACTGGCGTAGCGATAAGTCACTGACATACAAAAGCATGAAGGAAGGTAGATGATATGAAGTTTGATTTTGCGATTGGAAATCCGCCGTATCAAGATAATGCCATAGGAGAAAATGA
Source organism: Waltera acetigignens (assembly GCF_025567015.1). Taxonomy (NCBI): domain Bacteria; kingdom Bacillati; phylum Bacillota; class Clostridia; order Lachnospirales; family Lachnospiraceae; genus Waltera; species Waltera acetigignens. The sequence goes on along the minus strand of NZ_JAOQJO010000002.1, from coordinate 8,564 downwards.
TACATATGCACCACCGGTATATAACAAATTTTTAGATGCGGCTTATGCGGTAGCAGATTCTGTGGAAATGATACATCCGGCAAGATTTCTATTTAATGCTGGATCTACTCCGAAGGCATGGAATGAAAAAATGCTAAATGATCCACATTTTAAAGTAATGCATTATGAGGAGGATGCTTCTAAGGTATTTGCCAATACGGATATTAAAGGTGGAGTAGCTATTACTTATCGAACTTCTGATGCTAAGTATGAACCCATTGTTGTATTTACTAAATATCCAGCACTCAATCATATTCTTCATAAAGTAAACAATACGATTGATTTTGTTCCGATGGATACTCTTGTAGTTACACGTACCGCTTATCGTTTAACTGAAAAGTTACATCAAGAACATACGGAAGCGATGGATCAGTTAAGCAAAGGACATCCATACGATATGTCAACGAATATATTTGATCGGCTTCCTCAGTTCTTTTTTAATGAAGCACCTAATGACGGTAATAAATATATTCGAATTTTGGGAAGAGAAAATTCTCAAAGAGTATATAAGTATATTCGTTCCGATTATGTTAATCAGCCTAAAAATTTGTTTCAGTATAAGATTTTTTTACCAAGCGCAAATGGAAATGGTGTTTTTGGAGAAACGCTTACTGCACCTGTATTAGGTATTCCGGGAATAGGATCTACGGAAACATTTATCAGTGTGGGATGCTTTGATAGCAAGGCTGAAGCAACAAATCTGTTGAAATATATAAAAAGTAAGTTTGCCAGAGCTATGTTAAATGTATTGAAAATTACGCAGCATTTAACGCCTGATGTATGGAAATATGTCCCTCGTCAAGATTTCACTGATAAATCCGATATCGACTGGTCTGTATCCATAGCAAACATTGACAAGCAACTCTATAAAAAATATGGGCTTTCCGAAGAGGAAATCGCATTTATCGAAACTAATGTAAAGGAGATGGAATAGCATGAATAAACCTAACATTCAAACAACCAAACAGGTAGTTCCGATGCTTTATGGCTATTCCACTCCGGAAGTAGTTCGACATAATGGCTGGACGAAGATAGGATACACAGAGCAGGATGTAGAAACCCGGATCAATCAACAGACACACACTGCTGATATCAGATGGCAGCTTGAATGGAAAGGCAATGCTACCTTTGATGATGGTTCTGGAGAGACATTTATAGATAAGGACTTTCATGCTTATTTGCGGAAATCCGGTATAGAGCAGGAAAAAGGCAAGAATAATGAGTGGTTTCATGTGGATGGTGCTACATCAAAGCAGATGTTTCGTGATTTCAGGGAAGATCATGGTATCCTAAAAACCACAGATGCAGTGATTCCGTACAAATTGCGTGAGGAACAGCAGCGTGCGGTTACAATGACGGTTGATTATCAGGCAACTCATAAAGATGGAGAGTTCCTTTGGAATGCCAAGCCTAGATTTGGAAAGACATTATCTGTCTACGATTTTGTGCAGAAAACCGGAGCGGAAAAAGTGCTGATCGTGACAAACCGACCGGCAATTGCAAATTCATGGTTTTCAGATTATGCCAAATTTCTGGGCAGTGAATCGGGTTATCTTTTTGTGAGTGAAGTTGACGCACTGAAAGGAAAACGAGGGGTATTGACAAGAGAAGAATATACACATTTGCTCTTAGGAAAAGACAGTGAAAATGTAAAATGTATTGAATTTGTATCCTTGCAGGATATGAAAGGTTCCATTTATTTTGGAGGTCAGTATGATAAATTAGGTGAGGTCGCAAATATGGAGTGGGATATCCTTGTCATCGACGAAGCACATGAGGGTGTGGATACCTACAAAACAGATGTTGCATTTGATCGTATTAAGCGTAAATTTACGTTGCATTTGTCGGGAACACCGTTTAAAGCACTTGCCAATAATAAATTTGCTGATGATGCTATCTATAACTGGACTTATGCAGATGAACAGAAGAAAAAACGTGACTGGGATGTTTCAGCAGAGGAAGAAAATCCGTATTCAACATTGCCACAACTTAATCTCTATACTTATCAGATGTCAGAAATTATCAAGGATGAGCTTCAGCAGGGCATAGAAATTGACGGAGAGACAGAAGAATATGCATTTGATCTGAATGAGTTTTTTGCGGTTACCAATGGTAAGTTTAACCATGAATCTTCCGTTGATAAATTTCTCGATGCCCTGACAAGACAGACAAAATTTCCATTTTCTACGGAAGAATTGCGAGATGAATTAAAGCACACCTTCTGGCTGCTCGATAGGGTAGACAGTGCAAAGGCGCTGGCAAAAAAATTAAGGGAACATCCAATATTCCAGGAATATGAAGTTGTTCTTGCTGCTGGCGACGGCAAACTAGACGATGATGAGGAAACAATGAAATCTTATGATAAAGTGGTTGCGGCTATTGCACAGCATGAAAAGACCATTACTTTGTCGGTAGGACAGCTTACGACAGGAATTACAATTCCAGAATGGACAGCAGTGCTGATGCTTAGTAATATGCGATCCCCGGCACTTTATATGCAGGCGGCATTCCGGGCACAGAATCCTTGTCTGTTTAAAGTTGGGACATCTTTCAAGAGAAAAGAAAATGCTTATGTATTTGACTTTGATCCGGCAAGAACACTTACCATATTTGAGCAGTTTGCCAATAACCTGAATCCTAATACTGCCAAAGGTGGAGGTACCGCAGAGGAACGCAAAGAAAATGTGAAAGAACTGTTAAATTTCTTCCCAGTAATCGGCGAGGATGAACAGGGAGAATTGGTAGAACTGGATGCAGAAAAGGTACTGACGATTCCAAGAAAAATCCGCTCTGTTGAAGTTGTGAAGCGTGGGTTTATGAGCAATTTCCTGTTTCAGAATATCAGTAACATCTTTGGGGCACCAAAGGAAGTCATTGATATTATCACAAAGTTTGAACCAATAGAAGAACCAAAGAGCAAGGTAAATCTGACGGAGGAAGAGCAGAAAGACCTATCGCTGGATGAAAATGGGGAAGTGGCTCTTAGTGATGAATTTGTGATTGGAAGAACGAAAGATGTTTTTGGTGATAAAATTTACGATGTGACATCTCAGGTGCAGGAAACAATGACGCAGATGGAGCAGGCACCGGACAAGGTGCAGAAAGCCATCGACAAACTGAAAGAAGCGGTAAAACAGAGTGCAGTCAAGGCTGTTGTGGATACTGCGCAGTCTACTTATGGCTCTGATATGAAAGCAGCAGATAAAAGACAGATTGAGTCAAAATTGAACCATGAAGCCGATCGGATGATTGATAAGTTGCATACCAATTATGAGATTGAGCGAAATGTTATAGAAAATCAACGTGTTGCTGAACAGCAGGCAAGATATGAAACCGGTAAAACATCAGAGCAGATTGATAAAGAATTTGAGCAGAAGCAGAAAGTGGCTATGGAGAAATTCAATGAGGAACTGACAACTGCTATTTCTGATTTTGCAAAAGAATCCACAAAAGAAACAGTCAAGACCATAGAAACAAAGAAAAAGGAGCGTGAAAAGGAAACCATCGAAGATGGTGTCAGAGATCATCTGCGTGGTTTTTCAAGGACAATCCCGTCATTCCTTATGGCATACGGAGATAATACGGTAACACTTGCGACTTTTGATACGATCATTCCAGATAAAGTGTTTCTTGAAGTGACAAGCATCACACTGGATCAGTTCAAATTTCTGCGTGATGGTGGCGATTATGTAGAGGAAGAAACCGGACAGACCAAGCACTTTGATGGACAGCTATTTGATTCGGTGGTATTTGATGATTCTGTAAAAGAATTTCTTGCCTTAAAGAAAAAGCTTGCTGACTATTTTGACGAAAAGAGCGTAGAGGATATATTTGATTATATTCCACCGCAGAAAACCAATCAGATATTTACACCAAAGACAATGGTTAAGAAAATGGTGGACATGCTAGAGCAGGAGAATCCCGGCTGCTTTGACATGCCGGATAAGACGTTTATTGATTTATATATGAAATCCGGTCTGTATATTACAGAGATTGTGAAGCGTTTATATCAGAGTGACGAAATGAAAAAGCAATTCCCGGACAATAAGGAACGCTTGAAGCACATCTTTGAAAAGCAGGTGTATGGATTAGCTCCGACGGAAATTATCTATAAGATAGCGACAAGTTACATATTGGGCTTTGATGCGGATACAAAGGATATCAAGCATAATTTCAGACAGTTAGATGCTTTGCCTTATGCAAAGGAAGGAACGTTGGAGCAGATGTTGGATGAGCTGTATTCTGAAGATGAGTAGATGAGAGGATGCACCTGGAAACGGGTGCATTTTTGCATATGAAATAAATAGCTTATAACTTTTTGGTAGAGTAAAGTTTTATTCACAAATAATTAATAGTAAATAAAAGTAGCGCTTCTATTTATTTGGTGCATTTAGGGAAAAGTATGGTATAATAAATTAGAAATTTTTTGCTCAAATGGAGGTGGTAATGTGGAAGCAAACGAGATTTCATTAGATTTGGAGTATGAAAAACGAGATGAAAATGGAAAATTAGAGTATGAAGGAATTTCGTTTGTGGAAGATAAATTTCCTGCTTTTTTGAAGCAAACAATATCTCCGATATATAAAGATGAAGATTATAATGCTCAGATGAAAGAAGTAGCTATTGATATGACGGGCTTTGATTCGGAAAATTTGCAGGCTGTTTTCGACACAATGCCTAAAGTGAGTAACTTTAGAATTGGAGAATTAGTAGCAGAAAAAATAGTAGAGAGCAGATATAGTGCAAAATTTACATATAATAGTGATAGAGATTTGAAAAATCCAAATAGTAATAATACAGGTGCGGACTTAGTTGGATTCATTGAAATGGAAGATGGCGCAGTTAATTTCCTTTTTGGAGAGGTCAAAACATCTGAGGAACATACAAATCCGCCAGGGGTTATGTATGGTTCGACTGGAATGATTGATCAATTAGTAGAATTGGGGACAAATTCTGATAAACTAAAATCTTTGGTGAAATGGATATTTATTAAGTGTAATTCAGATAAAGATTTGTTGGTACAAAAGTATATTAGAGAAGCGATGCAACATTATGTGAAAGACAGAAGCAGCATACAATTAATTGGTGTCTTGGTAAGAGATACAAATCCGAATGAGATGGACTTAAAAAATCGATATATAGATTTGAAAAAAAGGATTAACGGTCAGCATAATGTTCAGTTATTGGCAGTATATTCGAACTATAAGATGAAAGATGGGGCATGGGAAAAGTTGATTTAGGAGGTATTTTATGTCTAGTTGGTCTGAAAATTGGATATATAATTTAATACCACAAGAGGAATATGAACTTGCATTTGATATGGTAAATGGCAAGTCTATTTCTTGTGTCCTAAATCAAGAAGAGGAAATCGATTATTCTAAAATAGAGCATGTACAGGAGATTTTAGAACTGACTTTAATGGATATTCTTAAGTCAGAGGATGTTAATGAGAAGGATGTTGCCGAAGTAAGTCAAAAAATTTATTTGTTATTGTCTGCTTTGCCAATGCCAGTAGACAGTATTGAGAAAGCAAAGCATGTGTTAAAAATATTAGTGTATTCTTATATTGGAGAACAATGGGAAAGTGGAAGAAGATATCTGATAGAAAATAATATAAATATTTTGGTTGAAGAAAAAGATGATTGGAATATATGTGTTTTTAAAAAAATATGTAATGCATTATTTTTACTTGTAAAGAAAGAAAATTGGAAGGATTTAACAATGGCATGCCAATTGATTTCTGAACTTAGAGAAGACCAAAAAAAATTTGAATTGTATTATATCAATTCTATAGCACCTAGTAATAAAATGTTTGCTACATATGAATTGATTAGTTTGTACCATTTGGCAAAAATAGTAGATATAATGGCTACATTTATGATAAATGGAGAAATACTGGATATTAGAGAGCAGATAGGAATGCATTTTGGAAAGGCTATTGAAGCAGCGGAAGAAGGAGGGATTGTATCTCTTAATTTAATACTGATAATGCTTCAAAGAATGCTTCAAAAGATGATTTCAAATTCTGTGTGGATGGTTACACAAAGAGTAAATTCTAGAGTTACAAAGTTTGTAAGAAATATAACAACACAAGACAAAGCAGTCTTTGAACTTATGTATCCTCAAAAGCATGCTATTTTGGAAGAGGGGTTATTGGATCCAGCACACAAAGCGATTGTTGTTAATATGCCTACTTCTAGTGGCAAAACCTTAATTGCCCAATTTAGAATCCTCCAGGCGTTAAATCAATTTAGTGAGGATAATGGTTGGGTTGTGTATATTGCACCTACTCGAGCATTGGTAAATCAAGTGGCTGCAAAACTGAAAAGAGAATTTGAACCTATTGGAATAAAGGTTGAAAAGATGAGTGGGGCTATTGAAATAGACTCTTTTGAGAGTAATATGCTTACTGATAGCGAAGATAGATTTGATGTGTTAGTTGTTACACCTGAAAAGATGAATTTGTTGATTAGGGATGGCATTGAAACTAAGATGGGAAGACCATTAGCTTTAGCGGTTGTGGATGAGGCTCATAATATTGAAGAAGAGAGTAGAGGAATCAATTTAGAAATCCTTTTGGCAAATATTAAAAATGATTGTTCAAAGGCAAATTTCTTATTGTTAACTCCATTTATAAAAAATAGTGAAGAAATAGCAAAATGGTTGGATGCAGATAGCCCTAAGTCAATTAGTTTAGCAATAGACTGGAAACCGAATAAAAGAATATTAGGAGCCATTTATCCAGAGGGTAATAGAAGAAATTGGAAATTATTTTATCAAACGTTATTAACCAATAGTGCAGAGATACAGCTTGAAAAGAAGATGGTTCTATCTGATGAAGCGTTAATTGACGTGACTAGAAGTAACTTAAACAAAATGAAATTGGCTATAGCTTCAACCAAAAGATTAGCTGATAGAAAAGGAGTTTTAGTTATTGGAGGGCATGTAAAGGATTGTTGGAATATTGCGCATGCTTTATATGAAGAGTTAGAATTAGAATGTAATGATAATGATGTAGAACTTGTGAAGAAATATGTGGCTGCGGAATACGGTGAAGAGTTTGAACTTGTGAAGTTACTGTCAAAGGGCATTGCTGTGCATCATTCCGGACTGTCTGATGAAGTGAGAGTACTAATAGAATGGCTGATGGAAAGAGGTAAGCTAAATATACTGGTAGCTACGACGACTATTGCTCAAGGAATAAATTTTCCTGTTTCTACAATTATAATGGCATCAATTGCATATCCATATACGTCAGAAATGCCAATACGTGATTTTTGGAATTTAGTAGGTAGAGCTGGTAGGGCAGGACAAAATGATGTGGGAATGATTGGAATAACAATTGGGGCTAGGAATGATAATCAAAAGCAGGAGGAGTTGGCGAAACTAACTAGGTATGTAAAGAAGTCAACAGAAGAATTGGTTTCTCAATTACAAAAAATTGCAGAAAAAACTATAGAGTTTGGGGAACAATTTTCTTTAACAGATCAGTTTTATAATCCAGAATGGTCGCAATTTTTACAGTATATTACGCATATGTTTAATCAATGTAAGGATTTAGGCGAGTTTGAGGAAAAGACAGATTTGTTTTTGCGAAGGACATTTGGATATTCCAATATTGAGCCAAGAAAACAAAAAATACTTCTTTCTGCTGTTAAGGAATATGGTGAGGTGTTAAATAAGAATAAGGGATTGGCAAAATTATCTGATTCAACAGGATTTTCAATGGAGACGTTAGGTCGTACTGCGTATAGAATCAAGGAATTGGGAATTCGGCAAGATAACTTAAAGGGGTCTTCTTTGTTTGGTAATGATAGCCAACTTAAAGACTTAATTGGAATAATGATGAATATTCCCGAAATAAGTAAAAATATGCAGGATATAGCAAAAGGAAATAGAAATTTATCAGGAGATATGATTGCACGTCTTACAACGGATTGGGTAAATGGAACAAAGCTAGAAACCTTAGCGAGTCAGTATTTTGGTGATGATAGAGATGCGATGACTGAATGCTGTCAAGCAATATATGGTAAATTGGTTAATTCCGCAACATGGGGATTGTCTACGATTCAGAAGTTAGGTATTAATGAAGACAGTCTTAGTGAAGAAGAATTGCAAAAGGCAGCTAATTTGCCGGCCATGATTTATTATGGAGTTAATTCTGATGAAGCTATTTTGATGCGTATGAATAATGTGCCGAGAAGTGTGGCGGCAGAAATGGGAGTTGAGTACAAAAAGGACTTTGATAATGTTTACAAACAGTCTTCTTATGAAATCAGGCAATGGATTGAAGGATTATCATCGGATAAGTGGGATGCATTCGCTGAAAATAAACGAGGAATGTCAGGTAGCGATTACAGAGCAATTTGGAAAGTACTTAATAATGAAAGCTAAGAATTTGGAAGAGAGTTCTTATCATCTTATTTATTTGGAAAAAGTAGTAAGGAGCATTCCTGTTAAGTAACAAATAACCGGTTTGCAAAAAATGAGTGCCACCCATAGAATAATGATTGTTAACTGGCAGG
>NZ_JAOQJO010000019.1:0-91485 GCF_025567015.1 Waltera acetigignens | reverse complement strand
ACTACTTCTTATATGCTTGTAAGTACATAATTTTTGCAGTCATGACACAAGAAAAGCTCCCTCACAGGAAGGAGCTTTGTCTACAGTCTGAGCCTGAGGCTTCTTTAGAAGCACTCAGGCTTTATCATTCTGAAAACTAGATCTGGAACTGATGCATCAGCTGTAACATAGTATGTACCTGCGCGGACTGTTCTTCGCTGACAGCGGCGGTCTCCTGAGAAGATGCGGAGTTGTTGTCCACGATTCCGGCCACATGAGCGATGTTTTCATCGATCTGCTGGACGCTGGACACTTCAGCCTGAAGGGCCTGTGCCATATCAACCATACGCTTGGTAGAAGCCTCGGCTTCTTCCATTACCTGATCCATGCTGGCTTCGGTTTCTTCTGCAATGGCGATTCCCTTGTTGACAGCATCGATGGTGCTCTCGATCAGCTTTGTGGTCTCTCCGGCAGCCTCGGTGGACTGTTCCGCCAGATTCTTGACCTGCTCGGCTACGACAGCAAATCCGCGGCCTGCTTCTCCGGCACGGGCAGCCTCGATGGAGGCATTCAGTGACAGGAGGTTGGTCTGGGAAGCGATATCCTCAATGACCTGAATGATAGAACGAATCTCCTCGGAACATTTACTGATCTCACCGATTGCGACTTTCAGTTCCTGCATCTTGGCATTGCCATCAGCAACCGTCTGTGCGGACTGCTTGGAGATATCTGCGGTCTCCTGTGCAACTCTGGCTTTTTCTTCAATACTCTTTGCCATAGCGTCGATCATCTGGGATGCTTCGGAAATCTTGGAGGCCTGTGCGGTACAGCCTTCTGCCAGATCGGTAGCTGCCTGTGCCAGCTGCTCGGAACCACCATCGATCTCCTGTGCGCTGACCTGAATGGTGGACAGTGTCTTCTTCATATCGGCAATGATCTTCACCATGGAATCCTTGATCTGTACAAAGTCACCGACATATTCTTCCGTAGGCTCTACACGGTAATTGCCCTGACCCATCTGACCTAAGATCTCGGAAATCTCGGTGATCATCTTGGTAAAGTTGTCGTTCATGAAATGAACGGCCTGCACCATGATGCCGACTTCACTGTCATCCTCCGGCAGATCCAGACGGCTGTCAAAATGTCCCTGCGCAAGTACTTTCATCTGCTCGGATACTTTTACAATGGGAATCAGCAGTTCCTGTTTTGCAAAGGTCAGTGTGGTGACAATCTTGCGGGCAATGGTCAGGAAGCAGAGAATGAAAATCACCATGGTAGTGATCATTATCAGATTCAGAGTATTTTGCTTCTGAGCCATACGTGCCTGGATATCATTGATACAATTATCTGTGGTTGCAGTGATCTCCTGTACGGTAGATTCATATTCCTCACCAAATACATAAGAAATAGCTGCTTGTGTATCTCCGGAACCGGCCTTATCCATGGCTTCTTCTTCCAGAGGAACCAGACCGTTGGACATTTCAGCAATATGGTTTAACAGTGCCCATTCATTGTCGGTCAGACCGTCTTTCTGAAGACCTTCCCAGGCAATGTCACGATTTTTGTCCTCGTTTAATTCCTTCATATAATTGTCATAGTAGGTCTGGTCTCCGGTGACTGCGTAAGACTGTACGGCAGCGGTCAGCGTCTTGGAACCCAGACGATACTGGTTCAGATACATGGTAGCTTCCAGCTGCTGGGAATTGATCCGGCTCAGATACATGTTGGATCCGATGAACAGGATCAGCATAACGATGCTGATGATCAGTATCCGATAGGTTGATCTTGTGTTTTGCTGCAGCATGGCAGACTGACTGGTTACTTTGCTTTGCTTTTTCATTTGAAATATAACCTCTTTTCTGTAATACATGGTGAACTGATGTGTTACGAAAATTTTTTCCTACAGTATACTACAATTATCGGAATTATACAAATCTTGCGCCTTAAAAAATACAGCAAAAACGCGTAAAATTATTTATACGAACCATCAGTGACGACTTGCACCCTATACAGGAAGATGGTACTATAAAAAGTAAGAGGCATGATTCGGAAAAGAGAAGATAACGATAAATAAACAGACTGTAGACAAAGCTCCCTCACAGGAAGGAGCTTTGTCTACAGTCTGAAGAATTGTGTCACCACAATTCCTTTTCCTCGCAACAAACATTTTACAACAAACGTTCAGACCGCGCCATTCGCAAAGTCGCATTATCACGCTCTCCGTCGCTTTGTGTGCAAGCACCCAATCGCCGGTTCTGTCATTCTATGGCTGAACTATTATTACAAGCTCTTTACAAAACGGTCGAACGCCTTCTGACCATCCTCAGTTCTCTTGTAGACACCGGCATCTTCCAATACCTGCATGAATACCAGACCGATCTCCTTCTCTACGATACCGTCGATGTTCTCTACAGTGATAGCATCGTATTTCGGTCGGAATTCATCTACCCAGTCTGCATGCTTTGCCAGTTCTTCATCGGCTCTTAAGTCCTTACCGGCGAGGATTGCTTCCTTCAGATGCGCCATCTCACCCTTCAGGCGGGCGGGCAGTACGGCCAGACCCATAACCTCGATCAGACCGATGTTCTCCTTCTTGATATGATGCAGCTTTGCATGCGGATGATATACACCCAGAGGATGTTCCTCAGTAGTGATATTGTTACGCAGCACCAGATCCAGTTCGAACTTGTCTCCGCGCTTTCTGGCAATGGGAGTGATGGTGTTATGAGGCTCGTTATCGGTGTAGGCATAGATAAATGCCTCTTCATCCGTATATTCTCTCCACTTGTTCAGGATCACATCTGCCAGTGCAATGATACGGTCAGTATCCGTACCGCTGAGACGGATCACGGACATAGGCCATGCCACGATACCGGCATCCACATCCTCGAAACCGGCTACGGAGAACGTTCTCTCTACCGGAGCTTTCGCCATGGCAAACTCGTAATGGCCACCCTGGAAATGATCGTGGCTTAAGATGGAACCGCCTACGATGGGCAGATCCGCATTGGAACCTACAAAATAATGAGGGAACTGCTTTACGAAATCAAACAGCTTACAGAAGGTCGCATGCTCAATCTTCATAGGCACATGCTGAGAGTTAAATACGATGCAGTGCTCATTGTAATATACATACGGAGAATACTGGAATCCCCACTGGCTGCCATTGATGGTCACCGGAATGATGCGGTGGTTCTGGCGGGCGGGATGATTCACACGGCCTGCATAACCTTCATTTTCACGGCACAGCAGGCATTTCGGATAACCGGACTGCTTTGCCAGCTTTGCTGCGGCGATGGCTTTGGGATCCTTCTCGGGCTTGGACAGGTTGATGGTAATATCCAGATCGCCGTATTTGGTGGGTGCTACCCATTTCATATCCTTGCAGATACGATAACGGCGGATATAGTCGGAATCTCTGCTTAATTTGTAATAATAGTCGGTAGCTGCCTCGGGAGATACCTGCTCGTACAGTTCGTGGAAATGACGGATTACTTCACTGGGTCTGGGCATCAGCATGCCCATGATCTTCGTATCGAAAAGGTCACGATACACCACACTGTTCTCCTTGAGAATGCCTTTTTCGTAAGCATAATCCAGCATACCCTTCAGAACCTCTTCCAGTTCATCCTCACGCATGGTCACATTGTCGCGCTCTTCCAGTTCATCCAGTTCAAACAGCTCCAACAAACGGTTGGTCGTGTAGATCACATCTTCCTCCGGAACCAGTCCTGTCTGTACTCCGTAGGATACCAATTTACGAATTAATACCTGAATATCCATTTTTTCTCCATTCTGCAATACCGGATTTCTCCGGCATCGCACTCTCTATTCTCGTCGGATCTTAATTTCTTACAGGGTCTGGGGGCCGTCACCGATCTCTACTACATAGAAATCAGCTGCATAACCGATCTTCTCCTTATATGCCTTGCCTACCTGATCGATAAAGGTGTCAATAGCCTCATCCTTTACAATGCTTACGGTACATCCGCCGAAACCGGCACCTGTCATACGGGAACCAATAACACCGTCTACCTTCCATGCTTCTTCTACCAGAGTATCCAGCTCGATACCTGTTACCTCATAATCATCCCGCAAAGATACATGGGAAGCATTCATCAGCTCACCAAACAGCTTCACATCATTGTTCTTCAGCGCTTCTACCGCACGGATCGTTCTCTGATTCTCATATACTGCATGCTTTGCACGCTTTCTGCGGACATCACTCTTGATAATAGCCTTGAACTTCTCAAAGGTCTCCTCATCCAGGTCACCCAGCGTCTTGATCTTCACTACCTGCTGAAGCTCTGCCAGTGCAGTCTCACACTCGCTGCGGCGCTCATTGTACTTGGAATCTCCCAGGCCTCTCTTTTTATTACTGCATGCGATCACGATCTTCGCATTTTCCAGATGGATCGGTGCGTACTCATATTCCAGAGTTGCGGTGTCCAGAAAAATAGCATTATCCTTTTTGCCCATGGCAATGGCAAACTGGTCCATGATACCGCAGTTTACCTTGTTGTATTTGTTCTCGGAGAACTGTCCGATCAGTGCAAGATCCTGATTGGTCACATCAAATCCGAAGAAATCTCTCAGAATATAGCCGGTCAGCACTTCTACAGAAGCGGAAGAGGAAAGTCCGGAACCGTTGGGAATATTACCGTTCAGCAGCAGATCCATACCGGAAGTCACTTTCATGCCCTTCTCACCGAAAGCCCAGATCACTCCCTTGGGATAATTGGTCCAGCCTGCTTCCTTGCTGGGTACCAGATCCTCCAGAGAAGATTCGATCACTCCCAGATGTCCGAAATTCATGGAATAGAAACGCAGCTTATTGTCGTTTCTCTTTCTTGCCACACCATAGGTACCGATGGTCAGTGCGCAGGGGAAAACGTGTCCGCCGTTATAGTCGGTATGTTCACCGATCAGATTCACACGTCCCGGTGCAAAATAAGCCTTGGTGCCCTCTGCATCTCCAAATACTTCTGCGAAAGTTTTCAGAATCGTCTCTTTCATTTCCATTTTTCTACTCCTGTCTGCTTACGATGTAAGCCTCTTACATTTATGTTTTCTTTCGTTACGCTCCGGCGGAATGCCAGACTGCGAATTCTCTTGCTCTATGTTTTCATCATAATAAAAAAAAACGGTTTTTTCTATTTATTTATGTTTTCCAAACCTGTCATTATGTTAAAAGCTATGAGCCATGCAAATCCAAAAAGAAAAACACGCCCTGGGAGCTTGCTCACGAGGACGTGCTTTTCTTTTTGGATTTATACGGCGACAGCCGTACATGAAGTAGACGCAGTACGTCTACGAATGTGCATGGCGCAGTTCCACGGCGTACTTTATTCCGCGCTCTGTTTTCGATACTGTACCGGAGTCATGTCATATGCCTTTTTGAATAGGCGGTTAAAGTGCTCCACATTCTCGTAACCAACGTTGGCTGCAATGGTCTCCACCGTCTGATTGGTCTCCTTTAAGAGCATTCTTGCTTTTTTCATGCGCTCTTCCCGAACGACCTCCTGGAAGGTCATGCCGGCCTTTTCCTTAATGTACTTGGACAGGTAAGGCTTGGAGAGATGGAAAGTATCTACCAGCATATCCAGTGTCACATCCACATAGTTCTTCTGGATGAAACTGATGATCTCCACGATCCGCTCTTCTCTGCCGGAGGTAATATGCTGTTCTGCTGCCAGCTTATTCACCGCGGACACCAGTGCGGCGATAGAACTCTTGATAATATCTTCATCTACGCCGACGCCCCAGTAGAATTTACCGTCATGGACGATACCAACATAGGTGGCAGCCTTGGAATTGGAGCCTCTGGAAATTGCATGCTCTTCATATACAGACAACTCGTAGGTAATACCAAAGTATGTCTTGATGGCATTGCTGACTGCATCCAGACGTCCGTTACCCATAGTAGTAATGGCTCTGGAAGCTCCGCCCTGCTCGATAGTCACCTCTGCCTGAATGCCGTTCTCCTGTTTGAAGTGGCACTCCGGAATGTTGAAGATGCTGCGGGGATAAATATAATTTTCCTCGAAGATCGCATAGATCTCCTTGGGAAGTAATTCCTGATGACGTCTGTCGGAAATACCTTTCACAAGGTAACCAACCTCTTCCTTCATGGCTGCGGGCAGCGAGAAGCCAAACTGCTGCTTCAATACGAACGCTACGCCACCCTTACCGGATACACTGTTGATACGGATAACATCGGATTCGTACTCTCTTCCCACATCCGCAGGATCGATGGGCAGATAAGGGATATCCCAACGCTTGCCGGTCTTGCCTTCCTTCTGCCATGCCATACCTTTGCTGATGGCATCCTGATGGGAACCGGAAAATGCGGTAAATACCAGATCTCCTGCATAGGGCACTCTTTCATGTACCTTCATGCCGGTGAAGTTCTCATAAGCTTCGCGGATCTCCATAATATGGGAGAAATCCAGTCCACTGTCCACGCCGTGGCACATCATGTTCAGTGCAACAGTTACCAGATCCACGTTACCGGTACGTTCGCCGTTGCCGAACAAAGTACCTTCCACACGGTCTGCTCCGGCCAGTACGCCGAACTCCGCATCACTGATGCCACAGCCCCTGTCATTGTGAGGATGTACGCTGAGTACTACATTGTCACGATATTTCAAATGCTTGTGCATATATTCTACCTGACAGGCAAATACATGGGGCATTGCCACCTGTACGGTGGTGGGCAGATTGATGATGGCCTTGCGGTCAGCGGTAGGCTTCCATACATCCAGTACTGCATTGCAGACTTCCAGTGCATAATCCACCTCGGTCTGAGAAAAGCTCTCAGGGCTGTACTCAAAGGTGAAGTTGCCTTCGGTCTCGTCTGCCAGATTCTTTAACATCTGGGCGCCGTCTACTGCCAGCTTCTTGATGGCTTCTTTATCTTTCTTAAATACCTGTTCTCTCTGCTCTACGGAAGTAGAGTTGTATAGATGGATCACTGCGTGGGGCGCACCTTTTACCGCTTCAAAGGTCTTGCGGATGATATGTTCTCTCGCCTGCGTCAACACCTGAATGGTCACATCATTGGGAATCATGTCGCGTTCGATCAAGGCACGGATAAAATTGTACTCGGTATCGGAAGAAGCAGGAAAACCAACCTCGATCTCCTTGAAACCGATCTTTACCAACAGCTTGAAGAATTCCAGCTTATCTTCCAGGCTCATGGGATCGATCAAAGCCTGGTTACCATCTCTCAAGTCAACGCTGCACCAGATGGGGGGCTTGGTAATGCTGTCCTTCTTCACCCAGTCGTAGGTCACCTCGGGGGGCATAAAATAAGTTTTCTGATATTTTGCTGCAATGTCTGCGCTGTTCATGGAAATCCTCCTGCCATATGATTACTTTTTATTTTCAAAACCTGTTGTTTTTACTATTTTCACTTATCTGATTGCATTATCTTAACACTCATAATTTCTGTAAGCAAGATATATTCTTATCTTGTTAATTGATGTATTTTAATGTGACATTTTTGTCATATATCTATAAATTCAAGAAAAAGGTCATTTTATTCGGTGATTGTTCCGTTTTATTATTTGATTAAAATTTTCAATTGTATATATCATTTTTTGTTATATTTAAAATCATACTTTTAATTTTATAACGTTGTATAATTGATTAATTTTATTACTGTGTTTAAGATGTTTTTCATAGAAAAACAGATGTCCGTGTGAGACATCTGTTTACAATCTATTCCCTATTTATATCCTAACCGATTTCTTCGTACTGCATACTCTCGAAATCGTAACGCCCATTCGCATTCCGGGCTGTCAAATAATTTCCACTCTTTCAAAATACCGGATCAGGATATCCGCACAATTTTCGATTCCCAGTTTGGTGGTATCGAGGATCATATGATAATTGTTCACATCACCCCACACTTTACCGGTATTTTCATAATAATAGTCAGCGCGCTCCGCATCATTTTTCTCAAGCATTTCTTTTGCCTCATCGTGGGGAAGACTTTCCTTCTTCATGATACGTTCAATACGATCTTCCTTATCCGCGCACACATACACGTTAAATACATTCGGCTGATCCTTCAGGATCTCGGATGCACAACGTCCCAGAATAATACAGGGATGTTCCGCCAATTCCTTAATGACCTCCGCTTCCGTAGCATAGCTGTCACCATCCAGCTCATGCTCTATGTACGCCTTATCATATACCGGCACCCCCAGCTTCTCAGACAACTCCTGTGCGATCAGACTGGCTCCTGTTCCGAATCTTCGGCTGATAGTAATTACAAGGTTCATCGTAAGCACCTCCTTTGTAAGGTACTCTCATTTTATGATAAAGACTCTGAATTTGCAAGAGGGATGTCTACAAAAGCTTCTGCTCTATCTGATACAGTTTCTCACCTGTCGCCCGCATGCTGTGTTCCTCCGCCAGTGCCCTGCCTGCCCGGATTCTGCGTCTTACTTTTTCCCGCGGTTCTTCATACAAGATGTCTCGGACTGCCTGCTCGTAGGAATCCAGATTGCTGGCTTTGCGCACCTGCTCGCCGTCGGTAAGCCACCCTTCATACACCGGAATGTCTCTCACGATCACAGGAATCTCACAGGATAATGCCTCCAATACCACGATTCCTTCCGTCTCTTCATAACTGAAAAAAGCAAATGCATCCGCACCACAGTACGCATCCCGCAGGATCCCGGACGGTTGGAAACCGGCAAAGATCACATTTTCCGGCTTCTCTGCCACAGCCTTTTTGATCTCTGCCGGAATCAACGCATTGTTCCCGCCCCCAAACCATAGAAAAATAATGTCTGGCATCCTTTTTGCCATTTCCAGAAAATCCTCGATTCCTTTTCTGTGAATCAGATGCCCGGCGGATATCACGACCTTTTTATCCACAGGAAGATGAAAAAATATCCGGAATCGTCCACCTGCCTGCTCTGTTTTGTGGAAAAATTCAGTGTCCACACCATTGGTCAGTGCATAAATCTCCCGATGCAGATCATATTTCATTAACAATTTCCGTGAGTATTCCGTTGGTGTGATAACCACATCTCCCTGTCTATAACAATGGCGGATCCATTTTTTGAATAAAGGAGCCGCCAGATTGGAACCGATAAAAGAATTCTTAAAATCTTCCATGGTGGAATGTCCGTAATAGACGACCTTTTTCCCCTGCCGTCTTGCCCGCCGTGCCATCAGCGGCGAATCAGGCAATACAGTATTGATCTGTACGATATCCGCCTCTTTCCAGACGTCCGTCACGGTCACTTTTGCTGCTCGCAGCATCTTCTCCTGATGGCGGATGGCGCTGCCGACGCCGCTTTTTGCCACCAGTGAAAGTCCGCCTTTATATATATAAATTTTCATAAGTATACTCTCCTATACCAGGTGGAAAATCACCTGGAACAGTGTCGTCAGTCCCAGACTATACAGCGCAATGGAGAAAGGCTTCCCCAGAAAGATGACTGTCACAAACTGTTTCCATGTCATGTTCGTTGTTCCGGCGAGATAACAGAGAAAATCATCCGGTGCCACCGGCAGGAAGATTGCCAGTGCAAATAATTTCAAAAATCTCCCCTTCAACTCCGTCCATGTCAGGTATTTTTCAATCATTTTCCCGGGAAACATCTTGTACAGCACCGGTCTTCCCAGACTTCTTGCTATTCCAAAAGCAATACAGGAACCCACACTGATTCCTATATAATTATAGAAAAATCCCGGCACCACTCCAAAGAGCAGCACTCCTGCCAGACAGCTGATGCCACCCGGTATGATGGGAAACACCACCTGAACGATCTGGATCAGCACGAAGATCAGTGCACCGATCATTCCGAAGCGGTTCACAAACTGCTGCATGGTCTCCACCGATTGGAAAATGCCGCTCTGATAGCCCCAGACTGCCAGTATTCCACAGAGGATCAGACTAACCCAGGATGCAATATTGATGGCCCTTTGCCAGGTGTTTTTCTCTTTCGACCTGTTTTTCTTCGATCTGTCGCTGGTATAGTTGCTCCATACTTCCCGCAAATCTTTTTTGGGAAAATATTTCTGCGGACTGTTTTGCATAACTGCACATTCCTCTGCGTTCATCGTCTTCTTTCTCCTTCCAGTTCTTCAGGTCTTTCAAGAATTCCTCTTCGGTCCGGTACTGCCAGCCGTTTTTTCCCTCTTCCACAACCGCCCGCAGGCATTGATCCCTTCTGCATAATAACGGTAATCCTGCTGCCAGTGCTTCCGCATAGGTAAGCCCCTGGGTCTCACTGGTGGAAGCGCTGACGAACAGATCTCCTGCCGGATAATAAGATGCTACTTCAGCGGGTGATACCATTCCGGTAAAAATAACGCTTCCCGTCACACCCAGCTCTGCTGCCTTTTTCCGTAAAGTCTCCAAATAAGGACCGCCGCCTACAATCATCAGTATTGTGCCGCTCTCCTGAACTTTCTGCTGGTACTCCAGCAATTCTTCCACATTCTTCTCTTTTGCCAGACGACCTACATATAAAAGCACTGTGGTCTTCCGGTCCATTTTATATTTTCTTCGTATTCTCTCCCGAGAATCCGTCCGGGTCTGCGCGTCATATTTACTCAGATCAATCCCCGATGGGATCACTGATACCGGACAATGAATGCCATAGCCTTTTAGTAATGTCTCTATTTTTGTGCTGGGAGCGATCATACTGTCCACCTTCTCAGAAATCTGTCGCGTCAGGAACTGTACCATATCCCTGCCCCATTTCTTGTAATGGGAAAAATAGTGGGTATAATCTTCGTATACAGTATGGTAAGTATGCACCAGAGGGATCTTACATTCCTCTGCGATCTTTTTTGCCATGAAAAAGGTAGAAAATTCACACTGGGAATGCACAATATCCGGATTCCACTCTATAATCCCGCGATACAGTTCGCGTCCCGGGGACACCCGAAGTCTTGCTCCCGGATAAATATATCCGGCATTCACGGAACCCATATAGATCACACCCTCTTCTTCGTAGGAACGAGCTGTACGGGACAAGGTCAGGATCTTCACTTCATGTCCTCTTTGCTGTAATTCCTCCCGCAGATTGCATACCGAAGTAACAACTCCGTTGATGGCCGGCTTGTACCAGTCTGTTGTGATCAATACTTTCATCTTTTTTCTCCCTTCCGTTTATTTTCTCTGAATTGATCTCAGCATAACAGACACAGGTAAATTCCATCCGAATAAAATCAAAAGTTTTCCTAAAGTTTCTGTGAGTTTTTTCCAAAATGTGCACTAAAAAACAGCATTCTCCGGAAATTTCCGGAAAACGCCGTTTTTAATCGTCTTTCTATAAAATTATTATCTTTCTTCTCTGAAGTACGCCAGTCCCAGACTTGCGGGGGGCTGATTCTCTCTCTTGCTCCGCATACTGGTGATGACCAGTACCAGTAAGGTCACGACATAAGGGATCATCTTATACAGCTCCTGATACTCCATATGCTCGATACCGGTGGGCAGATACAGATACAGAATATACAGACCACCAAACAGGAAAGAAGCAAATACACTGATATTCGGTCTCCAGATAGTGAAGATGACCAGCGCAATGGCAAGCCAGCCTCTGTCACCGAACGCATCGTTGGACCAGACGCCGCAGGCATAATCCATTACATAGTACAGTCCGCCCAGACCTGCGATCATACATCCCACGCAGGTAGCGATGTATTTGTACCGGGATACGTTGATACCGGCTGCATCTGCGGTATTGGGGCCCTCACCGACTGCTCTTAAGTGCAGGCCTGTTCTGGTATGACTCAGGACATACGATGCCGCAAACGCAATGATCACTGCCAGATAAGCCAGGAATCCATAGGATAAAAACAGCTTACCAAACCAGCCAAGTTTTCCCGCAAAAGGAAGGGACTTACTGAAATAACTGCTGGTAGCAGACAGTGCAATGGAAGGTACATCACTGTTTACCAGCTTGATCAGGGATCCGCCGAAGAAGTTACCGAAGCCAACACCGAAGGTGGTCATTGCCAGACCGGTCACGTTCTGGTTCGCCCGCAGCGTAACGGTCAGGAAACAGTACAGCAGTCCCATCAGCAGGGAACCCAGCAGACAGCAAAGCATAGGAATCGCAATAGCGAGGAATCCGTTCATATTTGCCGCACCGCCTGCTGATCTCTCATAGAAGAAGGAGCCAATGACACCGCAGATACCTCCCACATACATAAC
The DNA here is from genome assembly GCF_025567015.1 of Waltera acetigignens. Lineage (NCBI taxonomy): Bacteria > Bacillati > Bacillota > Clostridia > Lachnospirales > Lachnospiraceae > Waltera > Waltera acetigignens. The sequence goes on along the minus strand of NZ_JAOQJO010000019.1, from coordinate 79,316 downwards.
GCCGGGGATTCCCAGATTCAGGTTACCGGATTTCTCCGTGATGATCTCACCGGTACTTCCGTATAACAGAGGAATTCCCTGTACAATAGCTCTCGGAATAAATGCAAGTAAAAATGTCCACATGATTACTGTTCCTCCTTTTCTGCCTTTTTACGGAACTGCAGGCGATAGGTAATGAAGAACTCACAGCCGATAATAAAGAACAGGATAATACCTGTCAGAATATCGGAGTAGGAATGATTCAGTCCAAAATTGGTAGAGATCTCACTGGCACCACGATCCATGAAAATGATCAGGAAGCTGGAGAACACCATGGTCAGAGGATTGAACTTGGACATCCAGGATACCAGTACAGCAGTAAATCCCTGTCCACCTGCAATGGTAGTGGTAACAGTATGGTTGATACCGCCTACCAGAAGCAAACCTACCAGTCCGCACAGCGCACCGGACAGAAGCATAGTACGGATGATTACCTTTTCTACCTTGATACCCACATATTTTGCGGTATTTTCACTCTCACCCACAACGGAGATCTCATATCCCTGCTTGCTATAGTTGAGATACACATACATGAAAATTGTAATCACTACTGCCACTACAATACTTAACAGATACTTTGAACCAAATATCTGGGGCAGCCAGCCCACGTTGGTATTCTGGTTGATGATACCGATCTTACCGGATCCCTTGGGAACTTCCCATACAATGGTATAGAATGCCACAAGCTGGGTAGCTATGTAGTTCATCATCAGTGTAGACAGTGTCTCATTGGTATTCCATTTTGCCTTGAAAAATGCAGGAATGAAGCCCCAGATGGCTCCTGCTGCCAGGCTGGCCACGATCATGCACAGGATCACAACTGCACCCGGAAGCTTGTCCCCCACGCAGATCATGCAGGCTGCGGATGCCAGACCCCCGATCAAGACCTGTCCCTCACCGCCAATATTCCAGAATTTCATCTTGAATGCCGGAGTCAGTGCCAGTGCAATCAACAACAGGATCGCAATATTCTGAAAAGTAACCCAGGTCTTACGGACGGATCCGAAAGCTCCCAGAATAATAGACTGATATACCTGTAAAGGATTGATTCCCGTGGTGATCGTCGTAATGATACCGCACAGGATCAACGCCAACAGAATCGCTACGAAACGGATACCCAGAGATTTATACCAGGGGAGAGCATCTCTTTTTACGATATGAAACAAAGGCTCTTTATTCTTCTCCTTCATGTTCTTTGCCTCCTACTCTGGTCATCAGCATACCGACCTCATTTTTGTCTGTCTTTCTCGCATCCAGAATACCGCTCACTTCTCCGCCGCACAATACCATGATACGGTCGGACAGCTCCATCAGCACATCCAGATCCTCACCTACGAAAATCACGGCAACGCCCTTTTTCTTCTGTTCATTGATCAGGTCATATATAGTATACGAAGAATTAATATCCAGTCCACGTACCACATAAGCCGTCAACAATACGGTAGGTGCAGACGCAATCTCTCTTCCAACGAGAACCTTCTGTACATTACCACCGGACAATCTGCGTACCGGAGTGGTGATACCCGGGGTTACAACCTCCAGATTTTCTACCACATCAGTTGCAAGCTGTTTGGAAGGCTTTCGGTTCGTAAACGGTGTATGTCCCTGTCGGAAGGAACGTAACATCATATTATCGGTCAGATCCATATTGCCTACCAGGCCCATGCCAAGACGATCCTCCGGTACAAAAGAAAGCGATACACCCATCTCTGCGATCTTCAACGGATCCTTGCCGATCAGCATTTCCTTACTTCCATCATCTTCCACATAGCTGATTGTGCCGGCTTCTGTTACCTGCAGACCTGCAATGGCTTCCAAAAGCTCCTTCTGTCCACAGCCGGAGATACCGGCGATTCCCAGGATCTCACCACTATTGGCGGTAAAGGAGACGTCCTTCAGCTTAACGATACCTTCTTCGTTACGTACGGTCAGTCCCTGTACTTCGATACGGGGCTTCGGATTCACAGGTTCCGGTCTGACAATATTCAAAGTAACCGCATGTCCCACCATCATATTGGTCATTTCCGTAACGGTGGTATCCTTTGTCAGCATGCTTCCAATATACTGACCGTTACGAAGCACAGCCACCCTGTCGGACAGAGATTCCACTTCATGCATTTTATGGGTAATAATGACAATAGCCTTGCCGTCATCTCTCATTTTCCGGAGAACGTTAAAGAGCTTCTCTGTCTCCTGCGGTGTCAGTACAGCGGTAGGCTCATCCAGGATCAGGATATCCGCACCACGATACAGCACCTTTACAATCTCCACGGTCTGCTTCTGGGATACCGTCATATCATAGATTTTCTGCTTCGGATCTACTTCAAAACCGTATTTGTCACAGATCTCCTCTATTTTACGGGATGCCTCCTTGATATTAAGCCTGCCTTCCAGACCCAGGATGATATTCTCGGTAGCGGAAAGTACATCGATCAGCTTAAAATGCTGATGCACCATACCGATTCCCAGCCGTAACGCATCCTTGGGGGATTTGATGACCTCTTCCTTACCGTTAATAAAGATCTGTCCCTCATCCGGAAAATAAATACCGGAGAGCATATTCATCAGTGTCGTCTTACCGCTGCCGTTTTCCCCAAGCAGTGATAATATCTCACCCTTATAGATATCCAGATTTACCTTATCATTGGCAATCACGGATCCAAAAGTCTTGGTAATGTTTTTCATCGAAACCGCAGCTACTTTTGTCTCTTTTTCCATCCTAGTCACCTTTCCAATTTATCCATGACCTGCAATTTTCAGGTCTTTTAATACCTGGCATAAGCACACTGGCCGCCCCTTTTCTACCTCATCCATCCGCAAAAGCAAAAGATCCATAAGGTAGAAAAAGGGCGGCGCGGCAATAAACGCTGCGCCGTCCGGGCTATTTCAATAAGTCAATTAATACTGCTCATCCAACAGGTTGATTCCATCAATTCTTACATTGAAGTAAGGAGCGGAACGGAATGCAACATCGGACTCATGGAAGTATCCGTCACTTACTACCTCATGGTCGGGAGTATAATCAGGATCAGTATCAATATCAGCTTCATAGCTGTCCAGGGTCTTACCGTCTACAGTAAAGGTGGTGATATCATATACATGAGCCTTGCCTGCGATCAGATCAGCCTTTGCAGCTTCTACTGCTTCTGCGGTACCATCTGCTACAGCAGCACCAAGATCGCTCAGCTCTACAGAGCCGGTCTCCAGAGTACCACACCAATCGGTATCGATAGGAGTTCCATCTGCTACACATTTAATAGCATACTCAAAGTAAGGCTCCCAGTTAACTCTGGAAGATACCAGGAAGGTATTGGGGCAGGCTGCCTCAGTGCTTCCGTTGTAAGATACGTTGGGAACGCCTGCGGTCTCACATGCGGTAGGAGCACCCATGGAGTCTGCATGCTGGCTGATCAGTACACATCCGCCCTCGATCAGCTTGTTAGCTGCTTCCTTCTCAGCGGTCTCATCGTACCAGGAACCGGTAAAGGTTACATCCATGGTAACGCTGGGGCATACGGAACGGGCACCCAGGAAGAATGAGGTATAACCGGACATAACTTCTGCATATGTATAAGCACCTACATAACCCATCTTAGCCTGATCCTCGGTAATATCACCGTTAGCGATCATCTCATTCAGCTTCATGCCTGCAACGATACCTGCAAGGTAACGGCCATCATAAATGGAAGCAAATGCATTGTGGAAGTTGTCCAGACCCTCAGTATGAGCCTTGGTTCCGGTTGCATGGCTGAACTGAACATCGGGATATTCCTTAGCAGCCTCAATGATGTAGTCCTCATGTCCAAAGCTGTCTGCGAAAATGAAATTACAACCTGCATCAGCAAGCTCACAAGCTGCTTCATAAGCTTCCTGTCCTTCAGGAATATTGGTCTTGGTCATGTACTCAATGCCAAGCTTCTCACAAGCTGCCTTTGCTCCGTTCAGGAAGTTCAGATCATAAGTAGAGTTCTCATCATGCAGGAAAATAAAACCTGCCTTTACACCACTGACAGCTTCGCCATCAGCTGCTGCTTCAGTAGTAGCTGCCACCTCAGTAGTAGCTGCAACAGTTGCCGCATCTGTGCCGGTGGTAGCTGCATCATTGGATCCGCATCCTGCCAGAGCAGTAACTGCGAGAGCCATAGCTGCGAGTAAACTTACGACTTTCTTTTTCATAATTCTCCTCTTTCTGCGCTGCTGCTTCGTTACAGATCCATGTAGCAGCGCGGGCACAGATCTGCAGATAAACCGGTGAGTCAACGCAAAAAGGGTGTATGACACCTTCATACAACCCCTTTATTGTACTCTCTCAACATTAGTCAGTATAAGCATTTGTCTGACTTCTTGTCAAGAGAGGTATTAAATTTTTATTAACTCGTTTGCGAATGTGGTTCTGAGTAGTTATCTAACCTATCTAACTTATCTAACTATTAAGATCGAAATGTGATCTCTCCGGTCTTGTCATCCATGCTTTCCACAATAGCGAGCGACTCTACACGGATACCCTTGGAACGGATCAGGTCGCCGCCCTTCTGGAATCCCTTCTCAACGGCAATGCCGACACCCTCTACAGAAGCTCCCGCTTTATTGACAATGTCGATCAGACCCTCCAGTGCGCATCCGTTGGCCAGAAAATCATCAATGATCAGAATATGATCTTCCGGATGCAGGAATTTTTTGGAAACGATCACGTCATATACTCTCTTGTGCGTAAAGGATTCGATCTTGGTGGAATATACTTCACCGTCAATATTTACGGACTGGGACTTTTTTGCAAATACCACAGGCACATGAAAATGCTGGGCTGCCACACAGGCGATACCGATACCGGAAGCCTCCACAGTCAGAATCTTCGTAATCTTACGGTCTGCAAACAGATGCGCCCACTCTTTTCCCATTTCATTGAACAGATCAATGTCCATCTGATGATTCAGAAAAGAATCTACTTTTAATACATTCCCTGCTTTTACCGTACCGTCTTTGCGAATGCGCTCTTCGAGTAATTTCATTGTATGTCTCCTCTTTTGTTTCTTCTTAATATATTTTAATGATGTCGGGGTCAAAAGCCCCCGACTTTGATACCTACGAATTGCTTCGTGCTACGCACTACCACAATTCTACCCAATATTCGCATATCGTGGAATTATCATCCCACTTTTATGCTCTTATGTCTCTTATTATACGCAGGATATTAGTCCTTTTTCAATAGAAGAACTATATTTCTTGCTATTTTGACAACATTTTGCTATGTTAACCATGAGAATACTGAAATCACGAGGTGCCTTATGCCTATCAGAGGATATATCATAGAAAAATATAATACTATGACTAACGCTTATACCTGCAACCGTCTGGTACAGGAAGCTTCTGCCCTGGATATGAATCTTCAGATTGTAGGGATCCATGATACTGCGGTCTCTCCGCATGGTGTCATAAATCATGGTAAAATACTGGAACCCGTGGATTTTGTCATCAACCGCTATAAATGGGGACGGGAAAAGGATGCTATAAATGCACTTGCCACCCGAAGCTATAATCCATTAACTGCTTATAATATCTATATTAATAAATTTGAACAGGTACGAAGGCTTCATTCCAAAGCCTTTTTGATCCCGAAATATCTTCTGGGAACTTCACGGTTGCCTTTTTCTTCTATTGTAGAACAACTGGGCCTTCCCTTTGTCGGTAAAGGACTGGAAAGCTCCATGGGAGAGGAAATCGTCTGCATCCGGGATAAAGCTTCTTATGAGGAACTCTCTCTTAACTACCCTTCCTCCAAGGAATGGCTCTTCGAAGAATTTATCTCAGAAAGCTACGGCAGAGATCTGCGCTTTTACAGCATCCGCGGAGAAGCCGTTGCCTGTATGCAGCGCACATCCCAGGGGGATTTCCGTGCAAATGTAGCTCTGGGCGCTTCGGTAGAGCCTTACCCTGTCACTTCCGGCATCCGTACCATAGCCGCAGATATTTACGAGCAGACCGGACTGGATTTTCTGGGAATTGATCTGCTTTTTGGCAGAGAAAAACCTTATTTTTGCGAAATCAATGTCATGCCGGGACTGGAAGGTATTGAAAAGGCTTCCGGCATAAATGTTGCGGGAAAAATTATTGAGACGATACAATCTGACTTTACATCAAAGACTTAGTGTAAAAAATAGTTTTTTCATGCGCAAATATGTGCCTGCACAGTGTACGAAAATACATGATACTAAAGTATCTGGAAAATTGCAGGCTACAAAAAGGTATTTATATGAATAACACTTCCGAAACATCACTGCAATTTCATAAAATCACTACGCGTAAGGAGGCGGAAGACTTTGTCTATGCCTCTTATCTGCGAGCTGCCTCACATCAGGATTATGCTGCAAAGGACGCCAGAAAACGACACCCGGAACTGACCAGATCCCTGCTTTGGCAAAAATCCGTTACTCCCTGCATCGTTGTCACCGGAAGCAAGGGAAAAGGCTCCATTTCCAACATGATCTCCCGAATCCTGCAGACAAGATTCTCTGTGGGACTGATGACCAGCCCTCATATCACGGACTTTCGCGAACGCTTCCGTGTCAATGATACGATGATCAGTGAATCTGACTTCTGCCGTCTGATGACAGAGATCCAGCCAGAGATTCTGAATATTGCCTCTGATCTGCCGGAGTCAGTATGTATCAGTCCCATGGGAATCCAGGCCGATCTGGCACTGGCTTATTTTTCGGAAAAACATACGGATTTCAATGTACTGGAATGCGGTAAAGGTGCAAAATACGATGATGTGAATAATGTACGTCACAATTATGCCGTGATCAACCGGATTTTTCTGGAGCATACGAGGGAACTGGGTGATACGCTGACTGCCATTGCGGAAGATAAATCCCACGTTATCACCGGAGAGCAGAAGTGTGTCTATTTTGCGGAGCAGGAACCGGAAGTTCTGGAAGTTCTGCAGCGCCGTGCCGAAACTCTGCATATTCCCTATAAGATCTACGGTCGGGATTTTCATGCGGAAAACATCCGTTATACCTGCTTCGGAATGCAGTTTGATGTTGAAATCGGAGACAACATTTATGCGGATTTACAAATTCCGTTGCTGGGAGAACATCAGGCGAAAAACTGTGCTCTGGCACTTGCTGTGTGTGTGGATGTGCTGTCTGATCTGCGCAGGGAATCCGCAGTTTTTTCTTTGCCAGACATCCGGAAAAATCTGTCTCTGCTACACTGGCCGGGACGCATGGAAGTCCTGCGTTCCAAGCCGTTTGTTCTGCTGGATGCCTGTATCAATGCCACCAGCTGTGAGAATGTAAAGGAAGTCCTGCGACATCTGGGGGTTTGGAATTGCACTGTTATTGTGGGAATTCCGGAGGATAAGGATTATGCCGGTGTGGTCAGATCCATGAAAGGTATGGCAAACCGGATTATCCTCACCAGATCTGGGAATCCGCATTATCATTTTTCCCAAAAACAGCAGGAGACATTGGCAGAAGAAGATATTGGCACAATATGGACAGATTCCGTGAAACAGGCACTGACTCTGGCCGGTTCTTGTCCGGATCCCATTGTAATCTTGGGAACGACTTCGGTAATTTCCGAAGTAGAGCAGATTTTTCAGCAATCTTAACTTGCCCTCACCGGATACAGGTGCTACAATGAGGGCAAATAGAAGAGTAGCAAAACATTACGCAGAAAGGAGAAGTCCCATGACAGGTATTTACGGAATCAATTATTCTAATAATTATAGTCTAACCGGCAATTACGGATACGCTTATTCTACCGGTGCGGTATCTTCCGCACAGCCCGAAGAGAAGGGTATGGTGGTAAATCCCGGAAAATCCGATGTAGAAAAGCCTGGCAGAAAGTCTTCTCCCGCAGAATGCGAAACCTGCAAGAACCGGAAATATCAGGATGGTTCCAACGAAATGGTCTCCTTCAAATCTGCATCTCATATTTCACCACAGGCTTCCTCCTCCAGAGTTCGTGCCCACGAACAGGAGCATGTAACGAACGCTTACAACAAGGCCGCACAGAACAACGGCAAGGTTCTCTCCGCCACGGTGTCCCTGCGGACCGCGGTATGTCCCGAATGCGGCACCGTCTACACCGCCGGCGGCACCACCACGACCAAGATCAGTTACAGTGACGAGAGCAATCCTTACCAGCAAAATAAGAAATCTGCCGATGCCGCCATGCTGATTGGACGGAATCTGGATCTGAGTGCGTGAATGAAACATAATTTTTGACACGCGAAAGCCCCCACCTTTTATGTGAGGGCTTTTTTATTTTCATTTTAATACGCCACATACCAGTCCCGGCAGGGCAGGAGAGTGAATGCATCGAATTTTTCCGCATCTGTATAGTAAATGATATATATCTTATTTCTGTCGATGTGCTCCCAGTCGATTCCCATGGTGAAGCGGATTCCTTTTCCCAGAAAATCCTTCGGCTTGGGAGGTACATCGCTTAAGTTCCTGTTGGCAAGGTATTCTGCAGCGTCAATCTCTCCGTAGAGCAAAACACTGGGATATTTGATGGCATCTTCGATCTCGATCTCACGACCGCTTTCCGCCGCAATCTCCATGGCTTTCTGTACGGCTTCCTCGCTGCCTTCCTGAAAATAGGCACTGACCAGCTCTTTATAAGAAGTAAAATATGCCTTTTCAAACTGTACATTTTCCCCCAGCAGAAGTGCTGCCAAAAGAATGCTTACTGCAATTTTTCCATAGAAATTCACTTTTTTCCCCAGAAAATCTGTCAAAGAAGACACGCACAATGCTCCGCACAGAACAAGAGGAATATAGATGCAGTTGATCTGGGTCATTCCCACGGTAACCAGTAATCCCAGCAGCAATGCGCCGGTCAGTTGAAAGAATATCATCCATAATAATGTTGTCTGTCTCTTCTGTAAGGCTAGGATCAGGCGGATCACCAGTAAAAAAACTCCCAGAAAGATCAGTACTCTGGCTGTGATTCCGAAAAATCCAAACGGCATGATCACATCGTAGGGACGACCGATATCCTGCCGATACAGAAGATACAGCAGATTTTTGAAATTGTATAAAATATCACGGAAAGAGGATGCTATTTCATTCACTCTGAAATCCGTCATTACATAGACCGAAAAAGGGCCTATGGAGAACTCTGGGAGGATTCCTCTGTTTACCAGTAAAAACGCCAGCAACGGAAGTGCCAGTAATCCAATGATCACCACATGGATCACGAAGTATTTGTTGATCTTCAAAGTCTTTGTAAGAAATCCGTATCCCCATTCCAACAACAGAAGGAGTGGAACAATAGGCCAGATGGTCGCATAACAATACAGGCTCAGACCGTAAGAGAGTGCTGACAAAATAAGTAATCTCGGTTTTTTCAGACCATAGGCAAAAAAAGTCAGTCCAAAAAGCAGGAACCCGGGTGCCAGATTGGACTCCAGCCCCCATCTTGACATCATAATATGCCAGGGACATACACTGAGAAGAAGCATGGCCCACAGTCCGGCCGCTTCATCCACCATCTCTTTCATCAGAAAATAAACCGCCACCAGAGATAAAATTGCTACAATGGCCTGCGGTAGTCTTACTACCAGTGGAGTGATCTTACCTCCGGTGAACACCATAAAAGGAAGCATGAGATACGAGTTCAGCGCATTCTGTCCGCCTCCCCAGGACTCGAAATACACAGGATAGGAGTGTCCTGTGGAATCGATCCCACTGTGAAACAGTGAATATGCATTGAACGCTCCATAAGCCTCATCCATCTGATAGCCACCAGGTACGTTTCCAAGCTGCACCAGCCGCAATATAGAACCAAATACTAATATGAGACAAAACAATATGGTAGATTTATGTCGTTCTATTGCTTTCTTTAATGTCATAGGTCTTTTATATCCTTTTTACTTTCCAATATCCATTTGGGATGAATATTATTTTCTTCTGTTTTTTATTTTATCATATGGGATATTGGATTGTCTCTGTAAAAGTGAAAATTACTCTCTTTCCACCTACTGTGGTAAATTCAAAGTTGGATTTTTCAACAGTGTGGCAATAACCGGGGTATATTTAGATACTCCATAGTCTTCAACAATACTGGTTATTCTAGCCCCTGCATCCTTTGATGAAGCACCACATAAGAAAACTCTTTCATCAGTAGTTCCATAATCCAACACTATAAATCGATCATGAAATATACCGCCTGTCTTTTTCATTGATATTTTTACTGCTGGATATTCTTTGCAAAAATCCGTAAATTCTATATTATGAAGTTTATTATTTCCAACATTATCACTGAATAAAATAATAGCTACTCCAGCCGGAGAATTCTTAAGGTGTACCAGCGTCCTTAAGCCAATATAATTGTCAACGACATATATTGACGACTTTGCCTGCTTATAAATGGACTCATAAACTTCATCCGCACTACTGAACTTTGCATTAAACATGAGCCACTTCTCGTCATCATCTGAAACAAAGCTGTTCATCATGTCAGCTAACTCAGATTTTGTCACAACATCCTTCAATCCTTCTGCAACATCTGAAATCTGTTTTTCCAAAGATGTCATATTTGAATTGATTTTATTAATTTCTATTCTGTTGTTAGCAGTCTCCATGCTTAACTGAAGTATTTCCCGCTGACCTATTAAATCACGATTTTCTAATATGTAATCTTTCATTTTCTTAAAGGTTCTTATTAATGCCTTGCTCTGTTTAACAGCCAACGGTCCTTTCAAGACAGTCATCAGCATATATAATCCTTGCTCTGTAAATACATGAGGATTATAACGACTTTTTGAACTTATATTTGCGGTACAATTTTTGTACCGCAAATCTTCTAATTCCTCATCTGTCAATTCAAACATAAAATCTTCATCAAATTTTTCAATATTATTTTTTACCTGTCTATTAAATCCCTTCGTATCATAGCCATATATCTCTGCTAAATCAGCATCAAGCAATACCCTTTTACCCCTAATTTTATACAGTTTTTCTTTTAGATATTCTTCTGTTACTTCTATTACTGTAACATCGATTTCTTTCTTTTTATCTTCTGCCATAGAACTCCTCCATCCATTTGCGGTCAAAAAAATCGTCCGCAACTCTCATATAACATATTGCTGACATCAGCAAAATGGTCTATTCCTCTTTTTCCCTCAGTTTGTCATAATATGCTTTATACCTATAGATCGTCCTCTCACTGACATTGTTCCTCTTCGCAATTTCTACCATTGTCATGCCGCTCTCATACCCAACAACAAAATCATTATATATTGCCATCCACTTGGCGTTATGTTTCTGACGACCGCTTAACTTACGATTTCTGTAATACTCCAATTCCTCCCGAAGTTTTGCATTCTCTTTTTCCAACTCCTCAATTCTTTTTAATGCCTCTTCAATATTTATAACTTTATCCATCTTAATGTTCCTCCAATATGCCATTTTCATTTTGTCTATATCATATCAATCAAGCTTCTATATGTCAATTTGATTTTGTCATCAATTAATTCTAAGCATAAAAAAGGAACCGATCTCTCGATTCCTTCTCATTCCTATATTCTCTTTACTATTTCTTCCTCGTCAACAGGCACACCGTCTCACAGAACATATTTTATCGCAAGACTTTTAAAAATGGAATAGATTTTACCAAACGACAGTTTTCAAAAAACTTATCTGTCAAAAATTAATTTCTCCCACGGTTCATATCCTGCCATGTAGCCGAATTCTTCCTCCTTTCTGAATCCTTCAAGAAGTTTTTCTTTTACACCATCTAATATAGCTTCATCAATATCTCTGAACTTCATATGCTTATATAAACCGGACTTTCTAAAATCATACATAGTACCCACATTATCAAGAAGATGTTTTACCACCTTATATGTTCCCTCTACATCTTTCCCTGCACATACAATATCAAGCATTGGCGAATACTCATTATATTTTCCCATTTCCAATGTATGTGCAACTGCCTGTACCTTCCCTGACAAAAATCTCGCATAACCGATATCATTTTCCCGCAATGCCAGTCCCGCCATTGTGGAAAGAACAAAATTAAGTGTACTAAAGCCGGAAAAAATAATATTTTCATATTTTTCATATGCTTCTTTGATTTTTCCCTGCTTCTGGAGTAATCTTCCCTGATAATAACTTTTCATAGGATCGTATTCTGAAAAATAGTCCAGATATTTTTCTGCCTTGGTGTAATCCTTCTTACGTAAATAAAATCCAAATAAGGAATCTGCTGCATGATGCTGTATCTCTTCATTCTCATCATGTAGTGCCAGCTCATACCATGCGTTAATCTGCTTATCATATTTTTCCTGATTCGTGCATTTATCCGTTATTCTTCTTGCATCAAGCATTACCGCAGTCTGCCAGATAAGCATATTACAATTCGGATATTCCTTTATAAGTCTCAATGCCCATTCATAAGTCTTTTCATAGCCTTCTTCTGAAAACATCCTGTCCATCTTCCTGATAATTTCTTCGATTTCAGTATCTGAAAGTTTTTCATGAAAAGAAAGTAATGTATCAAGTGAAATATCAAGCAGTCTTGCAATTGGTGCCAGCAGTTCAATATCCGGCTTGGAATTACTATTCTCCCATTTGTTTACAGCCGGTGTCGTCACGCCTAATCTGTTTGCCATCTCCTCCTGCGTCATACCAGCTTCTTTTCTGTATTTTTTTATAACAACGCCTATATCCATTTGCTTCATCTCCTAAAAAATTCAAAAGCTTTTGTATACTCAGCATATCAGATTCATATAGATTGCTCAATTGAACAGTGTTTAATTTCTATTCAATTTAATTAACCAGTAGGAAATGTTGCTAAAATACTGTTTAGATTTATCATACATACAAAATGGAAGTTATCTATTTCTCCTCTTCGTTAAGACCTAGTTCATTACATATTACTTGCTATCCCTGATACCTTATTCTTTCAACCAGCGTTTCCTTTTTCAGATTACTGCTTAAAACACAGGAAAGCACAATTTGTAGAATACCAACCAGAAGAATCATAACAAGAATCGGGATAAGAGGAACGTGATAAACGTTCATTCCAAAAATCCCATTATGCTTCGCATAGGAAAACAGTGCATAGCCAAGGGGCAGACCGGCAGCAAGTGCGACGCAGATGGTGCCAACCGTAAAAAGCAAGCCCTGTATTTGTAAGATCAGATTCAACTGCTTATTGGTCATGCCTACCGCTTGCAGCACACCGTATTCCTGCTTCTTCGTGGTGATATTGATGATCATGGTGTTTGCCAGATTCATAAACCCAATGAGACCGACAATTGCCATGAACAGATAACAGCCGAGCTTCATCATACGGCTTGTGTATTCTGCATATTGTAACTGTGCATGATAGGTATCCATTTTTATATGCGAAGTATTAGAAATCAAAGTATTCAGACTCTGTTCCACAGATGCAATATCTTTTTTATCACAGTCCACCCACAGATAGCCATAGGCTGTTCCCCTCGGATTCATGGAACGGTATACACCTTCCGGAATGACAAGATAAGTGTCCGCGCTTACAAAGGATCCTGCAATCTTTCCCTGATAGGTATAGGTTTCACTTCCATTCTCAAAGTCAAATGCAATGGATTCACCCGGAGCATATCCATCTTGTTCCATCCACGTCGACCAGCCAAAGAAAATTTCACCATTCTTTACCGCCTGATCATAGTCCATAGAGCCAATATCCCCGTCTTGGCGCATAAAATCAAAATCATTTTTACTCACAACAGCAGCCGGAAATCTTGTTCCGTTCAGATTTACAGAGACAATCTCTCTCGTCATGACATCTGTCACTCCCGGAATGCTTTTGATTTCTTCAATCAGCGAATCATTCAATGGATTATCCGTCAGAATCGTATCCAGATTATTCTCCGGATAGGCTTCATCATAATTCTGGGAATAATCCAGCTGCAACTCAAATTGTCCATAGTTGATTGCAATCCGCGCCTCGTGCTCCGTGTCAATATTCCCAACATAATTAGAGATAATTACAAACAATACACAGGAAAGCCCCATGGTAAGAATCGTAGCAATGGTTCTTTTCGGATTGCCTGTCACATTTGCCATTGCCATGGAGAAAACGGTGACATCTTTTCTGCCTTTTCGTCTGCCCTGTTTTTGCGTTTTGGAGCCGTCAAGATACCGTGTCGCTTCGATGGGTGAAATCCGGGAAACAATTTTCATGGGTTTGCGCAGAGCCAAAACGACCGTAAGAAACGATACAAAAATGCAGATGAGCATAATTGTCAGTGAAAACAGAGGCACCTGATGGTTCTTGATTCCGGACAATACCAGATTTCCCTGCTCCACCAGCCAGTTGAAGCCGACTTTTGCAATCAGGAAACCAAACAGCAGCCCCAGCGGTATCGAAGGAACCGCCAGAAGAATGCCCTCACGAAAGATCAACTGCTTCATCTGCTTTCTGGTTGCACCCAGCGCCTTGATTTTTCCGTACTCCTGAACCTTCTGGGCGATCCCGACCTGGAAGATATTATAAATGACCACAACGGAAAACAGCACGATTCCGAGGATCAGGGTTCCACAAACCACAATCATTTCATAGCTCGGCTGCAATACCCACTGCAGGTAGAGGTCATTGATGATCACGTTTTTCTGGTCAATGCCGCAGGAATCCGCGATTTCTTTTATAACAGGCGCAACATTATTCATAGATACATTTGCAGAATCGCTCAAGGTAAAATAGATATTATATTGCCTGTCACCCTCCGCAACACGCTCATTATAAAAATCCTGCGAACCGAATACAACATAGGAAGCCTCGATGGTATATTCATCCCGGTCATATAAAATCCCGCTGACAGTAAATTCCACCGGTGCGTATTCCGACTGCATGCCGGAACGGTACTCCAATGTTACGGTGTCTCCGACCTTTACATCATGGTATCCCACTGCATCAAAGAAAGCGCGTCCTGCGGCAATTTCCTGCACCTTTTCCGGATAGGTACCTTCCTTCAACACATATTCCTGATTATAGGGAAGCATTTTCCTGACCGTTTCATCCGCACTGACAAAGCCGCCATTTTCATTTCCTTTCAGGATGCCCTCCGTACACATGATGCCGATATCAGATATCTCAGCTCTGCGTTCCACTTCTTTTAATTGCGTACCATCTGCGGCGATAAACAGGCCGTAGTTGCTTCCGTATGAGCTTGCCGCCTGACTTTTCTGCAAACGTATCATTCCATTTCCCACAGTACTGATGATAACAAGCAGCATCGTGGTCAGACAGATTGCCATCATGATCAGTATACTTCTTGTCCTGTTCCTTTTGTCATTGTTATATGCAATCCTGCTTATTGTCTTCATCTGAAATCCACCACCTGTCCGTCCTCAATCACCAGAATACGGTCAGCGACCTGTGCAATTTCGTCATCATGGGTAATCATTACAATTGTCTGTCCATATTTTTTTGCTGTCATCTTAAGCAGAGCGATTACCTCATCACTGGTCTTAGAATCAAGATTGCCTGTCGGCTCATCTGCAAATATAATTTCCGGACGATTCACCAGTGCTCTTGCAATTGCTACTCTCTGCTGCTGTCCTCCGGATAACTGATTTGGCAGATTATAAATCCGGTTTTCAATCCCCAGAGTTGCAATAATATCATTTACATACACTTCATCCACTTTTCTTCCATCCAGCCCCAGTGGCAGTACAATATTTTCCCAGACATTAACAGATGAAACCAGATTAAATGCCTGAAAAACAAATCCGATTTTTCTTCTGCGGAAAACAGCAAGGGCATCTTCCTTCATCCTGTATAAATCTTTCCCTGCTAAAGTAACACTGCCTTTTGTCGGGGTGTCTAGCCCTCCAAGCATATGAAGTAATGTACTTTTACCGGAACCTGACTTTCCAACAATTGCGACAAATTCTCCCTGCTCAATCTGAATGTCCACCTGATTGACCGCTTTGACCTGATTCTCACCTGCGCCATAAAACTTACAAAGCTGCTTGGTTTCTAATATCACACTCATGTGTTGCCTCCTTTTCATCCTACATCCAAATTGTATCAGGACAATCTTTCATTTCACTTTCAAAAAACGAGCAGAATTCTTACAGAATTGTAAGATTTCTGCTCACTTAAAATTTAACCAACATATGGTAATTGAATCACAAACGTGCTTCCTTTTTTCTTTTTGCCGGAGGTTACCGTAATCGTACCTGCGTGTTTTTCGATAATTTCTCTCGATAGAAAAAGTCCGATTCCTGTACCACTCTTTTCCATGACCTCCTTGGAACTTCCTCTGTAAAATCGTTGAAAAATTTTGTGATACTCATTCTGCGGAATACCAATTCCCTGATCCTCAATTTCCATTCTTACAAGATCGTTTCTTTTTTGTAATCGGATAAATATTTTTGAACCACCCGGACTGTACTTGACCGCATTATCCAGAACGTTAATCACAGCTTCACCAAGCCATCTTTTATCCTGCATAACCATGCATGTTTCCAGCTCTTTTGCATAGTCAAAAACGAATTCAATTTCTTTCTCATCCGCTTTTGGATAAGTACAGTTCACAGCAGATATGACAGTATCCATAAGCGGAAGTTTTTTCTTATTAATCTGAATCAGTCCAGTTTCCATCTTGGATATTTCAAGAAGCGACTGCAATAATGTCTCCAGTCCATCCAGAGCACTCCGACAACGGATACGAAACTCCTCTTGTTCTGTGGCACTTAAGTCATTCTGCATCAGCACACTAAAACATGTATCCAAAGCTGCAACCGGTGTCTTTAACTGGTGAGAGATATCAGAAACCATTTCTTTTGTGCTCTCTTTTTCTTCCCGTGCTTCTTCCTTTAGCAGCTGAATATGATGTCCGATTGCTTCAAGCTGGTCATTCAATTTTTCCAGTTCAGCATGATTTTCCGTTTTCAGTAAATCATCAAATTTATTTTCACGGAATCTGATCAGAATTTCTTCCAACTGGTCTAAAATTTTCTGATGACACGCATCTTCTTTTTTCTTCCAATAAAGTAAAAAAGTCAAAAGAAGCATGCATATCACAGTGCTTACAGCACCGGTCACCATAATCTGATGCCGGAATTGCAAATAAAATGCATTCCCTTTATTACCCCAGTATCCATATTGCTCCAATAATTGCCTTCCTTGTTCGTTGGTTTCAATATCCTTATCCTTAAGCAATTCCGAAACAGCATCCAGCCCGGAAAATTCTTCCTTTGCAGCAATCTCTGTCATAAGATTCATTTTATATTTATAATCTTCATAAAACACATATGTGGTAAAGCAATTTAATATTGCAAACAATACTATGACAGGCAATACCAAGGAGAGCGCTACTGTGATTTTCTTGCGATATCTCTTTGTCACTGCCTTACCTCCTGATTCCATATATACCCAAGACCTCTGATATTCTTTATATAGACCGGTGCAGCCGGATTGTCTTCGATTTTCTCACGGAGTCTTCTGACATTAACAGCGATTGTATTTTCATCCACAAAATCCCCTTCCAGATCAAACACATTTTCCAATATTTGTGTTTTTGAAAGAATCTGTTTCGGATTCTGAAGAAAAAAAGTCAGCATTTTCAACTCCGTTTTCGTCAGACTGATTTCACGACTCTTTATCAGGACTTTCATTTCTCCTGCGATAAATACGATATCTCCGGAAATCATCTTTCCGGCTTCCGTTTTCTCCTGTCTGCGGCGGAAATGTGCTTCTATTTTCAAAAGAAGTACTGAAAGACTAAACGGCTTTGTAATATAATCATCTGCCCCTGCTTCATATCCCATGACCTGATCCATCTCCTGATCTAGTGCTGTAAGACAAATAATGTATGTATTATAATTGCATCTCATCCACCTTACAAATTCCAGTCCATTCCCATCCGGAAGATTCACATCACAAATGGTAACATCCACATTATGATCACTTGCAATTCTTTTCGCTTTTTTCACTGATTCTGCTGAAAAAACCTCATATCCGGATTTTTTCAGTGAAAATGTAATTCCACGATTTAAATTTTCATCATCTTCAACCACGAGTATACCTGGCATAGCATCTGCACCTCTCTTTATTAACTATTCATCTTAAAATGCTTCAATGCCTTCACAATTGCACTCTCTTTATCTTCTGGACACTGCGGTTGCCTGCTATCTTCATTTTTAGGTAAATTATAATTCTTTCCAACCTCAATTCCGCATTTTCTCTTTACCTGTGAGATATACAGATTGGAAACCTTCATGCCGGCATTATGTTCAGCCACATACTTCTTTATCTCATCATATGTAGCCTTAGTCTCTGCAGATGTTATATCCATATCATCAAATTCAATCGCGACATTAATGTAATCATCCGGCTTTTATTTCAGTTGGGACAAAAGAACAACCGTCTCATTTTGCGCATCATTGTCCAAACTTAGTGTAAACTCTTTTTCTATAATCGGCAACTTAAACTCTATAGATTTTAGCCACTGACCATTCTCTTTCCGTTCTTCATAAATCTGTATATTATCCACTAAGGCTTTCATTTTGGTTTTCTGTGCTTCCAGTGAATATCCATCTATCTGCATAGCTGTTGAGACACGAGTGTAGAGATACACTTTTATCTTCTCTTTAGGCATTCTTATCACCCCATATCATCAATCTTGCGGTCGAAAAAATCGACCGCAAGTCATATCTGTTTATCCGGCAACAAAAGTAATCTATCTATTACCGGATGAATAATTGCGTTTTCTGTAATTTGATTAATTGCGCAAAGTTTCTTCCCTGCATCTTTACTTGATGCCCCGCAGTGATAAACCAGTTCTGTCTCCTCACCATAATCAAGTACAATTAACCTGTCGTGGCATTCGGGATTAGGCTTAATTCGAAGAGAAGGATATTCATTTTGAAAATCTGTCACTAAAGATTTTGTAAGAAATCCCTTCCTACCTTTTCCATTTTCTGTGAATAAAACAACCTCCACACCATTAGCCTTCTGTGAAAGATGTTGTAATGATTTTGCATTCATATAATCATCCACAACATAGATTGATTTCTTTGCTTGCTGATAGATTTCTATGTAAGCAATGTCGGCTTCTAACTTCTGACCTTTATAAATCACAAAATTCTTGACATCTTTTTCAGAAATAAAATTCTCACTTAGCTGTTCAACATTCTTTTGAATCAAATCAACCTTTTGGTCTGTTTGTTTCTGTTTATCTATTAACCCAGCTGTCTGCACTGATATTTCAGTAACTTTAGATGATAGTAACTCCATTTCAGATCTTGTTACAAATTGCTGGTTCTGTTTAATATAATGTCGCATTTCTCTAAAGGTACGCATAATAAAAATGCTTTGCTGCTCTGCTAATTCTCCGCGAAGTACTGTAGCAAGCATATAGATTCCTTGCTCTGTAAACGCAAAAGGCATCTTTTTAATATTGGATCCCTGTCCATTACTCTTTTCGTTCAAAGTCGCAAATTGCGACTTTGAAAATCCCTCCGGTATTTCTTCTTTATTTAGTTGAAACATGAAATCCTCTGGAAATCTACTAATGTTCCGCTTCACCTGCTCATTTAATCGTTTGACTTCATATCCATAGATTTCTGCTAAATCTTTATCCAGCATTACCTGCTGTCCGCGAATTATATACACTTTACTACAAATATCATCTGTAGTAATCAATTCCTTTGTATCTTCCATTTTTCCTCCTACCAAACCGGTTATTAGTTCCGTCAGATTGATTTTTCAATTCCATTTCATGAAGTCACAAATTGTGACTTCATGGATTTTTGATTCAAGGTGCAGTTAATTCACCTTGAACGTTAACGCAACTTGAGATTAATCAATCCTCCACAATACTCTCCAGCTGTTGCAACTTCTGCAAGGCCTTTATATACGCCATCAGTCGTTTATACTGCTCATCACCTAGACTATGTATCTGTTCTAAAATCTTAATATCCGCCCTAGTGACTTCATAATCCATATCTGCATCTTTATATTCCGGGTCAATTCCCTTCCCCGTTAAAAGCTGTTCAGGAGTAATATATAATGCATCACATATTGAAAGCAAACAATCCGCTTTTGGATTTGTCTTTTTCTTTTTCCAGTCACTGATGTTACTCGTTGCAATTCCAGTTCTTCTTGAGAGTTCCAACTGCGTTATGTTCTTCTGCTCCATCACATAAAAAATTCTTTCACTGATAATCATTATTTTTCCTCCACCAACATTTCATGTGTATCCGTATTTTGTAATTTTAATATCCGTCTTTACGGTTATAATATCATGCGACAGCTTTTATTTCAATAGAGATTTTTGTATTTCTGAATTTTACTATATTCTTCGGTTTATAAAATTCAACATACAGCTGTTTAATTCTTTTCATGAGAAGATAATGATCCGGATCTGGCAAACTATCCAAATCCATCACTTCTGCATACTTTGCTACCATTTCTCCGATAAAATTTGCCAAATCACTCCATGCATCTCTTTCTTTTAGAACCACTTTATTCTTAACCATAATTAAAATCCTTTCTGACATTGTCATTGAAATCCATAGTGATGTCCTTTCATTCCCTGATAGGATAAGATAGATATTATTAAAATTAGTATTGTTATTATAAGTTTTATTAGGCTTTTATTTCTACAGTTCTAAATACGTAAGAATCAAAACTCTGTGGGTGCATTAATCAAAATTCTCAGATGTGATTTTCACCCCTCTTCTGTTTTGATTTTTTCCTATGTAGATATCCCTCAAAATACTTTTTTAAGATACAACTTGTTAGGCTTACCCAGTCCTTGTCTCTTTCGCTCAAGTGCTCCCGCCTTCTCCAGCTCATCCAATAGTTTGCAGGCTTTTTGAGTGCCACAATTCAAATCCTCACAAACGCTTTTTACCGAATAATAGATAAACATCCTTCCTTTGTCATCAATCCATCCATTTTTTATAGATAGAGAAACACGGTCTAAAAAGAATGAATATAAAAGTTTTGCATCTCCGGATAACTTCGCAAAACACACATTATCCACCAAGCATTTTGGTAATCTGAAAAAAGTAAACTTTTCTTCACCAGTACAATAATCACTATTCAGCATAATACCCGCATCCTCCATTACGTTTCTTTCAGATACTTGTCCTTTTTCTAAATTTTCCATAACTTCAATCCTTCCTTCTTTACATTTTGCAAATTTAAAACGCTTTCTCAATTTGAACATCGGCTTGCCAAAATCATTCTCCAAATGCTATTTCACAAATTGGCAAGCAGTGCCCCGGTATATACCCGGCGCATTTTTGCTTGTTGGGGAAAATGCCCCAATCCCCTCGAACTGCGGATAAACCGCAGAGCCACGCTAACGCTTTTTATCAATTCACTTTCTCTTCTTTGAATCTTCCTCATATAGATGAATAACTGCTTCAAGTGCCTTTTTCAGAAGTTCTGTTTGCTCATTATTCATCATTTTTATTTCTGCAATATCCTCTTCATATAGCTTCCCCGTTTCATTTGCTTTCTTAGCATACTGATTGAGATTATTACTAATCCTTGTATGTAAAGATATTACCCGGTTCAAATCAGGCCATTCAGGGATTATTACATACCCGTTTAACGCCATCTTTCTGATATACGCACTCATATTTTGAACTCCGGCTTCCTTCATCCGATCATGCAGTATTTCCACCTCCTCTGGTTTAAATTTCACATAGATTCCTTTTGAATACTCTTTCACTTTGCATTTCCTCCTGTTCTCTAATTTTTTGCAATAAAAAAAGGAACTGATTTTACTCAATTCCTTTCATGTTGCCTTAACCTGCTAAGAGGCTTCGCTCTTACCCATGATAATATTACTTCAGCTATAATAAAAATAAAAGTGGCTACATATTAGTTTTTTAATAGTTTTATGCGTAAATTTATTAGTTTTTTATGCCACTATAATAACATGCCTGTTTCATCAGCACAAGTATTGAAACCGTAGTCAAATAGTAGTTCTTTGTAATAAAATAGTAGCCTTTTACAAATCTCAATATTAATCGCCCTATCAATTCCATGGTAATAATATCATACTCGGATTTGCAAAACAATTATACCGTCGTTAGTCTGTCGTTAGTTCTTCGTTAGTCTACCGTTAGTCTGTCGTTAACCTTTCAAGCATAAGCTCCATTTGAAATATAGAAGTACTCATTAGTACGCCGAATAATAAATAACCGACACAATAACTGTTTGCTCTCTCAGTATCAGAAGCTTCACCAAGTTTACAAGTCCAATGGTAGATTACAGGTCCTTAATCTACTTCTTCAAAATACTGATAGATTCGAGTTTCTAATTCTTTCTTTGGATTCACTCTGTGTAAAATCAAAGTTTTCAGTTGTGCTGTTTACTCTTTTTGTACTTTGATTTTTCCTATGTGGGTATGATAAAAGATTCTTAAAACGTCTTTTTTCTGATATATACATTTCAATATCAGACTTTATTATTCTAACTTTCACTGTCACCTTTTTTACAAAATGGACATCCTTGATTTTTGTTTGTCCGATTAGAAATAATAGCTTGCCACTCATGACCATTTTTACATTTCCACCATACTTTTTTATTGCTTTTAATTTTTAAATTACATGGCTTCAATTCCCCATTTTTTTCATCATTCCATTCTGCGGCTATATCTGGTCTTAATGTTGCTAAATCATTTTTCCCTCTGATAACACAAATACCTGAACAATAAGGACATTTGCTTCCTTTTGTTCTTGATACGATTGATGCTCGCCATCTGTGATTCATATTACATATCCACCATATTTTTTCCCCACTTCCTGGTGTAAACATAAAGGGAGTCAATAATCCATTCTTTTCAGTATCCCATTCTAAAACTAAATGAGGATATAATGTACCCACTGATTTATTTTTCAATTCAGTCCGATAATTCTCCAAAATATGTATTCTATCTCTAACAACATCTATATCATCTGGAATATCAATATAATTATTCAGCTCAGAAAATAATTTTTTATAGGTTTCATTATTATAGTTACTATCCGTACGTATTAACACATCACAAGAACCTTCTTTTAGTACACCATTCTTTTCTTTTACACGTATCAGAAAAATGCCTTGCTTTATACATTCTTCATACTTTTTCACTTCCCTATTTAAAGCCTTTTCACTTGAATGCCATACACTACCATCATATTCTATTCCCACCTGTTTTGACGGAATAAATATGTCCAGCTCTCTTTTTCCTCCCAATTGTTGTGTACATCGATTCAGTGCATCTGGATATATTTTTTTAATGTAATAAAATATAGCTTGTTCTGGAAATGATGTTCTAATTCCAGAATTGCATATTGGACACCCATCACCCCTGCTTCTGTTGCTTATTAAAGCTTGCCATTCATGTCCTTTTTCACATTTCCACCACACTTTTATCCCTGCTTTTGATGTTACATCTTCTGGCATCTTTCCTTGATTTTTTTCATAATTCCATTCTTTAGCCAAATAAGGATATACATGTGCTAAATCATTAAATCCTACCATCAGTCTCTTTCCTGAGCAATAAGGACACCCATCACCTCTGCTTCTATCAGCTATTTTAGCTTGCCATTCATGTCCTCTTTCACATTTCCACCACACTAATGCTCCACTATGCATTTTGAAATCACTTGGCTTTTTTCCATCATTCTTTTTATAATTCCACTCCGATAATAATTTAGATTCAATAGATACTAAATCATTTTCACCTTGAATTGTTTTTCTGCCTGCACAATATGGACAGCCTGACTTTCCACTTGTTCTAGCACTTATTTCAGCTTGCCATTCATGTCCTTTTTCACATTTCCACCATATTTTGTTATTGCTTCCTTTTTTTACCATATAAGGGTATATTGGACTATTTTTCTCATAATCCCATTCTTTAATCAAATCAGGATTTGTTGTTTGCAAATCATTTGTATCAACTATAGGTAGTCGACCTGAACAATACGGACATTGAACATATTTTTTACCTGTTCTACTTGCTATAACTGCTTTCCAGGAATGACCTTCTTTACATCTCCACCACACTTTACTTCCGCTTCTAACAGTATACATATCAGGGGTTTTATTTTCATTTTTTTCATAATCCCATTCTTTTGCTATATTGGGTCTTAGCGTATTAATATCATTAAATCCTGCCAATACTTTCTTACCGGAACAATAAGGACAGCCCTGTCCCTTTTTCCTATGATTTGGAGTTGCTTCCCAAGAATGACCTTCTTTACACTTCCACCATATTTTCATCCCACTTCCTACCTTGATTTCATATGGTTTTATAATATTTTTTTGATAATCCCATTCCTTTATTAATTCAGGATTTGTTGTCTGTAAATCATTTACTCCTACAATCGGAAGTAATCCCGCACAATAAGGGCAACCAGATTTTTTTTGCCTACTATTCATAGTCGAAGCCCATTCATGTCCATATTTACACTTCCACCATACTTTATTTTTTGACCAAATTGATATATCCGAAGGCATAATATTATTCTTTTCATAATCCCACTCGTTTAATAACTCAGGCATTGTTTTCATCCAATCAATAGATTTTCTTGCCATTAATCTGTACCACCCTTTATTTTATTACTATTATCTATCAATTTTTTATACTTAAAAAGAGTAATCGAAATTTCCCGATTACTCTATAATCTTTTTACAATAATAATATCACTTTCTTATCCCTTCAAATCTTCCCACTATTATGCATGCAATTCCATTTTACCACACCCACCTACATTTTACTATCTGCATAAGAGCAAGAAAAAAAGCCGATCAGGAATCTCAACTCCCAATCGACATCTTTTCTTACTCCTCTTCATTTTTACATTCAATCTCTGTTCCATCCAGAAACACTACCAACAATGTTCCATCTCCGTCAAAGACTTCGCCCCATCAGTATATTCTATGAACTTCTCTGCCCGATAACCTTTCAACAGGTTCGCGCTTTGTAACTGTTCCGTCCACTGCTCCATGAAATCCTCTCGGTTCTCCACCAATGCATTTCAAGCCATCAGATAAGCCTTTATCAATGTTTCTTCCTCTACATGGTGGTTGGTGCATCCTATAACTCCCTTAACCTTGTACCACTCACTGCACTGCCATACCTTACGGTCAACTCCTGTACTGCTTACTGCTCCGCCAGCCTTTCCGTACAAATACTTTATTACAGTCTCCGCAAATTATCTTGGATGCAAATAAATTTCTTTCCAACCGGTAGGAACAGGAGTTTGTCCCATGCATTCAAGGGAAATGAATACGTAAAAAGGAAAATAACTGCTTGACAGATGTATTGATAGTGTACTTTGTCTGCACATTGTATAGCCTTGACGGGAATTCATCCTGTAACGCCCAAATAAAATGAAGGTGCACATCTCTCCGTATAGAAGTGCCCCCTTAGTTCCCGATGGATTATAATTATAGCTTGTTCACTGCGTTTCAACTCTTATATATATAACATTTCTATTTTTCATAGGATTATCAACTCCTGTATCTATAAATTAGACCTTTTCCTTAATTTTTTGTATTCTTTTTATCATTGTTAGTTATATCCATAAATAGGATTTTATACTATTTCTAGCAAATCACTTATACTATCAATTATCCAATCTGCTCCTGCCTCTAAAAGACTCTTTTTATCTGAAACACCATAGGTTACTCCACATGTATACACGCCTGCATTTTTACCCATAATTATATCAAATGGCATATCTCCAACAACAAGAGTATTCTCCAAACTACATGATAAATCAATTAATGTTTTCTTAACCGGTTCTGCATTTGGCTTAAGCAAAGTAGTGTCTTCAGCTGCTAATATATACGAAAAAAATTTAGCAATATTCATACTTTCAAGAAATTCAACTAATGAATTGTGTCCCCTTGAAGTAGCAATTGTACACACTATACCTTTTTTCTTCAGTTCATTTAGGGTTTCAACCATATTAGGAAATAAGACAGGTGGCACTACTTTCTTTGTTTCATCAAAGATTTCACGATATTTTTTCATACATAAGTCAATCATATCCTCTGATAATTCCGGACACAACTTTTGAAAGCCTATTTTAGCAGACATTCCAATTGTACTTGCACATGTCTGTTCATCTGCTACATCTACTCCCATCTGACGCAATGTTTCCTGCTTTGCAGCTATAATCGTATTTTTAGTATCCATTATTGTTCCATCAAAGTCGAATATTATTAGTTTTATATTCATTATGCATCCTTTCTCTATATCTACTAAATCATCTTAAAATGCTCCATCGCATCCACAATAGCCTCTTCCTTCTCATTTGGACACTTAGGCTGTCTGGCGTCATCTAACTTAGGCTTATTATAATTCTCACGCTCTATAATTCCATACTTAGCCTTAACCTGCGCAATATAAAGGTTAGATACTTTCATCCCCTCATTATGCTCTGCCACATATGACTTGATTTCCTCATAGGTTGCTTTACTCTCAGCAGAGGTAATATCTAACTCATCCATATCCAGTCTCACATTCACATGATGCTTCGCTTCATGAAGTTTGGACAATAAACATACCGTCTCGACCATTGTTTCATTTTCCAAGGGCAATTCTGTCACTTCTGTTCCATTCACCGGGACAGGGAAGTTGAAGATAATCTTCCTAATCCAGTTGCCATCCGGCTGCTTTTCCGGAAATAACTCAATCCGCTCAATAAACGCCCGCATGAACTCCTTCCGCTCCACTTCGGAGGCTGCTTCATAGACCTGATCGAATGCCAGCAACAGGCGGTAGATATTATCACCCGAAATTTTCTCCTGCCGGATGCTCCGTATCTGGCTTTGCACATCGTCAATCTGGACTTCAATCTCATCTATTCTACCATATTGCTCGTCATAGCGACGCTGCAAATCAGAAATTTTCCGGTCATAATACGGGTCATTCACATCCAAACCGTCCATCTGCCGTTCCAGGCGGGCTTTTGTGCCTAACGTCTGCCGAAGCTGCGCTTGCAACGCTTCCAGCTGTTTCTCTAAGTCGTTCGTATCGACAGCGGAGCCAATTTTCGCCTTGATTGCATCCGCAAACCGTGGGTCGCTGACCATAGCGGAGATAATTGACGCTACCATGCGGTTCATCTCTGTCTGTTCAATGTTCAGCCGGAAAGTGCACTCGTGGCCTGTTGGCGTTACCGTATTCTTGCAGTAATAGTAATAGCGGGTCTTTTTGTCCTTGCTGTGGGCTTTTGCAATATTCCCATATAGGCTTTTACCACAGCAGGGGCATTTCAGAATGCCGGACAGAATATGCGCATGGGTAGGATCGTTGACCTTCTCGCGCCGATAAGCATTGACTTTCCGTTTCTCCTGCGCGAGATTCCAATCTTCTTCAGAAATGATAGCCTCGTGCTTTCCCTCGTACACGGGAAACTCCGACTGTTCAACCACGTGCATCTCATTCCGGGTACCAATCTTCTTCTCTGTCCGGCGTCTGCCATAGGCAATTTTCCCCATATATACCGGATTGTCAATGATACTTTTCACAAAGCTGGCGGAAAAACCGGGAATGGTGCCGTTCTGCCGCAGCTTCTTCACAAAGCCCTGCCGGTTCAGATATTTCGCCACACCGCTGACGCCATCGTTGGTGTGAATATAGCGGTCAAAGATGGTGCGGATCACGTCCACTTCATCCTCAGCAATCAACAGTTCGCCTTTTTCAAGACGGTATCCATAAGGGGCAAAGCCGCCGTTCCATTTTCCTTCACGGGCTTTCTGCTCCCGTCCGGCCATCGTCTGTGTCCGAATATTTTCACGCTCTATCTCTGCCACCGCAGAAAGGACAGAAATCATCAGCTTGCCGGAATCTTTGGAACTGTCAATGCCGTCTTCCACACAAATCAGATTGACACCGAAATCCTGCATCAGCTGCAAGGAATTCAGAACGTCAGCGGCATTCCTGCCAAACCGGGACAGCTTGAACACCAGCACATATTCCACACCGTCTTTGCCGTCCTGAATGTCTTGCAGCATCCGCTGAAATTCGTGCCTGCCCTGAATATTCTTGCCGGAAAAGCCTTCATCAGAATATTCACCAGCCACTACCATATCTTCGTATTCAGCGTATTTCCGCAGTTTGTCTCGCTGAGCATCCAGACTGTATCCGTCCACCTGCATGGAAGTAGATACCCGTGTGTAGAGATAGCATTTTGTTTTAGTTTTTTTCATGCAGGCCGCCCCTTTCTTCCATCTCTGAACATTCATCCGTAACTTTCTTCTTCGCCAGACCTTCATTCTGAATGTAGTACTCCAACAAACGGAGCACATATTCCGGCGCATGGCGGTTATCCAGTTCCCATTCTGTCACAGTCCGATAGGGAATCTGAAAATATTTACAAAATTCCTTGCGATTCATGCCAGTGCTTTCCCGCAATTCTTTTATTTTGGTTTTGCAGTCCATTTCATTTACCCCATAAAGCAAAAATACACGTTGCGTATTTATTATAGCATACGCCAAACAAATACGCAACGTGTAAATTTAATTTATATCAAGCGGCTTTGTCAAATTCCTGATACACAGGAACGGGTTGCTTTCCTGATACCGCAGACTGTGTACGGCCATCCTTCTCAGTCTCCTGCATCTGCCCCAACAGCTGTGGCCCGTACTTCTGCAACAGCCGCGCCATCACATCAACACAGCGGTCAAATGCCGCATTATATTTCGGATCATCATAAACTTTGCTCAATAGGCCGCTCCTTTCCTCTATGGCTGCTCTGCGCATAGATGTTCAAAACTTCTGCCGGTATCTGTTCCAAAATCGCCACGGCACTGTCATAGTCGCGCCGCAGCTTGAGGTCTTCGATCTGCTTTAGGGTGCTGACCTTCTGCGCCGATGCAAGAGATTCTTCCAGCTCGGCATTTTTCGTTTTCAGCTTTTTGTTTTCGGATGCTGTTTTCGTAAAAGCCACGCCATATTTCCGCAGCAGCGTGTCCATCTTCTCCACGCTGGGAATATAGCTATCCAGAATCTTGCAGATTTCCTCCGCCCGGCTTTTGGCGTTAAAGGGATTGATTCCAGTGAGCAGATCCTCCAGTTTGCTTTTCTGTTTGGTCAGTCTGGTCATCTCCTTAAATACGCGGGGCGGGATATGGTCGCGCCCGGTCAGGCTGGCGCTCTCGCCACGCTCCAAATCTGGAAACTTCTTGACCATGTGTTTCCAAAACTCATCCTGCCACCAGGTCAGCTTCTTTTTATTGCCCATGATGTCTTTGGCGCTGAGCCTGCCATCCTCCGTCAAAGGGACAAAACAAAGGTGCATATGGGGCGTTTTCTCGTCCATATGCACCACGGCGGATATAATTGTCTCTTTGGACTGATGCTGTTCCAGAAAGTGCAGAGCTTCCTCGAAAAATACCCGAATTTCCGCCCGTTTCTTTCCCTTAAAGAACTCCGGGCTGGCTGTGAACAGCGTCTCGATCATACGGATACTGTCTTTCCGGGTACGGCATCCGGCAGCGGCAATTTGCCTCTCTGACTCGGCCCGGTACTTGCCGGGCGGTTTGACCAGATGGAAGTTGTACTTGCTTCGGCTGGTATCCACATCGGGATTACTGGCGTACTTTTCCTTTGTGCGCTCGTTATGGGCCTCGATATTGCCGATTTCAGGCCCCTTATATTTGGCAAATCGCATAATCCCGTATTGTGCTTTTTCCATACTCAATCCCTCCGTTTCTGCCAGACAATGTCATATCCCAGCACGTCAGCCAACTCCACGGCCTCCCGATACCGCAGCGATTCCCGCTGCAATTTTCCGGAAAGATTGGATACGCTGTCGCTCCACCCATACTCATCGTGCAGCTGGTCAACGACTTCCTGCATGGTGTAACCGGCGCGGATGATCTGCGCCTTGATTTCGTTTCGGATACTTGACTTCATAAAATATATTCCTCCATTTTCGCAAGTGAAGCCCTTTGTCACTTGATAGATAAAACATGATTTTCGGTTGCGTCATAAAAAGAACCGGCTACGCTGGGGAGCGCACCGGCTTTGGTCAATGGTGAAATTTGTGCAAATGCTGTTTTGCGATAGAAATGATTCCCTGCGTATCGTTGGTCAACGGCGGAATATTCGACTTCACAGAAATGCGGGACTTTTCACTGTTCGGGCTGTATTGTCACAAAATGCTGCAATCTGTACGTCGTTCCGTGAGCCGCCATCCGGCGAACTGTATACGGATAAAAGAGAAACATTTCGCTGTTTTGAGATTGCTCTAAAATATGCCTGCAAAATTACCGCTTTTACTGACCGCTTCAGGTGTGGTCAAAATGACCACACCTATTTCACAGCACAAAAGCGCGAAGAATTTCACGGTTCTGGTGGTGGACAAAATATCCATAACCACTTTTACACATCAAAATAGGTGTACCCAAAATGGGCACGACCACTTTATCCAAATGAAGCGCCTCTACAATATATGAGGTAACAGGGTCAATCGCTGCGTACATACGTACCGGCGACCAGATCGGAAATCAATCCCGCCAGTCTTCCGGTACGTACGTACACTGTGAAGCGTCCGTAAACTCGTTTATATGCGGCCTTGCCACTGCCTCGATCCCCATAAAGCCCCATACCCGGCGTCCTGCCGAATTGGTAATCGTGTTGCAGTGTTCCAGATTGTACTTACCGCAGGCTGCCACCAGCGCATCGCTGAAGCTGCGGCGTTTGAGTGCAGTCAGGCTATTTTCCTCGCACCACATCCGGTAAATGTCGTAGCAATCCTTTGAACTGATGGACGCATCCGCTTTCAGCCGGATATAGCCCTCGGATTCCAGAAAATCAAACACGTTATTGTTGTCCCGCTTGACGGCCTCCCGGTTCTCTCTGGTGCGCTGGCTCTCGGTGAACTTGAAGTTGTTCGCTACCAACCGCTGCAATCCCGCAAAAGCCCACAGCAGAATGCCCTCCACCTCGGCCTTCATCTTCTCTGCCAGGTCGGGATCATCCACACGGTCGGCAGGTTTCTCTTTGGCGGTCAGCACCAACTGCCGCCGATAAAAGCCATCACTGCGGTCAAAGAGAGCCTGCAAGTCGCCATTGCTGAATGCCAGCAGCCGGGCGCACATCCATCCCTGATAGCTCTGCTTGCCTTTACGCTCCAAATCCATTTTACCCTGTGCGGTGACGATGGATTTGACATAGTTGGTCTGCCGCAGGGCCTCCATCCGCATATCATCATCGACACACAGCAGAATGTGTTCCAGATCAGCGCGAGCAAAACGGTTCTCGGAAATTTTGCCGATGCTGCCGTCCTTCATGTTGCTGCCGAACAGGGCGGACAGCACCGCGCCGATCTGGCTCTTACCCTCGCCGCCATTGCCCTTAATGACCATCATGCGCTGTCCCTTGTTGCTGGGGATCAGGCAGTAGCCGATATATTCCTGCAAAGTGGGAATGTCCTCCGGGTAAAGAAGCCCATCCAGAAAAGCCAGCCAGCGGGTCGGCGTGGGCGCATCGGGATTATAGGCCACCGGCAGGCGGCAACGCACGATGTCCGGTTTTCCCTCCGTAAAGGAGCCATCCAGAAACAACGTGCCGTTTGCCAGATGAATGCGGTCAGCCTCCGGCGGGAAATCCTCTACCAGCGCCGCCAGCTTCATCAGTTCCACGATATTGCTGATTTTGCGGGGGATATTGCTGACCGCGCAGCATTTCAGTTCCTCAAAAATTTCTCCACGCAGTGGCAGCTCATCGGTCACGCGGCCATCAGGCGTGAAAAAAGCCCCGTTTGTGTAGATGATTTTGTGTCTGCCGAGAAAATCATCACAAAACAGGGCTTCATTGATACTCTTGCCGTCAAACCAGATGGGCTGGTTGGCCTCACGCGATTGCTCGTTCTTCGCCACGGTGCTGCACCTCCTTTTCCAGACGTCTGAGCCGCTGCTCCAGCGCGGTGATAGTGCCGTCCTTCAGCAGCATATCCACCGCTTTCACACGCTGCTTCAGTTCCGCAAACATGAGAACGTCCAACAAATCATTTACATACTCGATCATATGACAGGCTTCCACAAAGCGGTCATCCAGTTCATCCTCCGGCGATTGCGGGGCATATTCGACCTTCCAGCGTTCCAGCAGATGCAGATAATCGCAGAGCACCCGCTGGCAGTGTATCTCATCGTTGCGGAAAGCCCGCGCCAGCGGATAGGGCTTTTTCAAAGCCATCGCTGCCGGGGGCTTGTCCGGGTCGATGCCAAAGTCATAGGCCAGCTTCTTTGCGGCCTCGTAGCTGCTCAGGCCGAACAGCCGCGCCACAAAATCTATCACATCCCCGGTAGCCCCGCAGCCAAAGCAATAGAAATAATCCCTGTTCAGCTTCATGCTGGGATGCCGGTCATCGTGGAAGGGGCAGCAGATCATATCGCCCCGGTTGACCTTACAGCCGTAGTATTCGGCGGCCTGCTTCACGGTGACAGCGGATTTTACAGTTTCAAATAAATTCATAGGCTTTGTCCTCCATTATTTATTGACGGTATCTGCCCGTCTGCCTGAATATACGGGGAAAAAGCCTATAAACCGAAAAATCCGCTAAAAGTGCAAGAAATGAAAAAACGCCGCCCTGAAATCTTGCAAAAATGCAAGACCTCAGAGCGGCGAAGCCAGCGGAAAGCATTTGCCCGCGCTGGTTTTATCAGGTATAATGGATAAAGAGAGTTTTCAGAAGAGAGGTGCGTCACATGGAGGGAGCCTATCTGCCCGGCAATATCCGGCAGCGGATGCAGGAGCTTATGAAGGAACATAAAATTACCCAGGCACAGCTGGCGACCCGCATCGGCAGCACCGAGAGCGCCATCAGCCGGTTTGTCAGCGGTAAGACTGATAAGATCAGCACAGAACATTTGCTCCGCATTGCGAAAGTGTTTGAAGTCTCCACAGATTTCCTGCTGGGGGAAGTCAACACGCCCGACCGGACAAATTTTGATATTGAAGAACTGGGCCTGTCGGTGCAGGCGGCGCGGAATCTGTACACCGGAAAAGCCAATGCAGAGATCGTCAACCGCCTTTTGGAAAGCCCTCGCTTTGCAGAAGTCACCTATATGATTGAGCAATATTTTGACGATACGCTGGCCGCCGGTTTCGCCGGACAGAACCAGATGCTTACTACTCTCAGCGCCATGCTGCGCCGAAACAATAAAACAGACGCTGCGGTGCAGGCGGCCAGAACTGTCAACCGGCAGAAAGTTCCCGTATATCAGGCAGACCTGACGATGATACAGAACACATTTATGGCGGCGCTGCGGGAAGTGAAGAAAGAGATCGGCAACGATTTCACAGCAGCGCAGTCCTTGACCAAGGGCATCACTCAGCAGATGTTTACCGAACTCACCAAAGGGGCGGATGTTCATACTCCGACCATCACGCCCGAAATGATTTCCGCCGCCGTCACCCAGAGCGCAGCGGGGATGGACGGTGTGCAAAAGGAAGCATTAGACAAGTTCGGTCAGGCGCTGACGGAATTTCTCCAATCCACCTTAGACCACGCGCAGGAGAAGCAAAATGCCGACCCGGAGCAATGAGCAGCTGTGCAGACTGGCACAGAAAGGGGATACGGCTGCCCGTGACATTCTGCTGGAAAAGAATCTGGGATTCATCCGAAAAATTGCGCTGGAGCAATACCGAAACATGGGGCTGGATGAAAATGATATTGGAATTGATTTGGATGATTTGATGCAGGAGGGAAGTATCGGCCTGCTGAACGCGATCCCTTTGTTTGATGCCGGACGGGGCATGAAATTTCTGACCTATGCAGCACCGGCGCTCCGCAACGCCATGACGGACTGCATCCGCGCCGCCCTCGGTTTATTTGAGCAACGGATGGTGGATAAGAAAGACGGCCCCGGCTTCCAGAGAGTATATCTGGATGACGTTCTCTCAGAGGATGAACGGATGCTGCGGATCGAAGCCATAGCCGACCCTCACACCCAAACGCCGGAGCAAATCTATATCCAAAAAGAGCAGCTGATAGAATTGTATGCGGCGCTGGACAAGCTGACAGCCAGAGAGCAGACCTATCTGCTGTACCGCTATGGCTTTACCGATGGAATCGAGCACCCGCTGATCGGCGCGGCGCTCCATTTCCATCTCAGCGAGAGCTGGACAAAGAAGGTGGAGGGCGAGGCGATGGACAGCCTGCGCGGAAAGCTGCCGTGGTGGTTCTGATACGATGGGAAGCAGCGGCTGACGGGGGCTTTGATATACCTTTGTTCCGCAAATGACACGGCTGACAGACAGTGCTTGCCCGCACCGCCTGCCAGCCTTTTTCTGTCGCTTATGCTGCCCCGCAAGGGGCAACCTTTCCCGCCAGAACGCCGCAACTGTGGCCACACTTTTCAGGGTGTGCTACAATTCCGGCTGCCATCTGCTCCACAAAGGTATAACACACTAGACTTTCCTACGGAAAATCGTGTGCCACGAAACCGCCGGTTTCTTTGGATTCTTCCGGTCAAAGGGGAACACTATCCCCTCTGAACACCCCAGACAAAGGAGAACGCTGTTCCCTTTTGGAATCCCCTTGCCAATAGGGATGCTACCGCCCTATTGAATGATTTAGATAAAAAACAAAATAAAGCATAGTTCGCCAGCACACCGCTATTCTGTCATTACCTTACACAGACATCTTGTAACTTTTTCGTTAAGCCTATTGACTCTGATACTTCGGAAGAGATATAATATAGTTGCTACTTAGTGAACCTAAATAGCAAAGCTAAAGAGAGGCGACGATATGAATAACAAATATGTCCAGCAATTCAAAAAAGGCTCTCTGGAAATGATACTTTTATGCCTAATCGGACGCAAGGAAACTTATGGATATGAAATTATAACTGAATTGAACAATAGTGCGTCTGTTTTGGGATATGCGAAAGAGGGAACCATTTACCCCATTTTGTATCGTTTGCAGGAAGCAGAACTAATCAAATGCCGATTGGCTCCGGCTGCGGCAAATGGCGGCTCAAAAAAGTATTATTCTTTAACGGATAAAGGCAGGAATGTACTTGATGAACTAATCTTATTTTGGTCAAGCTATGAAAACTGCGTAAACGGCTTTATAGAAAGTTATCAACAAGCGAGGGTATCCAAATGAAAGAACAATATATCAAACAGGTTGAAAAGGAACTATCTTTACCACGCAAAATGAAAAAAGAGGTTGTACGTGACTTGAATGAAGTTTTTGCGTCTGCTATGGAGCATGGAGAAACAGAGCAGCAGATTATCCAGCGTTTGGGGACGCCAAAAGAATTTGCAGACAGCACCGCAGAACAGTTTGGCATTGATAACACCAAATCGAAAAAAAGGAACGGTATCATTTCTACTCTTGCTGCGCTTGTTATCGCGGCTGCTGCCTTTTCGGTATATGCTGTTACACAATCAGAAAAAGTACCAGAAGGAGCAATCGGACAAGCCGACGCGACAACAAATATACAGATTGAGGGCGCGTTTGCCTTTGATATTTCGCAAATCCTTTTGGCTATTGGGTTTGCAGCAACAGCTATTGCTCTTTTGTTAATTATCCGAACCATACACAAAAACAGGAGGTAACCAATGAAGAAATATATTTCTGTATTCACAATCATGATTATGATTTTTTTGGCTGCGTGTTCTAATCAAAATACCTCATCTACACCGACAAGCAATGAGAACAATACGCAATCTAATAGTGTTACAAAATTGGACGAGGGTGTTTGGCCTGAGAATGAGTACACAGAGGGGCTTCCTGTTGCGCCTGGTACGGTTGCATGGGCTACACTTGATACAGAACATGAGAATTGTAATATCAACCTTACCGGTATTAGCGAAAACGACTATAACGAGTATATGGAGCTTTTGAACCAAGAAGGCTTTTCCGTAATTGAAAATGTGTCAGAGGAAATCGAGGGAGAAAACTATGTTTCTATCGGGACACTTTTATCAAACGACGAAAAGTGGTTAAGTATCAGCTACATACCCAATAGTCTAACTATCTACATTTCCTTTGACAATAACTGAAAGAGATCACGGAATAGCAAAGCCAGCCGAGCCAGTCAACGGTCAAGATGAACGGCGCAAGCGCCGCCGTTGACAGCCCCGCCCGCCTTTGCAGATAGGCAATCAAGGGGCGACAGCAAGGAGTGCTGCCGCCCACAGTATTATCAGAGAGGGAGAATTCTATGAGAAATCGGATTGTAAAAGTGACAGAAGTTGTAGTCAGAAGCGCTTTTTACATCATCTCAAACTATGTATTTGTTAGCATGGGACTATCATTTCATACTCAATGGATTTCAATTCTATTTTTGCTTTCAATGGTATGGTCTACTATTGATTACGGAAAGTCCATAAATGAAATAATCGAAAAAAAGGTAATTGCTGAAATACTATGTATATGTTGCATTGCACTGAGTATAGCGATGGCATATTTTGTGGGATATATTCAAGGAGCATTCGTTTCCCTCTGAAAATACAGGGCCACAACTTTCCGCTTAATATATCAGTATGGAACAAGTTATCAAAAAGTCATGAATGCTCGTAGCTCACCGGCCCGGCCAGCAAAAGCAGTAAATCTGAAATTGATTTACTGCTTTTTTGCTCAATAGACTCTTAAATCATCTGAAAATATTTCAACGCATCCCTGATCGCCGCTTCCTTCTCCGGCGGACATTTTGGCACTTTGGCATCTTCCTTCTTTGACAGGTTATAATTTTGCCCCACATCCAGCCCGCACTTGCGCTTTATCTGTGAGATGTACAGGGAAGATACCTTCAAACCGGTATGCTCCAACACATACGCCTTGATCTGTTCATAAGTCGCGTCCTTCTGGAAGCCGGACATATCCATATCTTCCAGCGAGAACTCCACCCGCACCTTCTTCGAGTCGATTTCTCCCTTGGAAAGCAAAACAACCGTCTCCACATGCACAGTCATTCCAAACTGGTCCACGCCCCGGACCTTCCGAATCTCATATCCACCATCGCAGAGGATCTTCAGGTCTCTGGCAAGGGTGGCGGAGTCGCAGCTGACGTATACGATGCGTTCGGGCTGCATGCGGAGCATGGTGTTTAAGCAGGCATCATCACAGCCTTTTCGGGGTGGATCCACGACAATCACATCCGGATGGAGCATTTCATCGGAAGATGCTTCTGTGGTTGCCTTTTTGTAGAATTCCGGCAGGACTTCCTCTGCTTTTCCCACAAAAAACTCAGCATTTTCAATATGATTTCTCTTTGCATTCTCTCTGGCATCGTCGATGGCCTGGGGGATGATCTCCACGCCGCACACCTTTTTGGCTTTACCCGCCAGGAAGAGAGAGATGGTTCCGATACCACAGTAGAGATCCCAAACGGTCTCTTTTCCGGTCAGTCCCGCATATTCCAGTGCCAGGCTATAGAGTTTTTCAGTCTGAACAGGGTTTACCTGATAGAAGGAGAGGGGAGAGATCTTGAAGGTTAATGCATCCCCGGTATAAGGGTAATTTTCTTTCTGCATGTCCCTTACGTGAATCGTATCCTCAATGGTGCTCTCACCCCAGAGATTATGGATCTCGGTACCCATGATCACATTGGTTTTCTCGGTATTGATACTGACTGACACACTCGTCATACCTTTTATTTCTGCCAGTGCTGCCAGTAATTCTCCCTGATTTGGTAAAAACTCATTCGTATTCTTCTGTACTCCGGCAGTATGGTATGACATTTTTGTCATATTCTTATTAATGACCAGACATACCATCAACTGTCCACTGGTGAATCCTTTCCGGATCAATACATGACGTACCAAGCCTTTTCCTGTGACTTCGTCATAGGCGGTTACTTTATTTTTCCGCATATAAGAGAGTATGGTTTCGAGGATCTGCTGATTCTCAGAAGCACCGAGGGCGCAGTCTGTATTGGCAATGATGGTATGGGTGCGTCCGGCATAGAAACCGGTGATGACATTACCGTCTCTATCAGTTCCTATTGGGTACTGTGCTTTATTACGATAGTGGAAGGGTTCCTCCATGCCTACAATAGGCTGCATGCGTTCATCAATGTATTCCGCATCAAACCCACCGATCCGGATCAGATGATTGCGGATCTTCTGTTCCTTGAAATGCAGCTGCTCGGAGTAGGAGAGTGCCTGCAGCTGGCAGCCGCCGCACTGTCTGTGGTATGCACATTTCGGTTCCACACGAAAAGGAGAAGGCTGTAACACCTTCTCTAATCTGGCATAAGCGTAGTGCTTTTTACTTTTTATGATCTTGGCTTCCACCTGATCGCCGATAACGGCATCTTTGATAAAGAGGGTAAAACCGTCTACTTTACCGATTCCTTCTCCGTCACTTCCCATATCCTCTATGGTCACCGTTACACAATCATTCTTTTTAAATTCCATAAATATCCTTATGCCTTTCCGTAACCTGCAAACTTTTTTGTACTTTAGTGCCATATTCTAAAATAGCTTACGCAGGCTCTTGTTTGCGTGTGAAAAATTTTCTCAGCAAAGTTCCTCAGCGAGTTTTCCGATCTCGCTCTTGTTCTGCGCATTCATGGCAGACTTGATGCTAACTGTAGTCTCCGTAAATGTCAGATTCTTGCTTTTTTCAAACATTCCAAGGATCAGTTTGCCTGCCATGGGTGCCCAGGTGCCGTTCTCAATGATTGCCACCTTACGATTCTGGTAATTACGCTCGGTCAGACCTTCGATAAAACTGCGCATGCAGGGGAAAAGGTCTCCATTATAAGTAATACCCGACAGCACCAGTCTGTCATAACGGAAAGCATCGGCAACAACTTTTGCCTTATCGCATCTTGCCAGATCATATAGTACTGTTTTCTGTCCTTTTTCCTGTAAAACATCCGCCAGATACTCCGCAGCATTTCTGGTATTGCCATAGACAGAAGCATAAGCAATTACCACTCCGGATTCTTCCGGCTGATAGGAAGACCACTTATCATATTTTTCCAGATAGAATCCCAGATTCTCCTTAAGTACCGGACCGTGAAGAGAGCAGATGGTCTGAATGTCCAGTCCTGCCGCTTTTTTCAGAACCGCCTGTACCTGGGGACCATATTTTCCGACAATACCGATATAGTAGCGGCGGGCTTCATTCGCCCATTCTTCCTCTACGTCCAAAGCACCGAATTTACCGAAACCATCTGCCGCAAACAGTATTTTCTCGGTTGCTTCATAAGTCATCATAACCTCCGGCCAATGCACCATGGGAGCATAGACAAAATGCAGGCTGTGCTGTCCAAGCTCCAGGACACCATCATTCGCCGCAACGATGTGTTGTTCCGCAGGTAATCCCTGCACGGCGAAAAACTCCGGGAAAAACTGTTCCATGAACTGGAATCCCTTCGCTGTGGATACCACTGTGGTTTTGGGATATTTTTTTAAGAAAGCAGGAATGCTGGCGGAATGATCCGGCTCCATATGTTGAATCACAAGATAATCCGGTGTTTTTCCGGAAAGTACCTGTTCTACATTGTTCAGCCATTCTTCGGTAAAAAATCCATCCACCGTATCCATAACGGCGATTTTCTCATCCAGGATCACATAGGAATTGTAAGACATTCCATTCGGAACCTTATACTGTCCCTCGAACAAATCCACCTGATGGTCGTTTACACCCACATATTTTACACATGTACTGATCTCCATATTCTTCCTCTCTTTCCTGTCTGTTCACAGAATTTATAGTATTTATCCTGTCATTTACTCCATTCTGGTAGCCCGCAGATTAGATTCAAACAATCTGTTGTAACCCAGCCAGCCACTGTTTTCACTGTTGTTTTCCAAAATTTCCTTAAAGGTCTCCATCTTGGCATCGGTATCATCCGCATAATTCAGAGCCACTGCCTCGATCAGCGCCGGCACCTTGGGAGATCCGTATTCCAATTTACCATGATGTGCCAGAATGCAGTGCTGTAATTCTGCCAGGAGATTGTGCGGGAATCCGTCGATCTTAGCGGCACGTTCCCCAAGCATCTGTGCGCCCATCACGATATGTCCCAATAACTGTCCGTCATCGGTATAATCGTTTACCGGAAAAGCGGAAATCTCTTTTACCTTTCCGATATCATGGCACATAGCCGCCGTCAGAAGCAGATCTCTCTGTAAAATAGGATAAGCAGAGCAGTAGTAGTCACACAGCTTGGTAACTCCTAAGGTATGCTCCAGCAATCCGCCCACGAAACCATGATGCACTGTCTTGGCTGCGGAAGAATTACAGAACTTCTTCACGAAATCGGCATCCTCGATAAACAGATCCTGCAACAGCTGATGCAGATAAGTATTCTTAATGCTTCCGATCAAAGTCTTTAACTCATTATACATCGTGTCGATGCCCTTGGAACTCACCGGCAGATAATCGGAAGGATTGTATTCTCCCTCGCGGCAGACACGGATCCGCTTCACGCTGATCTGTAACTGTCCCTGGAAATTCGTCACATCACCGTATACTTCTATGTAATCCAGATCATCATAATCTCCGATGCCCGGATTGTTCGGCTCCCATACCTTGGCATCAATGGTTCCGGTCTTATCCTGCAGAATCACGCTTTCATAGGGTTTACCGTTTTTGGTTACAGCCTCCTGCTTATGCTTGCACAGATAAATATCAAATACTCTGTCGCCTTCTTTTAACTCTTTAATGAATTTCATATTGTTGTCCAAACCTTTCTGTCAATCTATTTCAACACCGTTAATGTGATGTCGAATTTCATCTCTTTATATTCCTGCTGTGACTGCCGCATAATCGTCAGTTCTACACTATCTCCCGGTTTCATACTGAGCAGAGAGTTCGTATACTCGTCAAAGCTGACGATCACATGTTCACCGAATCCTGTGATGACATCTCCCTGCTGGATTCCCGCCAACATAGCGGGAGAGTCCATTTCCACCTCTGTAATATAAGCACCGTAGGGAACTCCCAGTTCACTGTTGGCTTCTTCGGTGACACCCACACCCTTCAGACCCAGATATGCAAATTTTTCCCCGTTTGACATTTTCTCAATATGGCGCTTTAATTCCGTAATGCCGTAAGCACATACCATATTTTTCATATCCGTGGCAGACTTGCCATTTGTAATGATACCGATGACCTGTCCCTGGAGATTAAACAATACACCGCCTGCATTCTGACTTCCTACAATATTGGTCTGCAGAATCCGGTAAGTGGTATCCGATACCGCCGACTCACTGGCGGAAGAGGTAATGATACCATAGCCCACGGAACCGTTGGTACCCATGGGGCGTCCCAAAGCCACCACCGGAAGTCCGGCAATATCTTTGATATTAGAAGATCCAAAAGTAGCGATCGTAATATCATTCTTCAGAAAATCTTCATTCAGAGTATCCAGTTCTACAGCAATCACAGCCAGACCTGTAGTCTCATCTTTTTCCTTCAAAGATGCATCTGCCTGGGTGCCCTCGTTGAATGTGACAATGATGTCATCTGCTTGTTTTACCGGAGAATAATCGGTTAAAATCAGTAATTGCTTTCCATTTTGCGCTATGATCACACCGGATGACTGATTTTTGCTCTCATTTACATTATTGAACCAGTCCACACCGGATGACACTCCTGTCACAGTGACCATGGAGCGATTCATCTCTGCTACATACTGGGCAAGAGCACTGTAAATCTGTTTGTAATTGTCCAGATTCAATATGATCCCGGATAACAGTTCCCGGATCTGTTCCTGTTCCATGACTTCACTGGGAGCAGAAGAGGACTGGCTACTCTGGTTCTCCTGCTGCATATTCTCCGCTAACATCTGTTCCGGAGACATTTCGTCCTGATCTTCCGGGAATACCACGACCTGCGGTTCCTCCTCCGGATACAGCCAGTTACTGATTACCGGTTCCAATACCAGAAATGTGAAACATGCTACCAGACCGAAAATCACTGCCATAGAAGCCGTGATCAAAGTCCTGCGCAACAGCTTTTTCTTATTTACCGGACGTTCCTTGATTTTTTCTATCATAAATTTTTTCTCAGAAACGTCATTTTGTTCCTTCTGCTTATTTTCTTGGGAATCCGCCATAAATATGCCTCCTCTGCTGCCTACAGATACCTCGGCTTTTCCTTAGGACTCTAATATCTCAATTATACAAAACTGTACCCAAAAACGCAACTGAATGGTATAATGTGAATTAGCATTGAGCAGTACCAAAATCGAGAGATGTCAATTCGACTGCTTGCAGCCGAAATTGACAGATCCGATTTTGATAGGGCGATAGCCCGACAGCAAGGAAATGCGAAGCATTTTCGAGCTTGTACTACATGAGCAAGAAGGGCGATAGCCCGGATTGCGAATGGATGTAACGATTTCGAGAGTGCGCAGCACGAAGAAATCGTGTTATTATGTAAACCAGCATTGAGCAGTACCAAAATCGAGAGATGTCAATTCGACTGCTTGCAGCCGAAATTGACAGATCCGATTTTGATAGGGCGAAAGCCCGACAGCAAGGAAATGCGAAGCATTTTCGAGCTTGTACTACATGAGCAAAAAGGGCGATAGCCCGGATTGCGAATGGATGTAACGATTTCGAGAGTGCGCAGCACGGAGAATCGTGTTATTGTAAGTTCGGCAGTGAGCTTATATTGCGAATATTTTATTTAAGGAGTCCCATATGAACACAAAAGTACTCACTACTTTAGAATATACGAAAATCATCGACCTTCTCACAGAGAAGGCCGACTCCGAGCCCGGTAAAAAACTATGCAGAGAGCTGGTGCCTTCTACCGACCTTTCCGCCATCAGAACAGCCCAGCGGGAGACCAAAGATGCCTTGGCCCGTCTCTTCCGTATTGGAAGCACCTCTTTTGGCAGCAACAGAGATCTAGGATTTTCGATCCGTTCTCTGGAAATCGGCAGTTCTCTGTCTATGTCCGAACTGCTGAAGCTGGCATCTTTTCTGGACAACGTCAACCGAATCAAGACCTACGGGAAAAAAGAGCGTGAAGACCTCCCAAATGACAGTCTGGATGCCTACTTTGAAGGCCTTACTCCTATGACACAGCTGGCTAACGAAATCAACCGCTGTATCCTGTCGGAAGAAGAGATGGCTGATGATGCCAGCCCAAGATTAAAGAGTATCCGTCGTTCCAAGCTGTCCACCAACGAAAAGATCCACAGCCAGCTGACCTCTATGGTAAATGGCGCTTACCGTACCTTTTTACAGGATGCAGTCATTACCATGCGTGATAACCGCTACTGTATCCCCGTAAAAGCCGAATATAAGAGCCAGGTGAGCGGTATGGTGCATGACCAGTCCTCCACCGGTTCCACCTTTTTCATCGAGCCGGCTGCTGTCGTGAATCTGAACAACCAGTTAAAAGAACTGGATCTGCAGGAGCAGGAGGAGATTGAAGTTATTCTTGGTGATCTGAGCAGTCAGGCTGCTGTTCATACCTCAGAGCTTGCTGCGGATCAGAAGATCATGACTACGCTGGACTTTATTTTTGCCAAGGCAAAACTCGCCATGGAACAGAATGCCACAGAGCCTATTTTCAACACTGAGCATTACATCCAGATCCGTAAGGGCCGTCATCCACTGTTGGATAAGAAAAAGGCTGTTCCCATTGATGTCCGTCTGGGGAAAGATTTTGACTTGTTGGTGATCACAGGTCCCAATACCGGTGGTAAGACCGTGTCTCTGAAGACAGTGGGACTTTTTACTCTGATGGGACAGGCGGGACTGCATATTCCGGCACTGGATCGTTCCGAACTGTCCATTTTCTCGGAAGTTTATGCAGATATCGGGGATGAGCAGAGTATTGAGCAGAGTTTGTCCACATTTTCTTCTCATATGACCAGAGTTGTCCACATTTTGCAGCACGCAGATGCGGATTCCCTGTGTTTATTTGATGAACTCGGTGCCGGAACAGATCCTACGGAGGGTGCCGCTCTGGCAA
The DNA here is from genome assembly GCF_025567015.1 of Waltera acetigignens. Lineage (NCBI taxonomy): Bacteria > Bacillati > Bacillota > Clostridia > Lachnospirales > Lachnospiraceae > Waltera > Waltera acetigignens. The sequence continues at coordinate 35,402 of NZ_JAOQJO010000019.1, read as the reverse complement.
TTGCTATTTTAAATTATCTGCATGACCGTGGCATCCGCACTATGGCTACCACGCATTACAGCGAGCTGAAAATCTATGCACTTTCCACTAATTTCGTAGAAAATGCATGCTGTGAATTTGATGTGGAGACCCTTCGCCCCACCTACCGTCTGCTCATCGGTATTCCCGGTAAAAGTAATGCTTTCGCCATTTCTTCCAAGCTGGGACTGTCCGATGAGATCATCAATGCCGCGAAAGAACAGATCAGCAAAGAAGACGAAAGCTTTGAAGACGTCATCGCAGATCTGGAACAGAGCCGCGTAACCATTGAAAAAGAACAGCAGGAGATTGCAGAATATAAGGAACGGATCCGCACGTTACAGGAACAGTTACAGAGGAAAAACGAGAAAATCGATCAGGCAAAGGATAAGATTCTGCGGGATGCCAATGAAAAAGCAAGAGCCATCCTTCAGGAAGCAAAGGATGTAGCCGACGAAACCATCCGTGATTTCAATAAAGTAGGCGCTTCCGCCGACATCAAGGAACTAGAGAAAAAGAGACAGAAGGTTCGTGACAAGATCAACGAAAAGAATGGAAAATTGGCTCTTGGTAATAACCAAAAGAAGCCGGCCAACCAGAAGACTGTGGATCCCAAGAAACTGAAAAAAGGAGATTCCGTAAAGATCATTTCCATGAATCTGAAAGGAATTGTGAATACACTGCCGGATGCCAGGGGCAACCTCTTCGTACAATGCGGAATTATGAGAATGCAGACGAATATTAACGATCTCGTACCGGTAAAAGAAGAGACCATTACAGCACCTGCCCTGCAGCGTACCAACACCGGCAAGTTGAAAATGTCCAAGTCCTTCTCCGTGTCCTCCGAGATAAACCTTTTGGGATGTACGGTAGATGAAGCCATTGCAAAACTGGATAAATACCTGGATGACGCTTATCTGGCTCATCTCCCCAGTGTGAGAGTCGTGCACGGAAAAGGCACCGGTGCTCTGCGCAGTGCCGTACAGTCTCACTTAAAACGTCTGAAATACGTCAAAGAATACCGGTTGGGTGAATATGGTGAAGGCGATGCCGGTGTAACCATTGTTACTTTTAAATAATAACTGACAGGAGGCCTATACTACATGGTAAGTAAACAGAAAATTCTCATTGTAGATGATGATAATAATATTGCGGAACTGATCTCCCTATATCTGACGAAGGAATGTTTTGATACCATGATCGTCAATGACGGAGAATCCGTGATGCCGGCTATGGAGACCTTTGCTCCGAATCTGATTCTGTTGGATCTGATGCTTCCCGGCATTGATGGTTATCAGGTGTGTAGAGAGGTCAGGGCACAATACTCCGTTCCCATCATCATGCTCTCCGCAAAAGGTGAAGTCTTCGACAAAGTATTGGGACTGGAGCTGGGTGCGGATGATTATATGGAAAAACCTTTTGATTCCAAGGAACTGGTGGCCCGTGCCAAAGCAGTCCTCAGACGCTACAAGCCCTCCAATGCCCCCACAGAGAATCCCAATGACAAGTGTGTGGAATATGAGGATCTGACCATTAACCTGACCAATTATTCCGTCATCTATATGGGACACACCGTGGAAATGCCGCCGAAGGAACTGGAGCTTCTCTACTTTTTAGCATCCTCACCGAACCATGTATTCACCAGAGAACAGCTCCTGGATCAGATCTGGGGCTATGAATATATCGGTGATACCCGTACCGTGGATGTGCACATCAAACGTCTCCGTGAGAAGATCAAGGATCATGCCAACTGGAAGATCAGTACCATCTGGGGCATCGGCTATAAATTCGAAGTACGTAATTAAGTCATACCAAAAGCAGGATTTGTTATGAAAAAAACACTTTATCTAAAATTTATACTTGCATATTTTATTTTTGGTGTATTTGGTTTCATCATTGTTACAACCTTTGTTCCCAATATGACCAAAGAACACCTGATCCGGGAAAAGGCAGAAAGTCTCTATTCCGAAGCAACCCTGATCGCTGGAACCTATGCCGGCGGATTGTACACCAGTGAAACAACTTTGGAGACTGTTAAAATGCAGCTGGACTCCCTGGCGGTCTACCTGAATTCCGAGATTCGCATCATCAATCCCTCCGGACGACTGGTACTGGATACCAATAGTCCCTTAGATGTGGAGAATGTGGTAGTCATCGAGAATTTTGATTCGACCGTAACCAGCGGCTCTTATTACATTGTTGGTGATTTCTTCGGTAATTTTGATTCGGATGTACTTACTGTATTTGCTCCCATTACCTCCAACTACAAGGTAAAAGGCTATGTAGTCATCCATACCGATATGAATGATATTCAGAAATCCTGTAACAGCCTGCTGAATATTTCCTATATCACCCTGGCAATCCTGTTCCTGCTATCCCTGATCATTCTGATCTTTTTCACTGAGATCGTATATATTCCTCTGAGGAAGATCACTCATGCCACAGAGCAGTATGCTGCCGGTAATATGCATTATGAATTTCAGGTGGATAGTGAGGATGAAATCGGTTATCTGGCTTCCTGTCTGAATTATATGGCAAGCGAAATTGCCCGTTCCGAGGATGATCAGAAAAAGTTTGTAGCCAATGTATCACACGATTTCCGTTCCCCTCTGACCTCTATAAGAGGATATCTGGAAGCCATGCTGGATGGCACGATTCCACCGGAAATGCACGAAAAATACATTACTATCGTATTGAATGAAACAGAACGACTGACGAAGCTGACCAACAGCCTGCTGACTCTGAATAATCTGAACACCAAAGGAATGCTCTTAGATAAAACAGATTTTGATATCAATCAAGTGATCCGTAATACTGCAAGCACCTTTGAAGGCACCTGTCATAACAAATCTATTGCTATTGAGATGATCCTGACCGGCAATGAAATGTATGTCCATGCAGATATGGGCAAAATCCAGCAGGTACTCTATAATCTCATGGACAACGCCATTAAGTTCAGCCACCATGATTCTGTGATCCACATTGAGACCTCGGAGAAGAAAAATAAATTGTTTGTCTCCGTAAAAGACACAGGAATTGGTATCCCGAAAGAAGATCTGAAGCTGATCTGGGACAGATTTTATAAGTCCGACCTATCCCGAGGCAAGGATAAAAAAGGAACCGGGCTGGGTCTTTCCATTGTAAAAGAAATTATCAATGCTCACAATGAGCATATCAATGTGATCAGTACTCCCGGCGTGGGAAGTGAATTTATTTTCTCCCTGCCGAAATCCCATCAGGAAGACGAAGAGGATTAAGCCATACGACTTAATCCTCTTTTTTCATCTATATATCTATATATCCATGACACGATATAAATAACTGTTTCCCTGTTTTCCGATTCGTTCCACCGTTCCCATTTCCAACAGAATATTCAATACGGTCTGAGCCAGTGAGAGAGGGATGTGGGCGGCTTTTGCAAAATCTTTACTGTGAAAAGGTTCTTCCAGCTCATAGGGCACAAATTGCAGATAATCCTCCGGTTGTCTGATTTCCACCTCTTCGATCAGATCCGTAGGAATCCTGTCATACCGTGTGGAGCCCTTTTTCTTATCATGGCTCCAGCCGTTCAACAGCCGGTATTCCTCCATATTCACCAATACGAACTTAAATCGGATATTCGGATCCTTCAGGAACATTTTGATCTTATATAGTTCCTTAAAAGCCTGATAGGTGCAGCCTTTTTTCGGTGATTTCCGTTTTTTACTCAGTTCTCCGCTGTCTTCATCGATCCAGATCAGCCATTTTTCATAAGGGATCGGATAGACAATAGTCACAGGATATAAAGGAAGAAAGGTCTGCAATTTTCCCCGCATCCGGTTAAACTGTCTCGTCTGAATCTCTATGATCTCTCCATCCCTATAAATATCCGCTACATAATTCTCTATGGGAATCTCCTGATGATCCTCGTCCGGCTCATAATAGTCCTTAAAAATAGCATGAACCGTCTTCTCTGAGAGAGTTCCGATTCCCAGTCTCTGACGGTCCACGCCTATTATTTTTCTCTTAGCTTCTTCAAAACGCTTCTGATCCATATGATCCATATTTTTTAATCAATCTCGGCATGCTTCGTATACAGAATCTTAAGCAGGATAGGAGTGGAGATACTGGATACAATGATCAGCAGAATGACTGCTGTAAAGTATTCCGCACCGATCATTCCCACAGACAATCCCTTCTGTGCTACGATCAGGGCAACCTCGCCTCTGGTCATCATACCGACACCGATTTTCAAGGCATCCGGTCCTTTGAATCTGCAGATTCTCGCCATCAGACCACAACCGATGATCTTGCACAGCAGAGCAACAATAACAAATCCGATAGAGAACAGTACAAATTCTCCGTTCAAATGGTCAAAGCTGGTCTTAAGTCCGATACTTGCGAAGAAAATCGGCCCGAAGATCATATAAGAATTGATATCCATCTTCTCGGCTATGTATTCCGAATCCCGAATAGAACACAGGATAATACCTGCCACGTAAGCACCTGTAATATCCGCAATACCGAAGAATACTTCCGCTACATAAGCGAAAATAAAACAGAGCGCCAGACCTAAAATAGGAATACGTCTTGTATGCGGATATTTGTTATCCAGATACTGGAATACCTTGAACAATACAAATCCGACACCAATTGCAAACAGGAAGAACAGAAGAGTAGAAATTACTACACTTCCTGGATTGGAATCCGGATTTTTAAATCCGATGACAAAAGTAAGTACAATAATACCAATGACATCATCGATAATAGCGGCACTCATGATTGTTGTGCCGACTTTACCTTTCAGTTTTCCCAGTTCTTTCAGAGACTGCACAGTAATACTTACACTGGTAGCCGTCATAATGACACCAATAAATACAGCTTCATAGAATTTCTCAGAGCCCCAGGGTGCCACTCCGTAAAATCCCATGTACAACAATGTTCCTCCTACCAAAGGAACAAATACACCAAAGCATGCGATCAGAAATGCCACAAATCCCGTCTTCATGAGATCCCTCAGATTCGTCTCCAGTCCGGCGGAGAACATCAGCAGGATAACACCGATTTCTGCCATCTGGATCAGAAAATCCGATTGTTGCACCAGTCCCAGTACACTGGGTCCGATCAACAGACCGGCAATGATCTCACCTACCACCTGTGGTGCCTTACATTTTCTCGCAATGATACCAAACACCTTGGCAAATATAATAATGATTGCCAGATCTCTGAAAATACTATAAGATTCCATTTTTCATACCCCTCTTTTTCATTTAAGTTATTACATTATAACTTCACGAATTCGTGCTATTGCATTTTACATCCTGCTTTGCAGGATATTCGTTCACTTGTGAGCCTATAAAAACAAATATCTGCTTCGCAGCCGCTTGCTTTTATCTGTGTCTCACTAAATTGAGCACTTTTGTTATATCACATATATATCTTTTTCTGCAATATAAAAAGTGCTCAACTTAATCATTAACTCTTATTTATTCATCATCTTCAGAATCCTCGGTAGGGAAAATCAGATTTTCTTCTGCTTCGTCCTCATCCTCAGAAACAGCTTCCTGTGCTACTTCTTCCATGGCTTCCTCAAGATTGTCGAATTCATGGTCTCCGTTGGAAAGCTTCTCACGTACCTTGGCAATCTGTGCTACCTTTACGCCGTTATCCAGATTGATCAGCTTTACACCTGATGTAATTCTGCTCAAAGTGGAGATATCCTGCACACGCAGCTGAATAATAATTCCTTCGGTAGTGATCATCATGATCTCGTTATCATCATTTACAGCCTTGGCACCTACCACATCACCTGTCTTTTCTACGATCTTGTAGCATTTTACACCCTTACCGCCACGTTTCTGTACGGTAAATTCATCCATATTGGTACGTTTGCCCATACCGTTCTCGGATACGATCAGCAGATCGCTGCCCTGGGTCTGTAACTGCATGCCGATGATCTCATCCCCGGGAGAGAGATTCATACCGATGACACCCATGGACGCTCGGCCGGTGGCCCGGACATCTGTCTCCTGGAAGCGGATACACATACCCTGTTTGGTTACCAGGAATATCTCGCTGTTGCTGTCGGTGATCTTCACCTCGATCAGTTCATCCTCTTCTCTGAGGTTGATAGCGGTCAGTCCGTTCTTTCTGACATTGGAGAACTCCATCAGAGGCGTCTTCTTCACGATACCGGTCTTGGTCACCATAAATAGATTCTTGTCATCACTGTATTCACGGATAGGAATCATTGCGGTGATCTTTTCACCGGGTGCCAGCTGCAAGAGGTTCACGATAGCAGTACCTCTTGCGGTACGGCCTGCCTCCGGGATCTCATATGCTTTTAATCTGTATACTCTTCCCATATTGGTGAAGAAGTTCAGATAATGATGAGTCGTCGTCATCAACAGATCCTCAATGTAATCCTCATCGATGGTCTGCATTCCCTTGATACCTCGGCCGCCGCGGTTCTGTGCTTTGAAATTATCTACGGTCATACGTTTGATATAACCGAGACTGGTCATGGCAATAATAGTATTTTCCCTCGGAATCAGATCCTCCATGGAGATATCCAGTTCGTCATAACCGATCTTACTGCGTCTGTCATCGCCGTATTTCTCAGCGATAGCACTCATTTCTGTCTTAATAACACCTAATAACAGCTTTTCATCTGCCAAAATAGCCTTCAACTCCGCAATTTTTGCTACCAGATCCTGATGCTCGTTTTCCAGTTTCTCTCTTTCCAGACCTGTCAGAGCACGCAGACGCATATCCACAATAGCCTGTGCCTGTACATCAGAAAGTTCAAATCTCTCCATCAAACGTTCTTTTGCAATCTGGGCATTCTGACTGCCACGGATAATAGTAATAACTTCGTCAATGAAGTCCAGAGCCTTTAACAATCCCTGTAAAATATGATCTCTTTCCTCAGCCTTGTTCAGATCATATTTGGTTCTTCTGGTAACCACATCCTCCTGATGTTTCAGGTAATAAGTCAGCATATCCAGCAGATTCATGACCTTAGGCTGATTGTTGATCAGCGCCAGCATGATCACACCAAAAGTATCCTGAAGCTGTGTATGCTTGTACAGCTGATTCAGAATAACATTGGCATTGGCATCCTTACGAAGCTCAATAACCACGCGGACACCTTCACGGTTGGATTCATCACGGATATCTGTGATACCGTCGATCTTTTTCAGTTTTACCAGCTCAGCAATCTTGATGATCAGATTGGCCTTATTGACCATATATGGCAGTTCGGTGGCAATGATCTGGCTCTTACCGTTAGGTAGTGTCTCGATATTGGTCACTGCACGGACTCTGATCTTACCACGGCCGGTACGGTAAGCTTCCTCACAGCCTCTGGTACCCAGAATCAGTCCTCCGGTAGGAAAATCGGGAGCTTTCACAATGGGAAGAATCTCATCGATCGTAGTATCTCTGTCTTCTTCTACACGATTATCAATAATTTTAACAACAGCCTGTACCACTTCACGAAGGTTGTGAGGTGGAATATTGGTAGCCATACCTACGGCAATACCGGTAGTACCGTTGACTAGCAGGTTTGGATAACGGCTGGGCAGTACGACAGGTTCTTTTTCAGTATCATCAAAGTTCGGTACAAAATCTACGGTATTCTTACCGATATCTGCCAGAAGCTCCATGGAAATCTTGGAAAGTCTTGCCTCGGTATAACGCATTGCTGCAGCACCGTCACCATCCATGGAACCGAAGTTACCGTGGCCATCTACCAGAGGATAACGGGTAGACCAGTCCTGTGCCATATTAACCAATGCACCGTAGATGGAGCTGTCACCATGAGGATGATATTTACCCATGGTATCACCGACAATGCGGGCACTCTTACGATGCGGCTTGTCGGGACCATTGTTCAGTTCGATCATGGAATAGAGTACACGTCTCTGTACCGGCTTCAGACCATCCCTCACATCCGGAAGCGCACGGGATGCGATAACACTCATGGCATAGTCGATATAGAAAGTTTCCATTTTTTCTTTCAGATCGACTTCATGGATTTTATCAATCTCAGCCTCCGAAGGCTTATCAAAAATATCGTCGTTCATGTTTCCTCACAATCTGTCGTAAAATACGACTCTCTATTATTAAATACCGTAACTATTCAGAGCCTGATAACGGCTCTGAATAGTTATTAGATGTCCAGATTCTTAACAAACTGAGCATTTTCTTCGATGAATTCTCTTCTGGGTTCTACCTTGTCACCCATCAGTGTGGTAAAGGTCAGATCCAGTTCGGATTCAGTCTCTTCATCGTAGTTTACTCTGAGCAGAATACGTCTCTCCGGATCCATGGTGGTCTCCCAGAGCTGTTCCGCATCCATCTCACCCAGACCTTTGTAACGCTGGATCTTGTTGTTCTGGTCACGACCTACTTCAGAGAGAATGCTGTCCAGTTCTTCATCACTGTAGGCATACCATACCTTCTTGTTCTTCTCCAGCTTATACAGAGGCGGCTTCGCCAGGAATACATGTCCCTGCTTGATCAGCTCCGGCATAAACCGATAGATGAAAGTCAGCAGAAGAGTACTGATATGCGCACCGTCTACATCGGCATCGGTCATCAGAATGATCTTGTTGTAACGAAGCTTGGAAATATCAAAATCCTCATGGATTCCGGTACCAAAAGCAGTGATCATTGCCTTGATCTCAGCATTGGCATAAATCTTATCCAGTCTTGCCTTTTCTACATTCAGTATCTTACCACGCAGGGGCAGGATAGCCTGTGTTGCACGGGAACGTGCTGTCTTTGCACTTCCTCCTGCGGAGTCTCCCTCTACAATGTAAATCTCGCAGTTCTTCGGATCCTTATCGGAACAGTCTGCCAGCTTACCGGGCAGAGCCATGGTATCCAGAGCGGTCTTTCTCCTGGTGAGGTCTCTTGCCTTTCTGGCTGCCTCTCTGGCACGCTGTGCCAGAATCGACTTCTCACAGATGGACTTTGCAATCTGCGGATTCTGCTCTAAGAAATAAGTCAGCTGCTCACTGACAATATTGTCAACAGCGCCTCTTGCCTCACTGTTACCCAGTTTCTGCTTGGTCTGTCCTTCGAACTGAGGATCCTCGATCTTGACACTGACAATGGCAGTCAGGCCCTCACGGATATCTTCACCGGACAGATTCGGCTCACTGTCTTTTAACAGCTTTGCGCTTCTTGCGTAATCGTTAAATGTCTTCGTAATGGCATTACGGAAGCCCTGTAAATGAGTACCTCCCTCGGGAGTATTGATGTTATTTACAAAGCTGAATACGCTCTCGTTATAAGAATCATTGTGCTGGAAGGATACTTCCACGTACACATTATTCTTCTCACCCTCAAAATACAGAATGTTTTCGTATAAAGGCTCCTTACTTTTGTTCAGGTAAGCAACAAATTCCTTGATACCACCTTCATAGTAGAACTCAACGACTTTCTGCTTCTTACCATTTTCCAGAGTAATGGTATGTATCTTACCGATCTTGCCGCCGGTATGGGCTTTGGTGGATTCCTCGGACGTAGCAAAAGCATCTGCAAATGCTTCAGAGTCATTTGCTGTATCCGCAGAAGCTGAAGTTTCTTTGGAAGTCATTGCTTCTGTGGATGCTCCTGCTTCCATGGCATCTTCCTGTGCCCTCTGTAACAGTTCACTGATCTGCTTCTTTTCGTGCTCTGTAGACATAGCTTCCACAGCTGCACTGTCAACGACAGAACCACCTTCCAGAAAAGTTTCCTCTTCAGTACGATTATCTCTTAAAATGATGCGCAGCCCCTTGGTCAGGAATGCCATCTCTCTGAGTCTTCTCTTCAATACATCAAAATCATATACCGTTGTCTCAGTAAAAATCGTATCATCTGGCAGGAAAGTAACTTTCGTTCCGGACTTTTCCATAGGGCAGGTGCCGATTTCTTTCAGAGCATAGCATACATGACCTCTCTCATAACGCTGCTTATATACCTTGCCACCCTGGCAAATTTCTACTTCCAGCCAGTTGGAGAGGGCATTTACAACAGAGGCACCTACACCGTGCAGACCACCGGATACCTTGTATCCCCCACCGCCAAACTTACCGCCGGCATGCAGAATCGTAAATACGACTTCTACTGCAGGGATACCTGCTTTGTGATTGATGCCTACCGGAATTCCTCGTCCGTTATCAATAACGGTGATGGAATTGTCTTCATTGATGGTTACATCAATGGTATCACAGAATCCTGCCAGTGCTTCATCCACCGCATTGTCTACGATCTCATATACCAGATGATGCAGTCCTCTGCTGGATGTGGTACCAATATACATTCCCGGACGCTTTCTTACAGCTTCCAGACCTTCCAATATCTGAATCTGATCCGCGCCATATTCATGTTCTACCGCGGTATTGTTCATATTTTCTTCGCTCATGATTCCTCACATTCTGCCCTACAGGCTGCCAAAATTATACTCATCTGCCGGAGTTTCTTCCGGTTCGGATTTCAGTCCCATATTTTCATTTACACAGGTGACAGTTCCGGCAGATACTTTGAATACCCGGTTGATTTCAAACCGGTTATTTACAAATTCCTCCAGACCGGTACAGGTAATGATGGTCTGAATATCCCCGATACTGTTCAACAGATAGTTTTGCCGGTTACTGTCCAGTTCAGACAATACATCGTCAAGTAATAATACCGGCGTATCTTTTGTAATCCTTTTTACCAGCTCGATCTCAGATAATTTCAGAGAGAGAGCAGCAGTACGCTGTTGCCCCTGGGATCCAAACTTACGGATATCCACGTCCCCTACCAGAAAAGAAAAATCATCTCTGTGGGGTCCCACGGATGTCATCTTTGCCCGCATATCCCGGTCCTGACTGTTTCTCAGCTTACTTTCAAATTCATCCAGTTCCACATCCGGCTCATACTGGATACGGATTTCTTCCCGCCCACCGGACAATTTTTTATGAATCTCATAAATGATCTCATTGAGCTGTTCCACGAACAGCTTTCTTCTCTCTATGATCTTACTTCCGTAAGACACCAGCTGCATATCCCAGATAGTCAGAGTTTCCTTCAGATCCGGATTCATATACATATCTTTGAGAAGCTTGTTACGCTGATTGACAATTTTGTTGTAATGATTGAGATTGTAGAGATAGAAATTGTCCAGCTGGCACAGTTCCATATCTACAAATCTTCTCCGCTCAGAGGGACCATTTTTAATGATTCCCAAGTCTTCCGGAGAGAAAAATACAACATTACAAAGCCCCAGAAGATCCGCTGCTTTCTTGATCTTCTGACCATCTATGGCAATTCCTTTGGATTTGGACTTTCTCAGATGCATATCCACGCGGATCTCTTTGCCGTCCTTTTCCAGATAGGTTCTGATATGGGCCTCTTCCTTGTCGAAATTAACAATTTCTCTGTCCTTGCTTCCCTTATGCGATTTTGTGGTGGCAGCAACATAGATTGCTTCCAGGATATTCGTCTTGCCCTGGGCATTATCACCGTAGAGGATATTCGTCCCCCGGTCAAACTGCAGGACAAGAGAATCATAATTCCTGTAATCTGCCAATTCGATTGATTTGATGATCATAGTAACCTGCTTATTCTATTACGATGGTCTCGCCATCATATTCCACTTTATCTCCGGATACCAGCTTTTTGCCACGCTGTAATTCCGTCTGTCCGTTCACCTTTACCAGGCCATCCTGTACGGCGAACTTGGCATCCACGCCGGATTCTACCACACCGGCTGCCTTTAATGCCTGACCAAGCTTAATATAATCATCCTTTAAACGGATCGTATGCATTGATTTAACCTCTGTTCTTAAGTTTAAGCAACTGTTGTAAAGTTCACGGGAAGGATCAGGTAAATATAGCTTTCCTCTGCATTCTTGATAAAACAGGGTGCCTTGGGATTTACCATATACAGATCCACTTCCTCATCATCGATGACACGGAGAGCATCGATCAGGAACTTGGGGTTGAATCCAATCATCAGATCCTTACCCTGTTTCTGAATATCGATTTCTTCGTTCATGCTTCCCAGAGCGGAATTGATTTTAAGTTCCATTCCACTGTCTGTGATATTTACGATAATAGGTTTCTTATCGCCTTCCTTTACCAGAAGAGTAGCACGATCGATACAGCTTAAGAACTCTTTCTTGTTGACTCTTACTTTGGTCTCATAATCGCTGGAAAGCATCTGGTCGATTTTAAAATATTCTCCCTCGATCAGACGGGATACTACAACGGTCTTATCAAATTCAAATACAATATGTTTTTCCGTAAAGGAAATCGTTACATCACTGTCTGCATCTCCGGGTAAAATCTTACTTACCTCGTTCAGAGTCTTGCCGGGAACAACTACCTTTTTCGGAGAATAGCTGTTCTTCAGCTGGATCTTACGAATGGAGATACGGTGTCCGTCCAGGGACACGATCTTGAACTCTTCTCCGTTAATATCAAAAAGTTCACCTGTCATCAGCTTATTGTTATCATTGTCAGAGATAGAGAAGATGGTCTGTCTTACAACCTCTTTCAGTGTAAACTGACTCATGACAATACTGTCATCTTTTTCTACTGCCGGTAAATAAGAGAAATCTTCACCAGATTTACCGATGATCGTAAATTTTGCTTTTTCACAGGTAATAACTACCTTGAAGGAAGCATCAGTCTCAATGGTAATGTCACTGTCAGGAAGTTTACGTACGATTTCCAGGAACATTTTTGCATCCAGAGCAATGATACCCTTTTCTACGATCTGTCCTTCTATGGTAGTCTCGATACCAAGTTCCATATCGTTGGCAGTTAACTTGATCTCTCCATTGGTAGCATCTACTAAAATACATTCCAGAATAGACATGGTAGTCTTACTGGGAACAGCTTTTGATACAGTTTGTACGCCATTTAAAAGATTGGCTTTCGAACAGACTAATTTCATGTGTGCATAACTTCCTTTCTGGTTGATTTGCGTACGCGCGGATACGCGTTATATAAAAATATTAAAAGAATTTCGTAGTCACCTTAATAAGGGGTGTTGATATGTGCATAACCAGTCTTATTATACTATTTTTCAAGGCAAAATGGAATGGAAATCTTAGTGGATTTGGCAGAATAACCTAAGAATAACTCTCAGATTATTCACACCGTCCAGATTCTGTTCCGTAACCTTAAAACAAGTTATCAACAGGTGAGCACCGTTTATTCCAAAGATATACACAACTTGTCCTCAGAATAAGAAAAATTATTAACAGATATCTTCTAAGAAGGATTTATCTTCTTTGTGATAATATCGATTTTATTACGAAGTTCTTCGTTCGTCTGGATCTCCGCAGACACTTTATTTACGCCGTGAATGATCGTTGTATGGTCTTTTTTGCCCAAAAGCTTTCCTATATTAGTGAAGGAGGTATCCGTCAGCTCTCTGCACAGGTACATTACGACCTGACGGGGCTGTACGAACTCGGAATTTCTCTTCTTGGAAGTAATATCTTCCGGCTTTACGCCAAAATGCTCTGCCACTACATTAATAATGAGAGTAGGAGTGATCTCCTTTGGCTTGTTGGGGTAGATGACATCCTTCAGGGCTTCTTCGGCCAGAGAGAGTGTCAAATCTACCTTATTTAATTTTGCAAAAGCAATGATCTTGTTAAACGCGCCTTCCAGTTCACGAATATTGGATTTAATATTTGTGGCAATGTATTTGATGATCTCTTCATCAATCTGACGATCGTAGGTCTCTGCATTTTTCCGTAAAATTGCCATTCGGGTCTCATAATCGGGCGGCTGGATATCAGCAATCAGGCCCCATTCGAAACGGGAACGGAATCTTTCATCCAGAGTTTCCATTTCCTTGGGCGGTTTATCGGAAGACAGAATGATCTGTTTATGGGCAGCATGCAAGGCATTGAAAGTATGGAAGAATTCCTCCTGGGTACTTTCCTTACCTATAATAAATTGTACGTCATCGACCATGAGAACATCCACGTTACGGTATTTCTCACGCAACTTGGTCATGGAAGCCGCATTACCACTACGAATGGATTCGATTACTTCGTTTGTGAATTCCTCACTGGTAACGTAGAGAACCTTTTTGTCCGGATCCTGTTCTAAAATAAAATGTCCGATGGAATGCATCAGGTGAGTCTTGCCCAGACCGGGACCTCCATATAAATAGAGAGGATTGTAGACTTCTCCCGGAGATTCCGCTACCGCAAGGGATGCGGAATGAGCAAATTTGTTATTACTTCCCACGACAAAGGTATCGAATTTGTACTTAGGGTTCAGATGGGCATCTTCATAATTAATACCATAGATCTGATTGGGAACAGCCATTTCATTCTCAGCAGGTTCTTCTGCCTTGACATCCTTCTCCAGGATAAAGTTGATATCATAAGGATGATCGAACATTTCGGTAATAGTTACCTGAAAAAAGCTCTTATATTTTGATGAAATGTAATTCAGGGCATGGGCCTGGTCCGAGGGAATGATAATGCTCACTACATCATTCACTACATTATGAAACTCCAAAGGCTCCACCCATGTATGATAAGAAATGTCAGAAAGACTGTATTCTCTTCTGACAGCTTCTTTGATAGTTGTCCAGTTTTCTTTGATTGCGTCCATTGATTTCCTCCCGCTAAGAGTCCCACTGTACGAAACTCCATTTCATTGTATAATAGAATTAAAAATAATTCAAATGTAAGTTATGAACAGGTCATGGATAAAGTTATCCACATATTGTTGATAAAGTTGTTCATAACTGGGAATATTAACATTGGATGTGGATAGTGATGTGTATATGTGGATAAATCCGACAAATTTCGAGATATCCACAATTACGGTAAACTTGTCCACTTTTACACCGGGTTTACACAGAATATCCATGTGAAAAAAATAAATATCCACAAATAATCAACAGGCTGTGGATAACTCGTTTGTGGGTAAATATGGTGTATATCTATGTGGATAACTCGATTTAAAAAATTTTATGAATTTCAGAAAGCCCTATTTCTCTTGATTTTTCAGCATTTTTATTGAATTTTGCTTGACATTGACGGGCTTTTACATTACAATCAATATGCTATTTTCCGAAAGGAAGGCGCATTTTTTATGCGTCCAAATGTTGAAAAATATGTTTACCTTTTTATATAAGAAGGTTTAGAGAAGGAGGTGCCTTTCCATGAAGATGACATTTCAGCCTAAAAAGCGTTCCCATTCCAAGGTTCACGGTTTCAGAGCCAGAATGAGTACTCCCGGTGGAAGAAAAGTTTTAGCAGCAAGACGTGCAAAAGGAAGAAAGAAATTATCCGCATAGGTCACAGCAATGTGACCTTTTTTTCTCTTAACTTTCACGGTTGGAGGAGTGCATGCAGTTTTCGGAATCATTAAAAAATAATCAGCAGTTCCGTTTTGTGTACAAGAATGGCAGATCTTATGCCAACAAGTACTTTATCATGTATGTGAAGGAAAATGGCCTTGATAAGAACAGAATCGGAATCAGTGTAAGTAAAAAAGTCGGTAATAGTGTCGTAAGACATAGAATTACCCGACTGGTCAGAGAAAGTTACAGATTACATGAAAGTGTATTCAATAGTGGTTTGGATATGGTAATCATTGCAAGACCGGCCGCAGCTTCTATAGGATATGAAGAAGCGGAAAGTGCGCTGCTGCATCTTGCAAAACTTCATCATCTGATAAAAATCTATTTTTATCAGGATTAAATAAAATTTGTATATGAAAAAATTAGTTATAGCCATGATTAGGTTCTATCAGAAATATATTTCACCGTACAAAGGTACGAAGTGTCCTTATGTTCCCAGTTGTTCTCAATATAGTCTGGAAGCCATTGAAAAATATGGTGTGATCAAGGGAGGACTTCTGGCTGCATGGAGAATTCTTCGATGTAATCCTTTCTCTAAAGGAGGATATGATCCTGTACCTTGAGAATATCCGATAGAAGGTGGCAAATATTAGGAGGATAAATGAACGGTATTCTTTTGACACAGAATTCCACATTCATTATCGGACAGGTAGCCTGGCTGCTTGGTAAGATAATGGAAGGAATCTTCGAAGTTCTGAACATGATCGGTATTCCTAATATCGGTCTCGCAATCATCCTTTTTACAATTGTTGTGAACCTGTTGATGATGCCTCTTACCATCAAACAGCAGAAATTCTCCAAACTTTCTGCTAAAATGAATCCCGAGATTCAGGCAATTCAGGCAAAATACAAGAATCGTAAGGATCAGGATGCACAGCTGGCACAGAATCAGGAAATTCAGGCAGTTTATGCCAAGTATGGAGTATCTCCTACAGGCAGCTGTCTGTATATGCTGATCCAGATGCCTATTCTGTTTGCTCTGTATCGTGTAATTTATGCAATTCCGGCCTATGTAGGCAGAGTTAAGGAAGCCTTCTTCCCTCTGGTAGATAATATTATTGATACAGCCGGTGCAACAGAGCTGGTTCAGAATCTGAGTAATTCCGCTATGTACAGTAAGCAGTTCACGAATTCAGGCTTTGTAGCCGGCACTCACAGTGAATATGTACAGAATACGATCATTGACTGTCTGAACAAGGCATCTACCGCTGATTTTGCCAGTATCAGTGAGAAGTTCCCTTCTCTGGCAGCAGATGTGACCAATACGGTAAGCAAGCTGGAAGAGTATAATAATTTTTTAGGACTGAATATTGGCAACTCTCCTTCTTATGTGTTGAAGGAAGCATGGGCTAACGGAGCATGGCTGCTGGTAATCGGTGCAATCGCTATTCCGGTTTTGTCTGCATTGACACAGTGGATCAACGTAAAGCTGATGCCTCAGCAGGATACTTCTTCTAATAATGGTAATGATCAGGCTGCAGCAATGGCTTCTTCCATGAAGACCATGAATATGATCATGCCTTTGATGTCTGCATGGTTCTGCTTCACATTACCATCCGGTCTGGGTCTTTACTGGGTAGCAGGTAGTGTTGTCAGAAGTATCCAGCAGATTGTTATTAACAAACACATTGATAAGATGGATTTTGATGATATTATCAGGAAAAATTCAGCAAAGAGTGCAAAAAAGCTGGAGAAGATGAAAGAACAGCAGGATAAGCTGAATGCTTACGCTTCCATGAATACCAAGAACATTCAGAAGAAAGCAAATATTTCTTCCAGGGTCGATAACAGTGAAGTATCTGCTGACAGCTATTCCGAAGTAAAAGAAGCTAAGCCCGGAAGTATGATGGCCAAGGCAAATATGGTCAGAGATTATAACGAGAAGAACAGTCGTAAATAAATTTTCCTTATGATTAATTGAGGAGGTAAATAATATGGACATGATCGAAGTATCTGCAAAGACAGTCAGTGATGCCATTACGGAAGCTTGTCAGAAGCTGGGTGTTACCAGTGACAAGTTGGATTATCAGGTAGTGGAAGAAGGTTCTTCCGGATTCCTCGGAATCGGGGCAAAGCCCGCTGTAATCAAGGCTGCAGTAAAGAAAAGCTCTGTAGAAGAAGTTGCCAGAGTATTTTTAAATGATGTATTTCAGGCAATGAACATGGAAGTTGCCATTGATATTAAGTACAACGAAGAAGAGAAGAGCATGGACATCGAGTTAAGCGGTAACGAGATGGGTGTTCTGATCGGTAAGAGAGGACAGACACTGGATTCCTTACAGTATCTGGTATCTCTGGTAGTCAATAAAGAATCTGAAGAGTACATTCATGTAAAGGTTGATACAGAGAACTATCGTCAGCGCAGAAAAGAAACTCTTGAGAATCTTGCAAAGAACATTGCATATAAGGTTAAGAGAACCAAGAGAAGCATATCTCTGGAGCCTATGAATCCTTATGAGAGAAGAATTATTCATTCCGCACTGCAGAATGATAAATATGTTACTACTCATAGTGAGGGAGAAGAGCCCTTTAGAAGAGTTGTAGTTACTCTAAAGAGATAATTACAGGAAAGCACGAAAAAGACAAAAGCCGGTATTAGAATTTATTCTATGTACCGGCTTTTATTTACAACTCCTGGCTTTTTGGAGTATAATTTATCTATATTTTTAAGGAGATTTACAGAAATGAAAAGTTGGTTACAGAAGAAATGGAATAATGGAAAGATGCTTGCAGAATTAAAGCCTGCTTTTTTTCTGTCTCTGACATTTTGTTTTATGATTTTTATATATGCACCTTTGGAACTCTATATTAATAATGTGGATGAATTCTGGTATGATGTTTATTTACTTTTTCCTTTTATTATAAAGGATTTCTTTTTGTTTCTTTTGTTTAGTATAGTTGGTTTTTTAGTTGTATATCTGTTTGGAAATGTTGTTTATAAAATTGTTTTATATTGCTATTTTACCGGTACTGTAGCCTGTTATATTCAGGGAAACTATATGGTTAAAAATTTACCTCCTTTAGATGGAACAGATGTGAATTGGAGTTTATATCAATCACAGTTTGTAAAATCTACTATTGTGTGGGTGATCATAGCAATTGTTTGTCTGATTTTATTTATAGTCTTAAAATATGACAGGATAAAAAAGGCGGTTTCTTATATAAGTGTTTTCTTATTATTGATTTTAGTAAGTACGATTACAGTTCTTTCTATTAATAATAATATTTTTGAAAAAAAAGAATATGCAAGATTTACAAAAGTAGATCAGTTTGAAATGTCTACAGATACTAATTTTATTATTTTCTTATTAGATGCTGTGGATGAAGAATGCTTCTGGCAAGTGTGGCAGGAGCATCCGGAATATGAAGATGCAATGAATGATTTTACTTTTTATAATAACGCAATGTCAGGTTATGCATACACGGAGCATTCTTTACCGTTAATACTTTCTGGAGAATGGTTTGAAAATAAAGAACCTTTTATAGATTATAGAAATCGAATTTTTAAGAGTTCTCCTTTTTTTAATTATTTGCGTGAGCAGGGTTATACTTTAAGTAATTATGATGACGAATATAAATTTGAAAAAGGCGTCATGGATGGTGCTTTTAATAATATAACTTATACGAAATCTTCTCTTTGGGATCGTTCTTTGTTTAATACCAGAATTATTAAAATGGTGGGAATGAAATACGCACCTTATGTATTAAAACCGTATTGCTGGTTTAATGTAAGTATGCTCAAAAATCAGGAAATGAGTTCCAAAGATGAAGAGTTATTTTCCTGGAGAAATGATGATTTTTATAAGGATGTACAGGAAGATGATATAACCTATGTAGATGGAAAAAGATTTAAATTAATTCATTTAATGGGGGCACATGTTCCGTTCTATTTTGATAAGGATGTAAACGTAATAGATGATGCAGATTATTATACTTCTATTGAATCTTCTATGACTGTTACTATGGCTTATCTGAATAAACTAAGAGAAGCGGGAGTTTATGATAATTCTGTCATTATCATACTATCGGATCATGGATATAACATAGAAGGTGAAGCAGTAAAAGTAGCTCAGAAAAACGAGAATGAAACCGGCAGACAGCATCCTATTTTATTTGTAAAGGGATTGAATGAAAGTCATGATTTACAAGTATCCGGAGCACCGATCTCTTATGAGGATCTGGTAGAGGCCTATTATAAATTAATGGATGGCGCAGCGTCTGATGATTGCTTTGCATACAAAGAAGGTGATCAGAGAGAGCGCAGATATCTTCTCTATAAATATCTGGGAGAAGATCATATGGTGGAGTATGTACAGACTGGTTATGCGGGAGACGAATCGACGCTGGTTCCTACAGGAAGAGTGTTTGATGCAAAATAGATGTTGGCAGTTCATGGAAAGGCATTAGAAACAGTATGGAAAATTATGAAAAGGAAACAATAGCAGCCATTGCCACGGCTCTATCAGATTCCGGAATCGGAATTGTAAGAATCAGTGGTGAAAATGCCATATATATAGTAGATAGTATTTTCCGTTCCGCATCCGGGAAAAAGATTCTGACAAAGGTACAGAGTCATATGATCCATTATGGATATATTGTTGATAAAGATGAGAATATCATTGATGAGGTTATGACCTCTGTAATGAAAGCACCAAAAAGCTATACGATGGAAGACACGGTGGAAATCAACTGTCATGGTGGTGTGTTGGTGATGCAGAAAGTATTGGAGACAGTGCTGCAGGCCGGTGCCAGACTGGCAGAACCGGGTGAATTCACCAAGAGAGCTTTTCTAAACGGCAGAATTGATTTATCCCGGGCGGAAGCGGTTATTGACGTAATCCATTCCCAGAACGAATATGCACTTTCTTCTTCGGTCAGCCAGTTGAAGGGAAGACTTTCGGACAAGATTCGCAGCCTGCGGGAAGATATTTTATATCAGATTGCTTTTATAGAATCGGCATTGGATGATCCGGAGCATATCAGCCTGGAAGGATATCCGGAACAATTAGCTGAAAAAGTCACAGGTTTCGAAAAAGAAATTCAAAAATTATTGGCAACCGCAGATAACGGCAGACTAATGAAAGAAGGCATATCCACAGTTATTGTTGGAAAGCCCAATGCCGGAAAATCTTCTCTGCTGAATATGTTGTTGGGAGAGGACAGAGCCATTGTCACGGAGATTGCCGGAACCACCAGAGATGCCTTGCATGAGACCATCAATCTGCATGGCATCAGTCTGAATATGATCGATACGGCGGGAATCCATGAGACACAGGATGTAGTAGAAAAGATCGGTGTAGAACGTGCCAAAAAATATGCCGTGGAAGCAGACCTGATTCTGTATGTGGTAGATGCTTCAGAAACTCTGGATGAGGATGATCAGAATATCATCCCCTTATTGGAAGGGAAAAAGGCAATTATTCTGTTGAATAAATCGGATCTGGAGAATAAAATCACAGAAGAAAGTTTGAAAGAAACTCTGGAAAAGGTGTTGGAGCATACCGGAGAGATTCAGATTCTTCGTACTTCTACTATTGATCCTTCTTCGGAAAATTCCGGAATGGAAGAATTGGAAGAAACAATCCGCAATATGTTCTTCGAAGGAAAATTAAGGCATAACAATGAGTTGGTTGTAACAAATCTCAGACATAAAGAGGCCCTGCAGGATGCTTTGAACAGTTTGCAGCTGGTAGAACAAAGTATTGAGGATGGAATGCCGGAAGATTTTTATTCCATTGACCTGACCAGTGCCTATGCTTCTCTGGGTAAGATCATAGGAGAAGAAGTGGATGAAGATGTGGTGAATGAGATTTTCTCTAAATTTTGTATGGGTAAGTAACAACCAGAAGGAAAAATACTATGGAACTAAAGAAACAAGTAGATGTGTGTGTAGTAGGTGCCGGTCATGCCGGATGTGAAGCTGCTCTGGCCTGCGCCAGACTGGGTCTGAAGACAGTAATTTTTACAGTAAGTGTAGACAGTATTGCATTGATGCCTTGTAACCCTAATGTAGGAGGATCTTCCAAGGGACATCTGGTCAGAGAATTGGATGCTCTGGGTGGAGAGATGGGTAAAAATATTGATAAGACTTTTATTCAGTCGAAAATGCTGAATGTGTCCAAGGGACCGGCAGTACATTCCCTGCGGGCACAGGCGGACAAGGCGGAATATTCCAGAGCCATGCGTAAAGTGCTGGAAAATCAGGAAAATCTTCTGATCAAGCAGGCGGAGGTCTGTGAACTTCTCTGGGAAGAGACCGAAGATCACAAGAAAAAGATTACCGGTTTAAAGACTTTTACCGGTGCTATCTATGAATGTAAGGCTGTTGTTCTCTGCACTGGAACTTATCTGCGGGCCAGATGCCTGTGCGGAGAATCCATTACTTACACTGGGCCGAACGGACTACAGGCAGCCAATCATCTGACGGATTCTTTGAAAGCTATGGGAATCAAAATGCGTCGTTTTAAGACAGGAACTCCCGCCAGAATGGACAAGCGTTCTCTTGATTTTTCCAAGATGGAAGAGCAGCTCGGTGATGAGAGGATTGTACCCTTTTCTTTCTCTACGGATCCGGAATCGGTACAGAAGGAACAGGCTTCCTGCTGGCTGACTTATACTAATGAGAATACCCATGAGATCATTCGGAATAATCTGGATCGCTCTCCTATCTATGCCGGTATTATTGAGGGTACCGGTCCCAGATATTGTCCTTCCATTGAGGACAAGGTCGTTATATTTGCCGAAAAAGAGAGACATCAGGTATTTATCGAGCCAGAAGGTCTGCACACGAATGAAATGTACGTTGGCGGCATGTCTTCTTCTCTGCCGGAAGATGTACAGTTAGCTATGTATCGTACGGTTCCGGGATTGGAACATTGTGAAATTGTAAGAAATGCCTATGCCATCGAATATGATTGTATCAATGCAAAACAGTTGAATCCTTCTCTGGAGTTTAAGAATATCAATGGTCTGTTCAGTGGCGGACAGTTCAACGGAAGCAGTGGATATGAAGAGGCTGCATCCCAGGGATTGATCGCCGGTATTAATGCAGCTATGTCTGTTTTGCATAGAGATCCTTTGATTTTGGATCGTTCCGAAAGTTATATCGGAGTTTTGATTGATGATCTGGTGACCAAGGATAACAGAGAACCTTATCGTATGATGACTTCCAGAGCAGAGTATCGTCTGTTACTTCGTCAGGATAATGCGGATCTGCGTCTGCGTAAGAAGGGCTATGAGATCGGATTGATTTCACAACAGGAATATGACGCTCTGGTGGAGAAAGAAGAACTGATCGATGGAGAGATTCAGAGATTGAAGAATACTTCCGTAGGTGCCAATAAGGAAATCCAGCATTTTCTGGAAGCAAGCGGCAGTTCTACTCTGAAAACTGCGGCTACTCTGGCAGAGCTGATCTGCAGACCGGAGCTGGGATATGCAGCATTGGCTCCGATTGATAAGGAGAGACATCCTTTGCCTTCTGCTGTTGTGGAACAGGTGGAAATTGAAATTAAATATGAAGGATATATTATAAGACAGAAGCGTCAGGTAGAACAGTATCGCAAGATGGAGAAAAAAATGATTCCAGAGACATTGGACTATGATGAAGTTCCGTCCCTTCGTCTGGAAGCGAGACAGAAGCTGAAGGAATTCCGTCCTGTTTCGGTAGGACAGGCTTCCCGTATCTCAGGAGTATCTCCTGCAGATATCTCTGTTTTACTGGTATATCTGGAACATTATAAAGCAACCAAGTAGAATACTGCGGAGGAATACATGGCAGATTATAATACAGAACAATTTGAAAAAGACTGTAAAGCGTTGGGTGTGACTTTAAGTGATGAACAGATCCAACAGTTTTTGAAATATTATGAAATGTTGGTGGAATGGAATGATGTCATGAATCTTACAGCAATTACGGAATACGACGAAGTTATGAAAAAACATTTTGTGGACAGCATATCCCTCTGCAAAGCTTATGATGTTACGCAGAATAAAACAGTCATTGATGTGGGAACCGGTGCTGGATTTCCGGGACTTGCTTTGAAAATTGCATTTCCGGATCTGCAGGTGACACTGCTGGATTCCCTGAATAAGAGAATTAACTTTTTAAATGAAGTGATTGCTGTATTGGGACTTACCGGAGTGGAGACAATTCACGGACGTGCGGAAGATTTTGCAAAGCCTGGAAAATGCAGAGAAAAATATGATCTCTGTGTATCCAGGGCAGTAGCAAATCTTTCCACATTGTCAGAATATTGCCTTCCTTTTGTAAAGGTCGGCGGCAAATTTATCTCTTATAAATCTGAAAAAATAACAGAAGAGATGAATGCCGCACAGCATGCTGTGAAGATACTTGGTGGAAAAATGGATGGACAGGTTGAATTTACACTTCCCGATTCGGATATTTATCGGAATCTGTTTATTATTACAAAGGAAAAGTCCACACCTGCCAAATATCCCAGAAAAGCGGGATTGCCATCCAAAGAACCTTTGTCATAAAACGAAGAGAATATAATGATGTCGGGGTCAAAAGCCCCCGACTCTGATGCTTACGGATTGTTACGTGCTACGCACTCCCACAATCCTACCCCAATATTCGCATATCGTGGGATTATCATCCCACTTTTATGCTCATATCGGGGCGGGTCCTAAGGTCTTTCACCCACTTATGAGCAAGCTCATGTGGGCTTAGACCTTTTGACCCTGGCATCATACAATGTAAAAATTGTGTTAAGATTTATTTTTATTAATAAAAAAAGTTTTACACAATATTATTATTCCTATATGATAAATATAATGGAATATTCAAAAAGAAGAACATATGTTCTATAAGGTGATATATGAACATTGATGAAAATGTACAAAAGAATGAGTGTAGTTGCAATACAGAAAATGGTAAGAAAATGATGGAGATGTTGGAGACGGAGAGAAAAAGAATTGTTTCCGAACTTCATGATACTTCATTGCAGAATATTGCCCATCTTGTTCATATGATTGAACTGGCTTCCTTATATATTGATAAGGATCCTGCCAGAGCAAAGATGGAATTGAATTCTGTGAGTAAAGGATTGCATAATGTCATTGAAGATATCAGAAGTACTATCTTCAATCTGCGTCCTATGACATTTGATGATCTGGGATTAAAGGCTTCTTTTGAGAGATTACTGGACTTTTTGAATGCTGACAAAGATTACATAATGGATGTAGAAATCGACGATGTTTCATGTGAAACAGATGATTATTTTTGCATTACCTTATACCGTGTGGTTCAGGAATGTCTGTTAAATATAAAAAAACATTCACAGGCTACCAGGGTATTATTTCATTGTAAAAAAACGGAGCAGAAATATGAAATTTTAATACAAGATAATGGTAAGGGATTTACCATGGAAGAAGCGGAAGATAAAGCAAACAGTCATTTTGGATTAGCATTGATCCATGAGGGTGTCAATCTGCTGAACGGTACAATTCATGTCAGTTCTGCGATTGGTCGGGGAACTACGATAGATATTAAAATTCCCTTAGATTTACATTCAGCTGTAAAAAAGAACAACTAGGACAAAGTATAAGTATACACAAGCAAGTGAGGATATATATGAGTATAAAAGTTATGTTAGCAGATGATCATGTTCTTATGAGAGAAGGAATCCGTCAATTACTGGAATTTGACGGTACAATCTCTGTGATTGCCGAAGCTAATAATGGTGTAGAATGTATGGAGCAGTTACTTTCTGTTCATCCTGATATACTGCTTCTGGATATTAACATGCCTGTTATGAACGGAATAGAAGTGCTGCAGGAGATTAAGAAGAAAAACATCTCTGTTAAAGTATTGGTATTAACGGTACATAATGAAGTTGAATATCTTTTGAAGGCTGTGGACATTGGTATAGATGGTTATATCATGAAAGATGCAGAATCCGCAGAACTGAAAAAAGCTATTAATTGTATTATGCAGGGAGAAACTTATATTCAACCCAGTCTGGTACCGGCATTGAACAGCCGACTGGTATCCAGAGATATTGACAAAGGAAAAATCAACAGTCTGACGAATAGAGAGTTGGAGGTGCTTATTGAAGTTGCTAATGGAATGTTCAATAAGGAGATTGCAACATCTCTGAATATCAGTGAGAGAACAGTAAAAAATCATATTTCTAATATTTTTAAAAAAATTGATGTATCTGATCGAACACAGGCAGCTGTGTTTGCTATCAAAAATAATCTGATTAAATTGTATTAGGTTCCTGCCAACCTTTGCAGACATCTACCCACTGCAGGAAGTTTGAGTATTTTTCTAATTCAGGGATTGTTAATTCAATTGCACTGTTAGGACTTCCTGCAGCTGGAAATACAGTTTCAAATCTTTGCAAAGATTCGTCTAAGTATATTTTCACATTATCATTCACTGCAAAAGGACATACACCACCGATGGCATGTCCGATGATTGCTTCTACTTCCTCTCCCGGTATCATTTTAGCTTTTGCACCAAAGAAGTGTTTGTATTTTGCATTATCAATTTTAGTATCACCGGCTGTTACAATCAGAATAGGTTGTTCTCCAACCAAGAAAGACATTGTTTTTGCAATTCTTTTTCCTTCACAGTGGAGAGCTTCTGCAGCCAGTTCTACAGTAGCACTGGATACATCAAATTCTAAAATGTGATCTTCCATATGAAGGGGGTTAAAATATTCTTTTACTTTATCAATAGCCATAGATTGCGTACCTCACATTCTTTTTAGTTATCCTATCATAGGAATTGTAACAAAACAAGATACACAAATATCTTTTATTTGATCACTATATATAGATATTTATGGATAGAATGTTTCACGTGAAACATTCTATCCATGTACAAGAAAATTATACAAGATAATGTTTCACGTGAAACATTACAACCCAAGATATAGTGGGTAAAAATGTGAAACATTTTACATATTTGGCGTGAAACATGATGCTTACTGGAAAAAACATAGATATAAGAATACAACATCTAGTAAAAAACAGAACAAATGAGTATAAAGTATCAACTTTTTGTAGCATTTTTTCCTTGTAACATAGAAATGCTCATGCTATTATTATAGAGTGGTTCGTATCACAGAATGGAGGATTTTATAATGTTAGAATTCAAATATGATACACAATTACTAATTGAAGGAACAGATCTGGATGAAGATGAGATCAACGACTATATCACAGAACATTTCAAAGGTGATTGTCTGCTGGCAGTAGGAGATGAAGAACTGATCAAAATTCATTTTCATACCAATGAACCCTGGAAGGTTCTTGAGTATTGTGCTTCTCTCGGTGAAATCTATGATATCGTTGTAGAGGATATGGACAGACAGTCCAGAGGTTTGCACGGCTAAATCATTAAGAAGGACATGGTGAAAAATAAGTATGGGTAGAATTATTGCAATAGCGAACCAGAAGGGTGGCGTAGGTAAAACAACTACGTCCATTAATTTGTCTGCATCTCTGGCTGCAAAAGGAAAGAAAGTATTGGTAATCGACACAGATCCTCAGGGAAATACTACCAGTGGATTTGGAATTGAAAAAAATGAACTGGAAGATACCATTTATGAGTTAATTCTGGGAGAGTGTTCCATCAGAGATTGTATTATCTCAAATGTTATTAAAAATGTATCCGTAGTTCCTTCCAATGTAAATCTTGCAGCGGCTGAGATCGAACTGATTGGTGTAGATAAGAAGGAATTCATATTAAAGAACGAAGTGGATTACGTTAAGGATGATTATGATTTTATTATTATTGATTGTCCTCCTTCTTTGAATATGCTGACCATCAATTCCATGACTACAGCGGATAGTGTGTTGGTTCCCATTCAGTGCGAGTATTATGCTTTGGAAGGATTGAGTCAGTTGATCCATACTATCAATCTGGTAAAAGAAAGATTGAATCCCAATCTCAATATTGACGGTGTTGTTTTCACTATGTATGATTCCCGTACCAATCTGTCTATGCAGGTGGTAGAAAATGTTAAACAAAATTTGAATCAAAAGGTGTATAATACATTGATTCCCAGAAATATCAGACTGGCGGAAGCACCCAGTTATGGTATGCCTATCAATATGTATGATCCTAAATCAGCCGGAGCAGAAGCATACATGCAGTTGGCAGAAGAAGTTATAAAGAATAAATAGAAGAGAAGAGTATAGGAGAAAACGGTATGGCAGCAAGAGGATTGGGAAAAGGTCTGGATTCCCTGATACCCAATGCATTAGGGGAAACAAAGACAAAGAAAGAAGCAGTAGCCAAAGCAAAAAGCGAAGCAACAACGGAAGAAAAGGAACCGCAGACCCTTGTGAAAATTACAAAGGTAGAGCCGAACAGAGAACAGCCTCGTAAGAATTTCGATGAGGATGCATTACAGGAACTGGCGGATTCTATCAAACAGTTTGGTCTGTTGCAGCCGATTCTGGTACAGGATCGTAAGGATTATTATGAGATTATTGCCGGTGAGAGAAGATGGCGTGCAGCCAAGTTGGCAGGTCTGAAGGAAGTTCCTGTTATCATTCGTAATTATACGGAACAGGAAATTGTAGAGATTTCCCTGATTGAGAATATTCAGCGTGAAGATCTGAATCCTATTGAAGAAGCACAGGCATACAAGAGACTTTTAACAGAGTTTCACCTGAAACAGGATGAAGTGGCAGAGAGAGTATCCAAGAGCCGTGCTGCAGTAACCAACTCCATTCGTCTGTTGAAACTGAATGAAGATGTACAGCGTATGGTGGTAGATGAAATGATCAGCACCGGACATGCAAGAGCTTTGCTGGCTGTAGAGAATCCGGAAGAACAGTACAATCTGGCCCAGCGTATTTTTGATGAAAAGCTGAGTGTCCGTGATGTGGAAAAATTGGTAAAGAATCTACATAAACCGGCAAAGCCCAAGAAGACAGATGACAAGACCATGCAGGTAATCTATCAGGATATTGAAGAAAAATTGAAGCAGAAACTTGGCAGAAAAGTTACTGTGACATCCAGGGGAGAAGGATCCGGTAAGATTGAAATTGAATTTTACAATCATGAAGATCTGGACAGACTGTTGGATGTACTGAATAAATAAGAGAAAAGAAGATGCACGAAAGAAAGGCACGGTTAATAATATGAGTAGTACTTTTTTGAATCAGATCGGTCTGGGGGAATTTGACATGGGCTACCTTCTGATCGGAATGGGTGCAGTGATTTTACTGTTGATCATCTTTTTGATCTTGTTGATCGTTCAGATCAGAAAAACAAGCAAATTAAAAAAGAGACTGGACAAATTCCTCAGCGGTAAAGATGGAGCAAGTTTGGAAAAGGATATCGCCGGTCTGTATGAAGACAATAAATTCCTAAAAGCAAATACAGAGAAAAATAAGAAAGATATCCGCACTTTATATAAGAATATGGAATCCGCTTATCAGAAAATGGGATTGGTGAAGTACGATGCATTCAACCAGATGGGTGGACAGCTGAGTTTTTCACTGGCTCTGCTGGATGAGAATAATAATGGTTTTATTATCAATTCTGTACACAGTTCCGAAGGCTGTTATTCTTATACAAAAGAAATCAAGCTTGGCCAGTGTGCTATTGATCTGGGGGCAGAAGAAGCAGAAGCACTTGCCATGGCAATGGGAGAATAAGTAAAGAGGTTTATATATGAAGAGAATGAAACTGAGCGAGCTGACCGGAAACGAAATTCTTGCACAGTCATTGATGACTTGGGATTATCAGATCATTCTACCGGAAGGCGCAGTATTAAAAAAAGAGTATATCGATAAAATCGAGGAAATGGGTATTCTGGAGGTCTACGTAAAAGAAGACGAGGCCAACGAAATCGTAATACTAAAAAACGATATAGAAAAAACAATAAGAAGTAAAGTAAAAAGTATTCTGGAGAGACATACTTACCAGAATAACAAAGAATTGCAGGGGCTGACCCAGGCAGCGGATGAGATCATTACCAATATTCTGGATGAAAAAGAAGTTGTAGAAAAAGTATTTGATATTAAGGAACGAAGTGCTGATATTTACGAACATTCCATCAGTCTGAGTTCTCTCGCTATCCTGACGGCACTTCGGATGAATGTGGATAAGCAGGTAATTCATGATATCGGTGTAGGATGCCTGCTGCATGATATCGGACTTCGATATACGACTTTGGATTATGAAGGGAAATCCATGGAAGATATGAAGCCGGAAGCATTGGCAGAGTATAAGAAACATCCGGTATATGGATATACTTCTGTAAAAGATGAGGAATGGATTTCAGATGAAGTAAAAAAAATCATCCTGTATCACCATGAGAGACTGGACGGATCCGGATTTCCGCTTCGACTCAAAGAAGCGGAGATTCCACTTTTCTGTCAGATTGTAGCCGTATGTGATGCCTTTGATGAAATGATCTGTGGTATTGCCCAGAGACGTAGCAGAGTCTATGAAGCAGTAGAATATTTAAAAAGCTTTAAAAATGTGAAATATAATGGTAAAATAGTAGACGCGTTTTTAAGTTTTACTGCAGTCTATCCCGCCGGAAGTCATGTACTGACTAACGACGGGGAAGAAGCCATCGTGGTATCTCAGAATAAAGATTTCCAGGATCGTCCCATAATCCGGATCATCCGCGATAAGGATGGACGGAAATTACAGGAAGAGAGAATCGTGGATCTTGTAAAAGTTCTGAATGTATATATTGAAAAAGGATTAGAATAATGCTGCATACATATATGTCAGCAGAATGGAGGAAGTCATGATAGACATTAAATTTTTAAGAGAAAATCCCGAGGTAGTCAAGGAGAACATCCGAAAAAAATACCAGGATGAAAAGCTCCCTCTGGTAGATGAAGTGATTGCACTGGATACCGAGAGCAGAAAGGCAAAGCAGGAGGCAGATGATCTGCGTGCTTCCAGAAACCGTATCTCCAAAGAGATCGGTGCACTGATGGGTCAGGGCAAGAAGGAAGAGGCAGAAGCCAAGAAGGCAGAAGTAGCTGCCGGTGCAAAGCGCCTGGCTGAACTCGAAGCTTCCGAGACCGAACTGCAGGAGAAGATCACCAAGATCATGATGGTCATCCCCAACATTATTGATGAGTCCGTTCCTATCGGTAAGGATGACAGCCAGAACGTAGAGATCGAGAAGTTTGGTGAGCCCATAGTTCCTGATTTTGAGGTTCCTTATCATGCAGATATTCTGGATCGTCTGAACGGTCTGGACAAGGAGAGCGCAGGACGTACCAGTGGTAACGGTTTCTATTACCTGATGGGCGATGCTGCAAGAATCCATTCCGCAATGATCAGCTACGCAAGAGACTTCATGATCGACAAGGGATTCACTTATTGTATCCCTCCTTTCATGATCCGCAGCAGCGTAGTAAACGGTGTTATGAGCTTCGCAGAAATGGAAGCTATGATGTATAAGATCGAAGGTGAGGATCTGTACCTGATCGGTACTTCCGAGCATTCCATGATTGGTAAGTTCAAAGGACAGATCGTAGATGAGAAGAGCCTGCCTATTACCATGACTTCTTATTCCCCTTGCTTCCGTAAGGAAGTAGGTTCTCACGGAATCGAGGAGAGAGGTGTGTACCGCGTACACCAGTTCGAAAAGCAGGAAATGGTAGTACTGTGTAAGCCTGAGGATTCCATGGACTGGTACAACAAGATGTGGTCCTACACCGTAGAATTCTTCCGCAGCCTGGATGTACCCGTTCGTACTCTGGAGTGCTGTAGTGGTGATCTGGCAGATCTGAAGGTAAAATCCTGCGACGTAGAAGCATGGAGCCCCAGACAGAAGAAGTACTTTGAGGTTGGTTCCTGTTCTACCCTGGGTGATGCACAGGCAAGACGTCTGGGTATCCGTACCAAGGGTGAAAACGGAACTTATCTGGTACACACACTGAACAATACCGTACTGGCTTCTCCCAGAGGACTGATCGCATTCCTGGAGAACAACGTAAATGAGGATGGCAGCGTGAACATTCCTGTTGCTCTGCGTCCTTACATGGGTGGCAAGGAGAAAGTCCTGCCTAAGAAATGATAGAATAACTCTCAACCATGCAAAGTATATATACTGCTTGCAGGAAAGATATACTTTGTATGAAGGGAGTGAATGAAACCGCAGACAGAAAGAGGGTGATGTTTTGCATAAATATATGAGAGCTATCGGGTTCAGTGAATATACGGACCGTAAGAAATTAAAAGAATTACTGACAGACGTGATCATGAATTCCGATCATCGCGCATATACCATGAATCAGGAGGGTATCCTTCTGGGTGAATTCAGCAAAAATCACACCGCGACCAGAGGAGCCATAGAATCCGGTACCTTTGGTGTGGCTGTCTGTGGAGAATTTGATGATAACGATAAGTTTATCTATGAATATTATTATCCGTATCTGACGGGAAGCGGCATTACTTCTTATGAAGATGTCTCTGTGGAACGTCATGCGGAGAAGGATTCCTATGCCGGTATCTGCGACGATATCAAGGTGGGAATCTCTTTAATTTTCTATCTGCGGAACCGGATTCCCTACATCAAGGCTCAGAGTACCGGAAAATTACCCATCCGCGGTACCACACTGACCTTATCCGGCCTGTCCCTGACCGGAAGTATCCTGTTACCCATCAAAAAAGATGAAGAACAGGTCCTCCGGGTAAAAAAAGACTCCGCCAATCGTAACAAACTTCTGGCAGCTGCCAGACAGGGAGACGAAGATGCTATTGAGACCCTGACGCTGGAAGATATGGATATGTACACCACCATTTCCCGCAGGATCCAGAAGGATGATATTTTCAGTCTGGTGGATACTTATTTTATGCCCTACGGCGTGGAGTGCGACCAGTACTCTGTACTAGGTGAGATTACGGAACTTCGTCTGGCAACCAACGATGTCACGGGAGAAAAGGTATATATTCTTACGATTCTGTGCAATGAGTTATCTTTTGATGTATGTATCAATGAAAAAGATATCTACGGAGAACCTCAGGTGGGACGCCGTTTCAAGGGTGTCATCTGGTTACAGGGGTATATTAATTTTCCCGAGGAATAAGGTTGCAAAATAACAATATTTTCGGTATACTAACAATTGTGCATATGTTCCTATAGTTAAATGGATATAGCAAGCGCCTCCTAAGGGGCAACTAAGTGCAGACCATTTAGTGAGAAGCAACAGGATTTTAGAGTTTGCAAAAAGGCTAAAATCAATATATAATAACAGGAGCAATTCATCACGCAAGTGATTGGATTCATAAACATGGCAGCCGGAGTCCAAAAGGCTGAAAAGCCCGAAAATACGGCATTTGTTCCCTTAGTTAAATGGATATAACGGGGTCCTCCTAAGACTCTATTGTAGGTTCGATTCCTATAGGGAACGCTCTATTTTAAGCGGTAATGAGAGAAAAATCATTGCCGTTTTTTTGTTGTTTTTCTGCTAACAGCAAATCAAAAAATGAGCATTTTTGCTAACAGGAATGAAAAGCTATAATGCAGCTGGTGTAAAAGGTTGTAAATTCTTGTAGCTAACAAAAGGGTGATGATAAAAAATATTTCTGCTTGGAAAATATCAAGCCTGAATGAGTATTCCGTTCAGATTAGATTAGGTTCTAATCTGGGCGGATTTTTTTATTTCAGGAAGAAGGAGGATGCCTATGGCAGAAAAAGTGGATCAGATGGATCCAGATGAAAAGATCGTTGAAATAGCGATTGAACGGCTAAGAGTATTTGAAAACCATCCGTTTCGAGTGGAAATGTATTGTGTTGGTGCAGAAGCTCCTGCAGCATAGCAGTGTTGCCACTACACAGCGATACATTGACGTGGATCAGAGAATAGATAAAGCTCTAATTGAGCAGTGCACGTTATTTTAAACAGAGGACAAAATTGTCCTCTGTTTTTTCAGTAATAAGAACAGGTTTTTTCAGGAATATTTCAAATAGTAAGAGAAAATATTTTGTTAGGGTTGACCCTTTACGATATTAAGTGTAAAACGTGCACAACAAATGGGGTATGCAAACCATGCAACGGTAAGGTCGAAATCCTTGGTAAATCTATTACCTGGATATGCCCATGGAACTTCGGCAACATATACCCCATGTTCAAGACAGATGATACGATGCGTCTGGTATTCAACTTCGACCAGAATACCACCCCAGTCCAGCCCCCTCCAAGTGGTTGGTCTGCTGGAATGTTTGTCATAAGCAGGACATGACTTGTGACAGAAAGGGCAGTCATTCTCATGCCATTTATTAGGTCTGGCTTTGATACGGATGTGTTTCACACCATCCTCATCAGAGTAAAGATTAAAATTTTCTATCAAGAGAATAAAGAATTGACAAAATTTTGTGGGGTGGGGTAGAATAATGGTAAAAAAATCCAAAACATAACGCATTGGTGCCTTTCGCAGAAAGAAGAAAAATAAACATGAAAAAGAGAAAGAACTTGGGAAAAAAGTTAGTAACAATGTTAGTGTCTGTAGGCTTTTTTGCAGTTTTGATTACAGTCTTGAATTTAATGGCATTACAAGCTATTCGAGGAAAGAATAATGTGCTTATAGAACAGTTTGAACAATATGAAGAAGCAGTGGAAAATAATGATACTGCGGTTTTTGAAACAGCAAAAGGAGAAGTGGTAGAAGCCATCAGACATAGCAACTACAGAATAAATGGAAGCATCATTTTTGATCTTGCACTTGTGGTAGCTGATATTATTGTAATCGTACTTCTTTCGATTGTTATTAATAAGTCCATTGTTCGTCCAGCAAAAAGAGCAAAGAATGATTTGGATGATATCATTTTAGGTATAGAATCAGGACAGGGTAATCTTACGTTAAGAGTATTTGATGAAACCAGTGATGAAATTGGTCAGCTTGCAAATGGTGTCAACCATTTTATTGAAACATTACAAAATCTTATGGTAAAGATTCAGAGTGTATCAAAAGATATGAAAAAATCTTCCTATCTTGTACAAAAAGAGGCGGAATCTTCAAATATGAGTGCATCCAATGTGAGTGCAACATCGGAAGAACTTGCAGCATCCATGGAAGAGGTATCTGCTTCTCTATATGATTTAGCCCAAGGATGTAATAATCTGCTAGAGAAAATGGCAGGCATGAATGAGGATGCTAAGAACTCTGCAATGAAGTTGCAGGAAGTGAAGCTTACTGCAGAAAATAGCTATAAAGAAGCGATTGCATCAAAAGAAAAAACAGTAGAAACATTTGATGGCATTCAAAAGGATGTCGCGGAGGCAGTAGAAGCATCTAAGTCTGTAAATGAAATTGCAAAACTTACAGAAAATATCTTAAATATCGCAGCACAGACAAATCTTCTAGCACTTAATGCATCGATTGAAGCAGCAAGAGCAGGGGAAGCAGGCAGGGGCTTTGCCGTTGTTGCAGATGAAATCAGACAGCTTGCAGATAGTTCACGTGAGACAGCAAACAATATTCAGGAAATCAGTGGAAAAGTTATTGAGGCAGTAAACAATCTGTCTGGAAATGCAACGGAAATGATTCGTTTTGTAGATGAAAAGGTAGTACTTGATTATGACAACTTTGTAAAAATTATTGGAAATTATGATGCTGATTCTGATCAGGCAAGTAATACATTTAACGAGTTTGCAGTTAAGTCAAAAGATAGCTTAGGTACAATGAATGATATGAATGAAGGTATCAATAACATTTCTATAGCGATTGAAGAATCTGCAAAAGGTGTTACAAACGTAGCACAAGAGATATCACAACTTGTAACAGCAATTTCAGCAATTAAAGTGCAGGCGGACGAAAATAAGAACCTTTCGGAAGATTTATCGGATGAAGTAGCAAAATTTGAAAAAGTTTAACTAACAGATTTTTATTATGAGAAAAACTGTATTAGGTAAATAACCCGCACTAACTAAAAATGAATGCCAGAATAAGCACAAAGGCATAGAACCATTACGGGTTCTATGCTTCAGACTGTAGACAAAACGCTTTTGGTCAGCACTCCAGAAGCGTTTTTCTTGTTTTCGGTTCAAAAAGTGTGTACTTGAT